>JABSSA010000001.1 GCA_013214665.1 Paracoccaceae bacterium
CTGAGGGTCTCGTTGATCGAGAGGTTGAGGACTTCTTTGAGGTCTTTCTTCTTATACTTGCGCAGGTTCTCCCGTACGCGGTCAAAGACCACCACGGTATCGTTGAGCGAGTAGCCCACGATGGTCAGAAGTGCCGCGATGATTGCCAGATCAAAACGGATTTGCAGCTCGGAAAAGACACCGATGGTCAGCACAACGTCGTGCACAAGCGCTGCCACTGCGCCGACAGCAAACTGCCATTCAAAGCGCAGCCAGATATAAATCAGAACCGCCGCAATCGCGAGCACCACCGCAATGGCCGCTGTCTGAATCAATTCGCCAGACACTTTGGGCCCAACCGATTCTACGGAGACGAAATTGATATCGGGGATCACCACCTTCATCGCGGCTTCCACGTCCAGCACGGTGTCTGCACTGACCGATTCCTGCCCCTCCTGGGCCTGAATACGGATCATCGCTACGTTTTGGTCAGCGTCAAAGGTCGGGTCGAACACTTCGGTGATCGAAATATCGCCCAGCCCCAAAGGCTCCATCGACTGGCGATAGACACCAATATCAATGGGTTGGGCGCTTTCGGTCCGGATGGTTGTGCCGCCTCGGAAGTCGATGCCAAAGTTCAGGCCCTGCAACATGAACGAAGCAAAAGCCGCCACCATCAAAAGGCCGGACAAGCCCAGCCACAGCTTCCAGCGGGAAAAGAAATCGAAGTTTGTTTGCTGAGGAACCAGACGCAGACGCATATCACACCTCAATCGTTTTGGGGCGGCGGCGTTCGAACCACATCACCACCATCAGGCGGGTTACAAAAATCGCCGTAAAGACGGATGTCAAAATCCCCAACCCCAACGTGATCGCAAAGCCGCGCACCGGGCCGGAGCCCATGGCAAACAGGATCACCGCCGTGATGAAGGTGGTGATATTGGCGTCGATGATCGCAGACAGCGCCTTTTCATAGCCCAGCTGGATCGCCCGCGCAGGCCCCTTGGCTGTGCGCAGCTCTTCGCGGATACGCTCAAAAACAAGAACATTGGCGTCCACCGCCATACCAACGGTCAACACGATCCCGGCAATCCCAGGCAAGGTCAGGGTGCCGCCAATGACCGACAACAGCCCGAAGATCAGGCAAATGTTGATGATCAGCGCGATATTGGCAAAGATCCCGAACAGACCATAGCTCAGCGCCATAAAGACCAGCACAGCGGCAAAGGCCACCATCGTGGCAACCTTGCCCGCGTCAATGCTGTCTTGGCCCAGCTCCGGGCCAATGGTCCGCTCTTCGAGGAAGGTCAGTTCAGCGGGCAAGGCACCGGCCCGTAGCAGAACCGCCAGATTTGTCGAATCTTCCACCGTGAACTGGCCCGTGATGATGCCAGAGCCGCCTGGAATGTGATCCTGGATCACCGGCGCGCTGATCACCTCGTCATCCAGCACAATCGCGAAAGGCGTGCCGATATTGTCGGCGGTGTAATCGCCAAAGAGCCGCGCACCTGCGGTGTTAAAGCGGAAGTTCACCGCCGGATTGCCGTTCTGGTCAAAGCTGGGCTGCGCATCAACCAGATCTTCGCCAGTCACAACCGGGGCCGCCTCAACAATGTAGAACTCGTTTTCATCCTCGACGCCCGGCAACACTTTGTTGCCTACACCCGGCACTGCGTCGCCATCGGTGGTGAAATTCACAACCGGATTGAACGTCAGCTGCGCCGTGGTGCCAATGATCGCCTTCAGCTCAGAGGCCGACCCGATGCCCGGCACCTGAATAAGGATACGATCTGCGCCCTGACGCTGGATCGTGGGTTCACGTGTGCCCACCTCATCAATCCGGCGGCGCACGATTTCCAGCGATTGCAACAGCGTGCGTTCATCACTGGCCAGCCGCTCCGCCTCGCTCAGCGTGACAACGATCATGTCTTCACCGTTGGCGCGCACTTCGATGTCGGTGGAGCCAACGCCAGTCAGTGTCTGCACAGGCTGCGCCAGATCGCGCACAACGGCCAGTGCCCGCTGCATCCCCGCGGGTTCGCTGATGCGGATACGCAATTCATCTTCCGGGCCAGGCTGCAACCGGATCGTGCCGATCGTCGCGCGTTCGGGGCGCAGCGCATCGCGGATCTCTGGCCACATCGCCTCCATCCGCGAGGCGTAAACATCCGACAGCTGCACCTCAGCCAACAGATGCGCCCCACCGCGCAGATCAAGCCCAAGGTTCACCAAAGACGATGGCAACCACGTGGGCCACAGCCCCAGATCGGCCTGATTGTCCGGCGTATCCGCACCCAGCTCAATCGCCTGGGCGGCGTCGTTGTGCTTTTCGACGTTTGTGTAAAATGCGTTGGGCATGGCCAAAAAGAGCCCGACCGCGCAGACGGCCCAAATGACGACCCGCTTCCATGCCTCGATTTGCAACATTACTTGTCGGCCGGCTCTGTTTTGCTGAGAACGGTTGCGATGGTGTTTTGCACCACACGCACCTTCACGCCTTCTGCAAGTTCAACCTCGACTTCGTTATCGTCTTTGACCTTGGTTACCTTGCCGATAAGCCCGCCCTGTGTCACAACCTGATCCCCACGGCGCAGGGCCGAAACCATGGCCTGATGCTCTTTGACTTTCTTTTGCTGTGGCCGGATCAAAAGGAAATACATGATCGCAAAGATCAGGATCAGCGGAACAAATTGTGCGATGGCGTCCATTGGCGGGATGTCCTCGTTCAGAAAAGGGCATCGGCCCCGGAATTTCGCTCTAATTATGGGCTGGACGGGGGCGGTGCAAGTCGCAATGCGGTCAATCGTTGCATGGATGTGCGCCTTGGTCGCGCTTGCCGCGTCTCCGGCGGGCGCTCAACCCGCTCAGGTTTTGCCGGATGCGGTGCTGTCGGCCATCGGACGGCTCAACAATGCGGGCTACCGCACGCGCAATATGTGCTCGGCCACGCTGGTCGCGCCCGACATGATCCTGACCGCCGCCCATTGCGTCCCGATGGAGCCGCGCCTGCGCGACACCATGCGCTTTGTCGCCGGTTGGGACAGGGGCGATTACGTGGCCGCCCGCGCCATAGCCGAGGTGATGTACCACCCCAGCTACACCGGCCCCACCGTCACCAACATCCCGCATGATATTGCCTTGTTGCGCCTTGATGCCCCGATATCCGAGGTCGCCCCTCTGCCGCTGACCCCGCTGGCCCCGCGCAGCGTTGCGATGGCGGGCTATATGTCAGACAGGCCGCACATCGCCTCCGTCTTTGGCCCCTGCCCGGCCACGCCGGTACACGGCCCAAAGCTCTTGCGCATCGACTGCCCCACCACCCACGGCTTCTCCGGCGCGCCTGTGCTGCGCGAGATTGACGGCGCATGGCACGTCACAGCCGCGACATCCGCCGCCAACGCAGCCTCCACCTTTGCCGTGCGCGTCCAAGGCTGGGTGCAGGAGACGCTGGGGGAGTGATTCAACCTCTGGTATGAGCGGGTGGATTGAGGCATGGTGCGGGGATGACGACGATTGCCATCCCTCTCGCCCCCGCCGTGTTCTGGCCCATTTTCGCACTGGCGTGTCTGCTGGGCAGTGTCTGGCTGATCTATCGCGACCGGCCTGCGATCAAGACGCCGTGGTTGGATGATGTGCGCGCACGCTTTGGCCTTCAGGGGCTGGATGGCGGCCTGTTTGCCGTGGCCTTGCTGCTTTATGGAGGCGTGTTCCTATCGCTGACAGGCGGCCTTTTCTGGCTGATCTGGCACGTCATCGCCGCGCCGTTTCAGCCGCTTCAAGCCGACAGAGATCTGTTGCGATTTGATGTTGTGCGCATCGCCGCGCTGACCGCGACATTGGGTGCCGTCATTGCGTTGCCCTTTACCTTGCTGCGCCTGCGCCTGACCCAAAAGGCAACTGAGACGGCGAGTGAGACGCTGTTCAACCAAAAGATCGACGCGGCGGTGCAGGAGTTGCACGCGCAGCGGCAAGTGACGAACCCGGTTCCTGACGGAAACGGTGGAAAGAGGCATCAAGACTTCTGGAAGGATGACATTGTTCGCCGGAATGCGGCCATCGACCGGCTGGAAGGGTTAGCTGGAGAATACAAAGACGAATATGGCGCGGCGAAACGTATTGCCCGCTTGCTGAGCGTCTATCTGCGGGAGTTGAGCCGAGAGTACCCAGCGAAAGAACCGCCGGAAGAGGCCACGCCTGAAGAGTTGCGCCGTTGGGCTCAAAACCTTGAACCCGCGCGATCTGATATGCAAACGGCGGCACAGTCTTTGGGCCGCATTCGACACTGGTTGCAGGACGAAGATGTGCTTCCGGCGATTTCACTCGCAGGATGCAATTTGCAAGGGTTACATTTGTCGAAACTGTCTTTTCGGGGGGCAGACCTCTCAGGGGCGGAATTGCAGGGGGCACACCTCTCACAGGCGAAGCTGCAGGGGGCAAACCTCTCAGCGGCGAATTTTGATGATGTAACAAGGATAACCACAGCTACACTTAGAGGTGCTATGGTTATCCTTGTTGATTTCACCAATGTACCACAAATCGCGGATCATGTGTCGGACATATTTGGTGACGGCAGCGTGACCTTGCCAGAGGGTTGCGCCCGCCCCGACCATTGGCCGGAGGAAACACTTAACTTCCAAGACTTCCGCACCCAATGGCGCGCCTGGCAACGCTCCATCGGACAAGACCCCGACAACCCCGAATAACCTCGCCCCGGGCTTGACCCGGGGCCTCTTGGCGGTTGGGCGCGCTTTGGGCAGAGAGGTCCCGGATCAGGTCCGGGACGGGCTTGCGACACCCCCAAAACACGCGCCCTAGCCCTGCCGCGCGTCCCGCTCTATACACCGCGCACGATTCACACTTACTCGGAGACGGGACAATGCACGACATCCGCGCCATTCGCGAAAATCCAACCGCGTTTGACGCCGCCCTTGCGCGGCGGGGAGATGCGGCCTCCTCCTCCGACATTCTCGCCATCGACGAAGCGCGCCGCGCCAAGATCCTGGCCGCCGAGACCGCGCAGGCCGATCAGAACAAAGCCTCCAAAGAGGTGGGCGCCGCCAAAGGTCGGGGCGATGAGGCGGAATTTGAGCGTCTGCGCGCGCTGGTGGCCGAGAAAAAGGCCGAAGTGGCCCAGATGCGCGAAGAGGCCAATGCGCTGGATGCGCAATTGACCGATGCGCTGGCGCGCATTGCCAACCTGCCGGCCGAAGATGTGCCGGACGGGGCGGATGAAGACGACAATGTGGAAATCAGCCGCTGGGGCACCCCGCGCAGCTTTGATTTTGAACCCAAAGAGCATTTTGACATCGCGGGCGTGGCCCCGTCGATGGATTTTGAAACGGCGGCCAAGACTTCTGGCGCGCGCTTTGTGATGCTCAAGGGCGCTGTGGCGCGTCTGCACCGGGCGCTGGCGCAGTTCATGCTCGATACGCATGTGGGTGACAACGGTCTGACCGAGATGCAAACACCCGTTCTGGTGCGCGATGCGGCCATGTATGGCACCGACAAGCTGCCGAAATTTGGCGAGGACAGCTATAAGGTCGAAGGTGACATGTGGCTGATCCCGACCTCCGAGGTCACGCTGACCTATTCGGTGGCCGGTGACGTGCTGGAAGCCAGCGCCCTGCCCATTCGGATGACGGCGCACACCTTGTGCTTCCGCTCCGAAGCAGGCTCTGCCGGGCGCGACACGGCGGGCATGTTGCGCCAGCACCAGTTTGAAAAGGTCGAGATGGTCTCGGTCACGCATCCTGATGAGAGCGACGCCGAACAAAAGCGGATGCTGCGCTGTGCCGAAGATCTGCTGGAGCGGCTGGGCATCCCCTATCGCACCGTGGTTCTGTGCACCGGCGACATGGGCTTTGGCGCGCGGCGCACCTATGACATCGAGGCCTGGCTGCCCGGGCAGGATACGTATCGCGAGATCTCGTCTGTCTCCACCACTGGTGATTTTCAGGCCCGCCGCATGAACGCGCGGTTCAAGCCTGCCGACGGTGGCAAGCCACAGTTTGTGCACACGCTGAACGGCTCTGGCCTTGCTGTGGGGCGCTGTCTGATTGCAGTGCTGGAGAACGGTCAACAGGCGGATGGCTCTGTGAGCTTGCCCGAGGTGTTGGCGCCGTATCTGGGCGGTGCGACCGTGCTTGGGGCGGATGGCACGCTCGCCTGATCTTCTGCCGCGCCTTGGGTGCGCGGCAGGTTTTTGAGTATTTTTAATCCAAAAGAAGCAAGGGCGCGGCGCGGTTGATCAGTCGCGGCGCCCTTGCAGGTGTTTGCGCAGTTTTGACGGGGCGGCCTTTTTGCGGCCCTTGTAGGGGTTTTTGTCGCCCTGCCCGCGGAAGGTTAGCCGGATCGGGGTGCCCGGCATGTCAAAATCGAGCCGCAGGCCGTTGACCAGATAGCGGGTGTAGCTTTCGGGCATTTTGTCGGGGTGGCTGCACATCACCACAAAGCCCGGCGGGCGGGTTTTGGCCTGAGTCATGTAGCGCAGTTTGATGCGTTTACCTTGCGGCGCTGGCGGCGGGTGCGCGCCGACCATATCGGTGAGCCAGCGGTTGAGTGCTGCGGTGGGCACGCGCCGGTTCCAGACGTCATGGGCTTTGAGGATCGCCGCGTGCAGCCGGTCAAGCCCGCGCCCGGTTTTGGCCGAAACGGTGACCAGCGGCGCGCCTTTGAGCTGGGGCAAGAGCCGTTCAAAGGCCTCTTTCAGCTCTTTGAGCTTGTTCTGTTTTTCGGTCTCGATGTCCCATTTGTTGACCGCGACCACCACCGCGCGCCCTTCGCGCGAGGCAAGATCGGCGATGCGCAGATCTTGTTGTTCAAACGGGATGGCCGCATCGAGCAGGATCACCACAACTTCGGCG
This sequence comes from Paracoccaceae bacterium, assembly GCA_013214665.1. Classification (GTDB taxonomy): domain Bacteria; phylum Pseudomonadota; class Alphaproteobacteria; order Rhodobacterales; family Rhodobacteraceae. Next base: position 6,843 of record JABSSA010000001.1, read on the forward strand.
AATTTCACCGCGCGCAGCCCGTCAGAGACGCTGAGTTTTTCCAATTTTTCCTGCACTTTGGCGCGTTTGCGCATCCCGGCCGTGTCAAAGATTCGCATGGGCACATCCGCCCAATCGACGCGCAGCGAGATGGCATCGCGCGTGATCCCGGCCTCTGGCCCGGTAAGCAGGCGGTCTTCACCCAGGATTTGGTTGATCAGCGTGGATTTGCCCGCATTGGGCCGCCCGATCACCGCGACTTGCAGCGGTTTTTCCGGCGTGATCGCGGGCACCTCGCCGTTATCTGCCTCTGCGTCTTCGTCCAGATCCACATCCGTGACCGGCGCATCGCGCGCGGCGGCCTCTTCCAGCGCATCGGCAACGGGCTGGAGTGCGGCGTAAAGATCGGTCAGGCCTTCCCCGTGTTCAGCAGACAGGCGGATCGGCTCGCCCAGGCCGAGACTATAGGCTTCGATCACGCCCGCATCTGCCGCCGCCCCTTCGGCTTTGTTGGCGGCCAGCACCACGTGATCAGCGCGCTTGCGCAGGATCTCGGCAAAAACCTCATCTGTTGGTGTCACGCCTGTGCGGGCGTCAATCATGAAAAGGCAGATGTCGGCCATATCCACGGCACGCTCGGTCAACCGGCGCATCCGGCCTTGCAGGCTGTCATCGGTCGCCTCTTCCAGCCCCGCCGTGTCAATCACGGTAAAGCGCAGATCGGCCAGACGCGCGGGCCCTTCGCGCAAATCACGGGTCACGCCCGGTTGGTCATCGACCAAGGCCAGACGTTTGCCCACCAGGCGGTTGAACAGGGTGGATTTGCCGACATTCGGTCGGCCTACGATAGCAAGAGTAAAGGACATGCGCGCGGCCCGTCATAAGATAAGACGGGCGCTATAGCCCGAGAATTAGCGGAAGGCCAGAAGCTGGCCTTTGGTGTTCACCAGATAAAGTACGCCACCCGCCACAACCGGCGCTGTTGTAGCGCCACCGGGGATGGAAACGCTGGACAACAGGCTGCCATCTTCGGGGTTGAAGAACCTCAGCTGCCCATCGCCCGAGGCCACAACCAGCTTGCCGTCCGCAAGGATCGGCCCGTGGTTGGCGAAAACGCGCGACGAACGGCGTGGGCTGTCTTTCACGAAATTCGGTAGCGGCGTGCCCCAGATGCGCGCACCATCTTCTGCGCTCAGGCGCAAAAGCTCGTTGCGGTCTGACACGACAAAGACCGACCCGCCCACGGGCAGTACGGTGTCAATCGCGCCTTCCTGCGCTGTCCAGATCCGTTTGCCGCTGGCCGCATCAAGCGCCACGGTCCGGCCTGCCTGGCTGCCTGCATAGATCACACCGTTGGCCGCCACCGGCGTGCCGGTCACATCATCAACGTTTGACAAGGCGCGCCCGGCCCGCTCGCCCAGAACAGACGAATCCCACCGGCGCAACCCGCCACGGCGGAACACGGCTTGCAACTCACCAGAGCCAAAAGAGAACACCGCCACATCATCGACAACAACCGGCGCTGGACCACCCAGCACATTGCCCACATCTTCGGTGGCATCGATCTGCCAGGCGATGCGGCCCGTTTCGGTTTCAATCGCCCAGCCGGTTCTGTCTCCGGCCACGAGATACACCAGATTTCCAAAGACGGTTGGCCGTCCGGTGGCGGAGGCGTCAAGATCTTGCGCCCACGACACCGCGCCAGAGGCGGCATCAAATGCCGTCAGCGTACCAAAGCCGGACGTGACATAAAGCACATCACCCGCCACAGCCAAACCGCCGCCGGTGGCTTCGCCATCCTTGTCCCGCGATGGCAGGACTGACGCTTGCCACACGGTCTGGCCGCTTAGGTTGGTCGCCGTCACCTGCGACGCCGCGTCCAATGTGAAGATCAGCCCACCTGCAACGACCGGGTCGGCTGTGATGCGCAATTTGCGGCTGTCGCCCGCGCCGATGTTGTTGGACCACGCCAGTGCAGGCGCATCAGACAAAGCAGGGTTGAGTGTGCGATAGGTTGGCGTGCCCAAGCCATGCGTCCAATCCGCATTGGTTTGGGATGCAGGGGCGGCGAACGGCAGCGATTGGTTTTCCGAAATTTCGGCCACGCGCTGGTCCGCGGTATCCGCGGTCTGCAGCACCGAAGATATCGGCTCACGCTTGCCCACCAAAACAACTTCGGGCTCGCTGCACGCGGTCAAAGCGACCAATCCGGCACAGGCCAGTGTTGCAACGGTTCTGCCACCACGTGGCGAAAATTCAGTCAAACGTGACATGCGTTGTGCCTGCCCCCCTAGATGCCCGCCTGTTTATTGACTGTCCGTCAACGGCCCCAGGTCTGGTTCCTTACCCAGCGCCACAATCACCTGTACGGCGCGTTGTTGCAAGCCCGGCGTGGCCTCTTCATTGTTGAGGATGGCGTTGAACCGCTCAATAGCTGCGTCCACCTCGCCGGTCTCCACATCGATCAGCGCAATCTGTTCTTCGGCCAAAAGCCGCAGTGGCACATTCGGTGCCGCCAAGGCCTCAAACCCTACGCGACGTTCGTCCGCGCTCATCGTCTCTTTGTTCAAGGTCAGCATTTTGAACTGAGCCAATTGGCGATACATCAGCGCCACGTCATTGTTGGCCGCAATCCCACGCAACGCCTCTGTGGCCCCCGCGATGTCGCCGTCTTCGGCCAGTTCGCCTGACACCAGAAACTGCAACACAGCGTCCGACAGGGCGTTATCGGTCGACAGACCTTGCAAGGCAGCCGCACGATCGGCGCTTGTGTCGCCTTCGAGCGCTGTCATGATGCTGTCGCCAAAGGCCTGCGCGGCTGCAACCGCCTGCGCTTTGCGGTATTCGTTGAACGCCGCAGCCCCAACGATCCCCAAAATCACAACAACCGCAATCCAGCCATACCGGCGCAACAGCCCGTAAAACCGATCACGGCGCAGCTCTTCATTCACCTCATCGACGAAACTGTCGGTATCGCTCATCTCGCGCTCCCACGTCTAAACTGTCGCCGGGTTTAGCTGCGCAAGCCGGACAAGCCAAGGTGAACAGACAGGCAAATGCCATAAAAATGCGGCAATCGGGCGCTATTGCGGCTTCTGCAAAAAAAATTTAACTGAACTGGTTAGTTTAGGTAAACCAATCCCTATATCAGAACGTAAACGGTGTAACGCGCCTGATAACATTCTAGGACAGAGACTATGCGTATATTCCCGGTACTTCTTGCTTTGCTTGTCGCCGCAGGACTGTATTTTGTGATCATCGATCGCGAACGCACAATGGCATTCTTGGCTGGAGGCGCGTCTGCCGCTCAGCCGCCCATCGCCGAAGAAACGGGTGATGTGGCCACAACCGAAGACGCCACAGAAGAGGCTGAAGCGCTGATTAAGGTCGTCGCCATCGCCTCAGAGGCGCGGGTGATCGACAGCGCGGTGGTGTTGCGCGGTCAAACCGAAGCCTCTCGTCAAGTGGATGTCCGGGCCGAAACCTCTTCTACTGTGACCTCTGAGCCGTTGCGCAAAGGCAGCTATGTTGAGGCAGACGCGCTGATGTGTGTTCTGGATCCGGGCACACGCCATTCTTCTCTGGCGGAAACACGGGCACGACTGGCCGAGGCCAAAGCGCGTCGCACTGAGGCCGAAAGCCGCATCCCAGAGGCCAAAGCCCGCGAAGCCGAAGCGCTTGCACGGCTGGACGAGGCACTGATCAACCAAAACGCAGCCAGCCGCCTGTCCGAAGGCGGCTTTGCCTCTGAAACGCGCGTGAAAAATGCCGACGCCGCTGTTGCCGCCGCAGAAGCTTCCGTCGAAGCGGCGCGCGCGGGCCTGACGGCGGCGGCCTCAGGTCTGGAATATGCAGACGCCAGCATCGAAAGCGCCTCTGCCAATGTGGCTGCGGCGCAAAAAGAGCTTGAGCGCCTCGAAATCCGCGCCCCCTTTGCCGGGTATCTGGAAACAGACGCTGCCGAGCTGGGCAGCCTGTTGCAGCCCGGATCGCTCTGCGGCACCATTCTACAGCTTGATCCGATCAAGCTGGTGGCCTTTGTGCCGGAGACCGAAGTAAACCGCATCAAGGTCGGCGCGCTTGCGGGCGCCCGCATGGCCGCTGGTGGCGAAGAAGTGCGCGGCACGGTGTCTTTCCTGTCCCGCTCCGCGGATCAGACAACCCGCACCTTCCGCGTTGAAATCGAAGTCCCGAACTCAGACCTCAGCGTGCGCGACGGCCAAACCGCCGAAATCCTGATCGCCTCCGACGGCGTCAAAGCGCATCTGTTACCGCAATCCGCGATGACCCTCGATGACGAAGGTCGCCTGGGAGTGCGTCTGGTGGATGATGCGGGCATGGTCAGCTTTGCGCCTGTGCGCCTGCTGCGGGATGCGCGTGAAGGTGTCTATCTCGCCGGCTTGCCCGACAAGATCAACGTGATCACCATCGGACAGGAATATGTCACCGATGGCGTACAGGTCGCCGCGACAATCAAGGAGACAAACGGATGACCGGTATCGTCGACTGGGCCGCCACGCGGTCCCGGATGGTCATTGCCTTTATCATTCTGTCTTTGACCGTCGGCGGCTTCAGCTATGTGAGCCTGCCCAAAGAAGGCGAACCGGATATCGAAATTCCGGCGCTCTTCATCTCTGTCCCCTTCCCCGGCATTTCCGCACAAGATTCCGAGACTTTGCTGGTCAAGCCGATGGAAACCCAGCTCGCCGATCTGGACGGGCTGGACAAAATGACCGGCACGGCCTTCGAAGGCTATGCCGCCGTCATTCTGGAGTTTGAATTCGGCTGGGACAAAACGCAGGTCATGGCCGACGTGCGCGATGCGATGAACACCGCTGAGGCCGATTTCCCGGACGGGTTCGAAAGCTATTCGATCAACGAATTCAACTTTTCCGAATTCCCGATCCTGATCGTGAACCTGTCTGGCCCTGTGCCCGAACGCACCATGGCCCGTGTCGCCAAGCAACTGCAGGACGAGCTTGAATCGCTGGATGCCGTTCTGGAAGCGGGCATCGCGGGCAACCGCGATGAGATGCTTGAGGTTGTGATCGACCCATTGCGGCTCGAAGCCTATAACGTCACCGCGGGCGAGCTGATCAATGTTGTGCAAAACAACAACCTGCTGGTCGCCGCCGGTGAGATCGACAGCGCGCAAGGCAGCTTTGCGGTCAAGATCCCATCGTCTTTCGATGATGCGCTGGATGTCTACAACCTGCCGGTCAAAACCAACGGTGACCGCGTGGTCACGCTGGGCGATCTGGCTCAGATCAATCTGACGTTCGAAGACCGCGAAGGGACCGCGCGCTTTAACGGGGAAAGCACCGTCGCCCTGCAGGTGGTCAAGCGCAAGGGCTATAACCTGATCGACACCGCCGCACTTGTCGAAGAGCTGGTGGAACGCGAAAGCCTCGAATGGCCCGAAGGTCTGAGCGCGGCTGTTGATGTGGGCACCTCAAACGATCAAAGCCGCGTTGTGAACTCCATGGTGCAACAGCTTCAAGGCTCGGTCTTTACCGCCATCGCGCTGGTGATGATCGTGGTTCTGGCAGCACTGGGCCTGCGCGCCTCGCTGCTGGTTGGCTTTGCGATCCCGACGTCGTTCCTGTTGTGCTTTGCCTTCCTCGCGCTCATGGGCATTTCGATTTCCAACATCGTGATGTTCGGGTTGATCCTCGCGGTGGGGATGCTGGTGGATGGCGCCATCGTGGTTGTGGAATATGCCGACAAACGGCAGGCCGAGGGTTCGAGCCCGATGGCGGCCTATGTCGAAGCGGCCAAGCGGATGTTCTGGCCGGTGATTTCCTCGACGGCGACAACGCTCTGCGCCTTCCTGCCCATGCTCTTCTGGCCCGGTGTTCCGGGTGAGTTCATGGGGATGTTGCCCGTCACGCTGATCTTTGTTCTGTCTGCCTCTTTGGTGGTGGCCCTGGTCTATTTGCCCGTCATGGGTGGTGTGACTGGCCGTCTGGAACGCTGGATGTCCGGCCAAATGGGGTCAATTGCGGGCCTGCCTATCTTGGCTCACGTCGGTCTCTTGATCGCAGCTGTTGTACCTGTCGTTGGCGCTGGCATGATTGTTCCTGTGTTAATGGAATATGTCGGTGCCCAGTTCGGCGCGATGGACGGTCAAGACATTCGTGGTTCGGTCATTCCAACCTTCACAACCGTGTTTGTGGCCATCTTGGGCGTTGTTGCACTTGCAGGCGCAGCGGTGGCAGGTGTTATCGCCTTCCTGCTTGGCGTCCTCGCGATCTTCACCCGGCTCGGCAATGGCGGCCGTTGGATCGCGCGCAAAGTGATCGGCGAGCGCACTGGCAAGATCACAGCCGGATACCGCCGTTCCGCCTTTGGCCGTCTGGTCGAAGCCATCGTGGGCAATCCGGTGATGCCTTTGGCAATGATCGCCGTTGTGTTCGTCTTTGTCGGCACCACGATGATCTATTTCGGCAACAACAACCGAGGCGTTGAATTCTTTGTGGAAAGCGAACCGGAACAGGCGATTGTTTATGTTCTGGCGCGTGGGAACATGTCGCTCGAAGAAAAAGATGCGCTGGTGGCTCAAGCCGAAGACACCATCATGCAGCACCCGGGCATCCACACGGCCTTTGCCTTTGCGGGCAACGGTGGTCTGAACAACAACACCGGCGGCTCGGATGCGCCCAAAGACACCATCGGACAGGTCCAGCTGGAAACCATCCCATGGGAAGACCGCCCCGATGCGCGCCAGCCATGGTTTACCATTCCGTTCACCGATTACGTTGTGATGCAAGACATCAAGGCGGCGGAATACGATGGCGACACAGTCATCGACGAGTTGACCGCAGAGCTGAACGCCATTCCGGGGATGCGCGTGGAAATCCTGAACCTGGCCCGTGGGCCCGCGTCAGGCAAACCCGTGCACCTGCGCCTCAAAGGCAACAACTGGGATGATCTGATCAACGCGACCACGCTGGCCCGCGCCGAATTTGACGCAACGCCGGGTCTGACCCTGATCGAAGACACCCGCCCCCTGCCCGGCATCGATTGGCAGATTGACGTGGATGTTGAGAAAGCCGGTCGCTACGGCGCCGACGTGGCCACCGTGGGCGCGATGGTCCAGCTTGTGACCCGTGGCATCCTGCTCGACACGATGCGTGTGGATACGTCAGACGAAGAGATCGAAATCCGCGTGCGCCTGCCGGATGAAGATCGGTACCTGTCAACGCTGGATACGCTGAAAGTTCGCACAGCGGACGGTCTGGTGCCGTTGTCAAACTTCATCACCCGCACGCCGGTGCCCACGCTGGCTGAGATCAGCCGAGTGGACCAAAAGCGGTACTTCGATGTGAAAGCGGACGTGGAAACCGGCCTTCTAAAGCTGGTCGAAACGCAAACTATCGACGGTGAAGAGCGTGATGTGACCGTGGCCACGTTGCGCCCGAATGAGACAGGTGCGATCACCGGCGAAGACGGCACGCGCTATACCGCCTTTGATTTGGAAACAGGTGCAGATGCCCGTGACCTGCAAGGGGAGCTGACAGCGGGCGATCTGCGTATGCTGCCGGTGAACCCGAATGAACGGATTGCAGAGATCACTCAGATGTGGCTCGACAGCAATCCGCTGCCCGGCCAGATCGAATGGGAATGGACCGGGGATCAGGAAGAACAGGCCGAAAGCCAGGAATTCCTGTCCTCCGCCTTCGCAGCGGCGCTGGGGCTGATGTTCATCATCCTGCTGGCGCAGTTCAACAGCTTCTATAACGCCATTCTGGTGCTACTGGCTGTGGTTTTGTCGACTGCAGGCGTGCTGATTGGGATGCTGGTAATGAACCAGCCGTTCTCCATCATCATGACCGGGACGGGAATTGTGGCTCTGGCGGGGATTGTGGTGAACAACAACATTGTTCTGATCGACACCTATCAGGAATACGAACGCTATATGCCCCGCGTGGAGGCGATCATTCGCACAGCACAGGCGCGCATTCGCCCGGTTTTGTTGACCACGATCACGACAATGGCCGGTCTCGCGCCCATGATGTTTGGCCTCTCGCTGGACTTTGCCGCAGGCGGCTATTCCGTCGACAGCCCGACCGCGCTGTGGTGGAAGCAGCTCGCCACCGCTGTGGTCTTTGGCCTGGGCATCGCAACGGTTCTGACCTTGCTGCTTACGCCCTCTCTGCTGGCGGTGCGCGTCTGGGCCACGACCTACGCGGAATGGCTCGCACGCCTTCTGGCCAAGCTTTCCATGGGCCGCGCCAGCCGCGCCGCGCGCGACTGGTCACTGGATCGTCAAAGCCGCCAGGCGGATGCGACCCAGATCGTCTGGGATTTTGACGATCCCACACCGGAACCAGTGGCACAGACCGAACAGGCGGATCCGCCTGTTACGCCTGAAAAGGTCCAACCGGTTCAGACGCTCGATGAACTGGAATATGTGCCTACACCCGGCGGCCCATTGAGAGCAGCCGAATAATCAAGGGGCCGGGTGTGAGACACCCGGCCCCTTCTCTCTTCTAAGAGACCTACGCCTCGCGGCGCTAAACACTCCCCTCAAATCAGACTGAAAACGTGGCGCTGTCCTATACGCAGGACAGCCTTCGGCGAGAGTATTTGGATCCAAAAGAAGAAAGGGCGCGACCACCTGCTTCTTTTGGATAAAAATACTCAAATACAGCCCGCATCGTCACGCGCCAGCCTCTGCCTGTTGTGACCCCATCCACACCCTAGCGCCTTCAAAGCGAGCGGCCGAGCGGCGTGATGCCGTGCCGAGGGGACGCCGCGTCAGGCGTCTTCTTCGATATGCTGGCGCCGCCACAGATCGGCATAGCGGCCGTCTTTGGCCAAGAGCACCTCATGCGTGCCTTGTTCGACGCTCTGCCCAGCTTCCAGAACCACGAGCTTGTCGGATTGCGCGATCGTTGACAGGCGATGCGCGATGGTCAGCACCGTGCGCCCCTCACCTGCGGCGGCAAGCGCATCCTTGATTTCGGTCTCGGTTTCGGTGTCGAGCGCGCTGGTTGCTTCATCAAGCAACAGGATCGGCGGGTTCTTGAGCAGCGTACGTGCAATGCCCACTCGTTGCTTTTCCCCGCCAGACAGCTTTAGGCCCCGCTCGCCCACCGTCGTGTCATAGCCATCCGGCAGCGTTGCGATGAAGTCATGGATCTGTGCGGCGCGGGCGGCGTCTTCGATCTGGGCTTGCGTCGCGCCCGCCAGCCCGTAGCCGATGTTGTAGCGGATGGTGTCGTTGAAGAGCACCGTATCCTGCGGCACCACGCCGATCGCCGCATGAAGGCTGTCTTGCGTCACGTCGCGCACATCCTGCCCGTCAATCTTGAGCGCGCCTTCGTTCACATCGTAAAACCGGAAGAGCAACCGCCCGATGGTGGATTTGCCCGACCCGGTGGAGCCCACAATCGCCACCGTCTGTCCCGGCTCGGCGGTAAGCGTCACGCCCTTGAGGATCGTGCGTTCGGGATCATAGCCGAAATGCACACCTTCCAGCGCCACCTGCCCGCCGCGCACATCAAGAGCACGCGCGTCCGGCTTGTCTTTGATTTCGGACGGCTGATCGAGCAGATCAAACATCTCACCCATGTCGACCAGCGCTTGCCGGATTTCCCGATATACTGTGCCCAGAAAGTTCAACGGCATGGTGATCTGGATCATATAGGCGTTGACCATCACGAAATCGCCCACGGTCAGCACCTCTTGCTGCACCCCGATGGCCGCCATGACCATCACAATCACCAGCCCCGCCGTGATCAGGAACGATTGACCAAAGTTCAAAAACGCCAGCGAATAAGATGTTTTGAGCGCGGCGGCCTCGTATTGCCGCATCGCGCTGTCATAGCGGGCCGCTTCCCGCGCCTCGGCCCCGAAATACTTGACCGTTTCAAAGTTGAGCAGGCTGTCGATCGCCTTTTGGTTGGCGTCTGTGTCCTGATCATTCATCACCTTGCGCAGTTTCACGCGCCATTCGGTGACTGCAAAGGTGAACCAGCCGTAAAGGACGATGGTGGCACAGACGATGGCGGTATAGCTCACATCGAAGAGCACCATCAAAAGCACCGCGATCATGAGCAGCTCGATGATCAGCGGGCCGATGGAAAAGAGCAAGAACCGCAACAGAAAGTCGACGCCTTTTACGCCCCGCTCGATAATGCGGCTGAGCCCGCCAGTTTTGCGCGTGATGTGATAGCGCATACTCAGCTCATGGATATGCTGAAACGTCTCCAGCGCCAGTGTGCGCAGCGCCCGCTGCCCAACCTTGGCAAAGACCACATCGCGCAGCTGTTGAAAGCCCACGCCCATCAATCGCGCCATGCCATAAGCCACAGTCAGACCAACCGCGCCCAGCGCCAGATCCGGCACCCCCTGCCCCGACAGGCTGTCGACGGCATATTTGTAAAGGATCGGCGTGCCGACCGAGACGACCTTGGAGGCCAGTAGCGCCAGCAAGGCCAACACCACGCGTTGTTTCACCCAAAGCTTGTCAGCGGGCCAAAGGTAAGGGGCCACACGCCGCAATGTGCGCGCGCCGGACGCGCGTTCGCGGGCGGCGGTGGTATCGGCGGCTTGGCCCTTGGCCTCACCGGGATTTTGGTTGGTCGTTATGTCGGCTGGCATGCGTTCTCGCTGGCTGGCGTTCCAACCCTTACATAGGCCCCTCCGTCAGGAAGGACCAGAGAGATCGCTTAATCAGGCAGTTGGAAGACTTGGCCGGGATAGATCAGATCCGGGTCGCGGATTTGATCGCGGTTGGCCTCAAAGACCTGCACATAGGCCAGCCCTTCGCCATAACGGTCACGCGCGATGGCCCAGAGCGTGTTGCCGGTCTGCACAGTGATCTGTTTCGCCACCGCAGAGGCCCGTTCGGCCCGTGCCAGAATGGCCGGGTCTTCGCGCAGGAACGGTGTTTCAATCCGGCTCGTGACCGCACCGCTGACGTTGATTTCGTCAATCCGCAGCGTGTAGACGCCCGACTCCACATCCGGCAATTGCCCGGACCACCGCCCTGCGCCATCGACGGTGATATCGGTGATCGGCTGATTGTCGAGATAAACCCGTACGGTGCCAGAGGCGTCCTGCGCCCGCCCCGCCAGCGCAACCGATCCTTCTTCCGAATAGGTGATCGCGTCAATCACAACGCTTTCGGTGGCGTCACCAGCCGGGTTCAGCACCTCAACCCCGTCTTCGGAATTGCGCAGGATGGCAACGGTTGTGCCGGTTTCCTCGGTCGCGGTTTCGGTCGTTTCCTCAGCTGCGGCCACTTCTGTTGTGGCTTCGACACCCTCAGTGGCGACGCGCGCCACCTCGGTCGTCTCGGTCTCGTCTTCTGTGATTGCCGCGGTTTCGGTCGTCGGCACGGGCTCTTTTACAG
>JABSSA010000010.1:0-14309 GCA_013214665.1 Paracoccaceae bacterium
TTAAGGCGGTTCAAGACCACGGCATCCAACAGGATATCGCCCATCTGCCCATTCTTGCGGCAACCTCCCCCTATCTCGCGGGTGGTCGCGCCGGGCCGATGTTTTATGCGCGAATCCCTCTCGGACCGGTGACCCAAAAGCACGTCTCTCAGATCGCCCCATTTCGCGACGACGTCTGCGCCGTAGTCGTGACAGGAGCGGATTTGTACAACTGGCTAGAACGCAGTTGCATGGCGTATTGCCTGACAGAGGATGGCGGATCATTGACCGACGAAGGAATACCATCGTTCAACTTTGATTCCATCTTTGGAACCCAAGCCATCTATGATCCACGCCAAACCAAACAGGATGATCATCTGCGCGCATAGACGATAAACGGCCAGCCTTTGGCACGTGAGGCGGAATTCCTGCTTTGCCTGCCAAGCTACCGCGCTGCAGGCGGCGGAGGGTTTCTGCCGGAAAGACCAATCCGGCAATTGTCGACCGGCGTTTCCTTACAATCCGCGATCGTACGTTGGTTGAGCGATCATGATCTGGCGGATGCCCAGTTTGAACCGCCTTGGCAATTGGAACGCTCCCTGGGGCTGTCTGCGGTTTATGACACGCATCCAGACGCCGAAGCCCATTGGGATGACATCGCGGAATTTGCACCCGAACCTGTCGGACGCACAGCTGATGGGTATCTGCGCCTGCGCGTGCAGCTGTGATGCCGTGCGAAAGGCCATCTTGAAGCCCCTCAGCTCTGCGTCTATATCCACAGGTGAGAGGTTGCGCGGGCAAGCGCCTCGCCAACCCGGTCAGGTCCGGAAGGAAGCAGCCGTAACGAGAACCGTTTGGGTCGATGTAATCTCTCACCTTTCGCCTAGGCGATCAGGCGTTCCCAATACTTTTGGTTTTTTCTTGAAAAGATACCCATATGCCCGAGGGCGTCGCCCTCTGGACTCGGGTCAATCACTTCTACCTGCCCTGTGCCATAAAGATCCGCCAACCGTTCTGCGCTTGCGGGCGGACAGGTCGGATCGTCTGAAAACGCAATGAATCGAATCGGCATCGTCAAGTGATCGGTTTTGAATGCGGGCATTTCTCGCCCCGCATCCGGCATATAAAACTCAGGCGCGTTGCACCAGCGGCGCCATTGCCAAAACGCGCGCCTTGGAAGGTTTTCACCCAACCCAAAGACCCAGCTTGGCAAATACCCAAACACAGCCGTCAAAGCGGGCCCCATGACATGCCAAAACAGGGCCACTTTCCAAAACATCTGGCGTGGGTGATCTTTGGTATTCACCGCTCCAGTTGCGACCGTTGTCACACGCGCCACATCGGTCAGGTTGGATTGAAACGGCAACGTCATACCGCCAAGCGAATGCCCTATATGCCAAATTGGCGTGCCAGGAAGCACGCAGCGTACCAGCCGGCGCGCGGCTTCGATGTCTTTGGTCCCCCAATCCGCCATCGTCGTTTTGCTGGCGCGTAAGGGGCCCTGTTTGGATCGGCCAATGTCGCGATAATCAAAGGTAAAACAGGCAAGTCCACGCTCGCTGGCCAACCATTGCGCAAAATGAGTGTAGAATTCTTGCGGGATTGCCGTCGCGCCACACAAAAGCACGACGGAAAACGGCTTGGTGCGCCCCGGTGTATAAAGATCCCCGACCAACTCTGCACCATCGGAGGTTTTGAAGACATGCGTTCTTTTCGCAAATGCAGCCGTCGGTGGTTTTGGTTCCAGATACATCTTCATCTCCTAGACCATTTGGTCTAAATGGAGACTGGACCGACTGGTCTATATATGTCAAGTTATGATATGATTGACGCAGAGAAACCCAGGCCCACGAAAGACAGATTGATCCGTTCAGCCGCAGAGCTTTTTCGGACGCGTGGCTATCACGGTGTCGGCCTGAATGATCTTTTGGCCCATGCCAAAGCGCCCAAGGGGTCGCTTTACCATCACTTTCCAAACGGCAAGCCAGATCTGGCAATGGCTGCCGCCACCTGGGCATCAGATGGTCTTTTACGTGTTGTCGCGGAAAGCTTTGCCGGCGCGCCCAGTTTTTCAGAAGGGGCTACAACGCTCTGTCACAAACTGGCCAAGCTCTTTGATATGACGAATCAATGGGATGGCTGCCCCATCAGCGCAACGCTGTTTGTTGGCCCTGAAAATGCTGAATTCCGCAAACACGCAGACCATCTCTATGCCGGGTGGCTGGCCGAGGTTCGGGATCATGCCTTGCGCTTTGGTGCCAGCGAAGAAGACGCTCTGAAGAAATCAGAACACCTTTTCATCTTGATCCAGGGCGGCTGGCAATTGGCGCGCGCACGCAGCGACAGCAATGTCATGCGTGACCTGCCCAACAAGCTTTAGGCGCGCGCGGCATCCAGATTGGCGATACCCAAAACGTCCAGAACTTTGGCCTCAATGTCGGATGCGTTCAACCCAGCGGCATCATACATCGCCTGCGGCCCGGCTTGATCAATGAAGATATCCGGCAAAACCATTGACCGGAACGCCAACCCCGAATCAAACCGCCCATCTTCGGCAAGGAATTGGGCGACATGGCTGCCAAAGCCCCCCACAGCGCCTTCTTCGATGGTGATCAGCGCCTCGTGTGTCGCAACCAGATCGCGGATCATGTCAACATCAAGCGGCTTGGCAAATCGTGCGTCAGCAATCGTTGGATCGATGCCCTTACCGCGCAGCGCTTCTGCGGCCAGTTCGACCTCTTCCAAGCGCGTCCCAAACGACAGCAACGCCACACGGCTACCGCGATGGATCATCCGGCCTTTGCCAATCTCCAGGATTTCTGGCGTGTCCGGCATGTCAACACCGCGCCCTTCGCCACGTGGGAACCGGAACGCGATAGGGCCATCGGAATGCTGTGCCGCTGTGGCCACCATATGCACCAGCTCCGCCTCATCCGCGGCCGCCATGACGGTGAACCCCGGCAGGTTGGCCAAAAACGCCGTGTCAAACGCACCCGCGTGGGTTGCCCCATCGGCACCAACCAGCCCGGCACGATCAATGGCAAACCGGACCGGCAACCCTTGGATTGCCACGTCATGCACCACCTGATCGTATCCGCGTTGCAAAAACGTGGAATACATCGCGCAAAACGGCTTCATCCCGCCTGCCGCCAAGGCCGCCGAAAAGGTCACACCGTGTTGTTCGGCAATACCCACATCAAAGCACCGGCTTGGGTACCTTTGTTCAAACAGGTTTAAACCTGTGCCATCTGGCATCGCCGCAGTGACCGCACAAATCTTGTCATCTTCTCCGGCCAACGAGACCAGCGTGTCTGCGAAAACGCGCGTATAGCTGGGGGCATTTGACGGTGCTTTTTTCTGTTTGCCTGTGACCACGTCAAATTTGGACACACCATGGCCTTTGTCCCGCGCCTGTTCGGCGGGGGCATAGCCTTTGCCCTTTTTTGTAATGACATGGATCAGGATCGGCCCGGTCGCGCGATCCTTAACAGTTCTCAGTACGGGCAGAAGTTGGTCCATATCGTGCCCATCAATCGGGCCAAGATAAGAAATCCCAAGCTCTTCAAACAGCGTACCACCTACCGTCATGCCTTTGAGCATGTCGCGCGCGCGCTTTGCGCCTTCGCGGAAAGGTTCAGGTAGCAGGCTGACTGCGCCTTTGGCCGCCGCTTTGATTTCCTGAAATGGAGCCCCCGCATAAAGCCGCGACAGATAAGACGACATCGCCCCTACAGGCGGCGCAATCGACATTTCATTGTCGTTCAGAATAACCACCATGCGCCGTTTAAGATGGCCGGCATTGTTCAACGCTTCATAGGCCATACCAGCGCTCAGAGCACCGTCACCGATCACGGCGATCGCGTCGCCCAATCCTTCGGGGATTGCGCCGCCCAGATCGCGCGCCACAGCAAAACCCAAGGCGGCGCTGATGGAGGTAGAACTATGCGCAGCCCCAAACGGGTCATAAGGAGACTCGGCGCGTTTGGTAAAACCGCTCAGACCATTTTCCTGGCGCAGCGTGCGAATGCGGTCGCGCCGTTCGGTGAGAATTTTATGCGGATAGCATTGATGCCCCACGTCCCAAATCAGCTTGTCACGTGGCGTGTCAAAAACTGCGTGCAAGGCAACGGTCAATTCCACCACACCAAGCCCGGCCCCAAGATGACCGCCTGTCTCAGACACCGCTGAAATCGTTTCGGCGCGAACTTCGTCAACCAATTGGGTCAACTGCGCATCGGAAAGCATCTTTAAGTCAGACGGACGCAGAACAGTGTCCAAAAGAGGGGTATGCGGGCGGTCAGTCATGTCTTTGCCTTGGCCATCGTCACTTATCGCGAGAAATTACAAATTGTGCTGTCTGTCTCAGCACATCCCCATCCGCGCCATACATATGTATGGCATCACAGGCAGATTCCACCAGTTCCCCGGCGCGGCGCTTCGCCTCATCCAATCCCAGCAAAGACACAAAGGTCGCTTTTCCGGCCTCGGCATCTTTGCCCGTTGCTTTGCCAACGGTTTCTGCAGAACCGGTAACATCCAAAATGTCATCCGCAATCTGAAACGCCAAACCCAAGGCGCGGGCATAGGTTTGAAGCGGCGTCTCATCAGCTTGCGCCAAACGCGGACCGGCACAGGCAGCCCATTCAATCAACGCACCCGTCTTGCCGCGCTGAAGCTCTGAAATCTCTTCCAGTGTCAAAGGCCGTGCCGCTGTTTCCGCCGCAATGTCCAGCGCCTGGCCCAGTACCATACCGTGCATCCCGCTGGCATGAGCCAAAGTCTGCGCCAGTCTGGCGCGCACATCACCCGACCCAATCGCCTCGCGCGTCACAAGATCAAAGGCAAACGTTTGCAGCGCATCGCCAGACAAAACCGCCGTCGCCTCATCCCATTTGCGATGCACCGTCGGTTCGCCTCGGCGCAAATCGTCATCGTCCATACAAGGCAGATCGTCATGCACAAGGCTGTAGGCGTGCAAAGCTTCGATCCCGCAGGCCGGCAAAATCGCGGCCTCATGGGCTATGCCATGCAACCGCGCGCCTTCCAGCACAAGAAAACCGCGCAGCCGCTTTCCGCCGCGCGTGGCATGGGCCATCGCCTGCGAAATCGCCATGTCAGGCAAACGCGCCAATTCTTCATTCAAACGCTGTTGGATAGCGGTCTGAGCTGCCGCCAGTCTCTCAGTAAACACTTACTGACTTTCGACGGGCTTCAATCCGACAGGTGCGCCGTCTGCACCCAATGTGATTGCGGCAACCTTTTCTTCGGCTTCTTTCAACATTTGTTCGCACCGCGCTTTCAACGCTGCACCGCGTTCGTAAAGCTTGATGGAATCGTCGAGCGCGACATCACCGCGTTCAAGCTGGTTCAGCACCTGTTCCAGCTCGGCCATGGCTTGTTCAAATGTCATGTCGGTTACCGGAGTGTCGCTCATACCTTGGCCTTTTTCAGTCAATCGTCAGAGGGCACAACCATAACCAGCTTCCACGCCTGTTGCCACCCGCATCACCAATGAATGATCAATCCGGTGCCAACATGTATCCCGCACCGCGCACCGTTTGCAGATACCGCGGCTGTTTCGGATTATCTTCGATCTTGCGACGCAACCGGGTGATCTGAACATCCACCGCACGTTCCTGTGCTTGCCCGCGATCGCGCCCCAGCTCCTCAACCAGCTTTGTGCGGCTGATCGGTTCGCCCGGACGCGCGGAAAAGATCTTCATCAATTGCATTTCAGTGGCGGTAAGCCGTACCAGATCCTGACCCTGCCACAACTCGCCCCGTTCCATATCGTACCGGATGGCTCCCAAGGACATGACCTTTGGCGCAACATCTTCTGCGGTCGTGTCTGGTACCCGGCGCAAAATGGCATTGATCCGCAACAACAGCTCTTTTGGTTCGAAAGGCTTAGGCAAATAGTCATCTGCCCCAGCTTCCAAACCCTCGATCCGGTTGCCGGTCTCGCCCTTGGCCGTCAACAACATCACAGGTGTCGCACCGTTGCCTCGGATCCATTTGCACAGGCTGATCCCATCTTCGCCCGGCATCATCACATCCAGCACGATCAGATCAAAATCCAACCCCGCCAGTACCCGGCGCGCGTGGTCCGCATCGCGGGCTGCGGTCACAAGAAATCCGTTCCGCATCAGGAACTTTTTCAAAAGTGTCCGAATGCGTTCGTCATCATCAACGATCAAAAGGTGTGGGTCTGTCTGTATCATTTGTCTGTCTCGCTCAACAAACGATACATCCTCAGAAGATCGTGATCCATCATTGCTTCCAGAACTTGGCAAAAACCTGCAACGGCTTCCGGCCCCGCTGCCGAATACGCCGCGCGCATCCTGTCACGTTGTGCGTTTGACAAAGCCTGTTCCAAGGCTTGTCCTGCCTCGGTCAAAAACAGGTGGCGTTCGCGTTTGTCGGCAGTGCCCACTCGGCTTTCGACCAAGCCATCTTCGATCAGAGTGCGCAAAACACGGTTCAGCGATTGTTTGGTCACGCCCAGAATTTCGAGAAGATTGTTCACCGTCGTGCCTGGCGCACGGTTGATAAAGTGCACCGCACGGTGATGCGCACGGCCATAAGCCATATCCGCAAGAATGCGGTCGGGATCTGCCGTGAACCCGCGATACGCGAAAAACATCGCTTCGATGCCCTTGCGCAAGTGTTCTTCAGCATCCTGCCGCATTAGCATTTCGCCAGTTGGGGCGTCTGACATCGATTTGGTCCCTGCCTGCCACACATTCATTTTAAGTCAGTGTTGTTGACATTACTAGGGTAAAGCGATATCGAATCGCAGGTTTTGCGCAAGATTATGTCCGGATCGGAACTATTCGCGCAATTTTTGCAAATCGGGAGGCCAAGATGGCAGAATATGACGACAAAGACGGCACGATCTGGATGGATGGCCAGATGATCGATTGGCGCGACGCCAACGTGCACATTCTGACACATGCAATGCACTATGCCTCTTCAGTATTCGAAGGTGAACGGGCGTATGGCGGCAAGATCTTCAAAAGCCGCGAACATTCAGAGCGTTTGATCCGTTCCGCTGAGATGGTGGATTTTGAAATCCCCTACACTGTTGACGAAATCGAAGCCGCCAAGTCCGCTGTTTTAGAGGCCAATGGTCAATCCGACGCCTACGTGCGCGCGGTCGCATGGCGAGGCGCTGGCGAAGACATGGGTGTCGCGTCTGCCAAAAACCCAGTCAAGCTGGCCATCGCTTCTTGGGAGTGGGGTGCATACTACGGCGACGCTAAGATGAAGGGGGCAAAACTCGACATCTCCAAATGGAAGCGTCCTTCGCCAGAAACAATTCCAAGCCACGCCAAAGCGGCGGGCCTTTATATGATCTGCACCATGTCCAAACACGCGGCAGAGGCCAAAGGGTGTTCTGATGCGATGATGTTTGACTATCGCGGCTATGTCGCCGAAGCGACCGGCGCCAACATCTTCTTTGTCAAAGACGGCGAAGTGCACACACCCGACCCCGATTGCTTCCTCAACGGGATCACGCGCCAAACCGTGATCGGCATGCTCAAAGATCGTGGTGTTACAGTCCACGAACGCCACATCATGCCCGAAGAGCTGGAAAGCTTTGAACAATGCTGGCTCACCGGCACAGCGGCTGAAGTGACTCCGGTTGGCCAAATCGGCGATTACAACTTCGAAGTTGGCGCGCTGACCCGCGACATCGCCGAAGGTTACGAGAAACTGGTTCGCGAATAATTCGCCCTATCACCAGCTAGCTCCCCGCGCTAAGTCTGTGGGGGGCTAACGGGGTGCAATCATGGAACGTTTGGGGCTGTATTTACTGAACCGGCCGGTCTTTCTATTGATGACCCTTGGGGCGGCTTTGGCCGCGCTACCCCTCGCGATCTGGTTGGATCTCAAAGCGCTTTCAGACGAAAATCTGGAACGTCAGGCCGACAGTCTCAACAGCATCATTACAAACGTCCGCGGCTATTATGCCGACAACATTGTGGCGCCCGTGGTGGGCTTTGGCGGCGATAGCGTTGCGGTCCATAACTATCGCTCGAAACAAGGCGCAATCCCCATTCCGGCGACCCTGTCATTGGAACTGGGTGCAAACATTGTCGGTGAAAGCGATCATATCGCCTATCGCTTCGTTTCGGATCATCCGTTTCGCAATCGCACGCCGCACAGGCTGACCGCGTTCGAGCGTGACGCGCTGGAGCAATTCCGCACCAACCCTGACACGTCCCAACTCGTCGACCAAAACGGCAGCCTCTTCAACAGCAGCATCACGCTTGCCACACCTGTGATCATGGCGGGCGCCTGCGTTGAATGTCATAACAGCCACCCGGAAAGCCCGCGACAAGACTGGGTCGTTGGCGATGTAAGAGCCATTCAAACCGTTTCCGTCACGCAGCCCGTTGCCTTGGGCCTGCATTCGTTCAAGTTTTTGCTGGCTTATCTGATGTGCGCCGGTGCCGTCGGATCTTTCTTTTTCGCGCTGCAGTATCGACTGGCCGGACGGTTTCATCGGCTGAATGATGACCTAACTGCCAACAATGCATTCCTCGCAGATGTGTCTTTGAAAATCTCAAAATATCTGTCGCCACAGATCTACAAATCTATCTTCTCGGGTGAGAAAGACGCGCAAATTTCGACTGAGCGCAAAAAGCTGACCGTGTTCTTTTCAGATATCAAGGATTTCACCGAAACAACCGAAGGGATGCAACCGGAAGAGCTGACTGTTCTTTTGAACGAATATTTCACCGAAATGTCCAAGGTCGCCCATGCGCATGGGGCGACCATCGACAAATTCATCGGCGATGCCATCGTCGCCTTTTTCGGAGATCCGGAAACCCGAGGCGCGCGCGAGGATGCCCGGGCCTGCGTTGGCATGGCGCTGGCAATGCAACAGCGCATGGTCGAGCTGGAACAGCTATGGCGCGCGCGCGGATACGAACGGCCTTTCAAGGCGCGCATGGGCCTAAATACCGGGTTTTGCAATGTTGGAAATTTCGGCTCAAACGAGCGGATGGATTACACCATCATCGGAGCCGAAGCCAACCTTGCCGCGCGGCTCGAAAGCATCGCCGAACCAGGCGGCATCGTCATGAGTTACGAAACTTACGCCCACGCCAAAGATATGGTGGATGCAACACCCGGACAGCCAGTGCAACTCAAGGGCATCGCGCGCGAGGTCGTCCCCTATCAGGTCGCCCCTCTGGACAGCGCGACTGACGCACACGTGTCAGAGCCGATGATTGTGGATTTAGGGGCTTTGCCGGCACCCAAACGGGAAAAGGTGCGCGCCGCGATCAATGCGGCGTTGAAAGACACCGACACCTAACCCTTGGGATCCGCAAATGGCCGCGCTTTCCCGCGTTCCAACCCAAGCTGACGTTCGCGCCACATGATGATCGCGCCCCCTGCGATCACGAGGCTCGCCCCCAAAATCACAACGAATGTCGGCACTTCACCAAAAATCACATAACCGATCAACGCGGCAAAAATCAGCGACGAATAGTCAAATGGTGCCAACATGGACGCGCCGCTGAACCGGTACGCGGACGTGACAAGTATCTGTGCCAAACCTCCGATCAAACCGGCGCTGCACATCAACACCAAAGCCTGCGTATCCGGCACAACCCAGCCAAAGGGCATTGTCGTCAGCGACAGGCACACAGCCGTGAGGGAAAAGTAAAAGACAATCGCGGCGGTATGTTCGGTTTTCACCATCGTGCGCACATGGATTTGCACCAACGCGCGCAAAAGGGACGCAACCAACACCATCAAAGCGCCCCAACCCGCCGCCTGACCAAGGGAACCCGCGCCAAGGCTCAACCGGGGCCAGACCACGATCATGACCCCGATCAGCCCCAAAGCCACCGCTGAGATACGATAAATGCCCACACGTTCGTGCAGCATCACAACGGCTAGAATGACGGTAAAAATGGGTGTCGCGTAACCAATGGCCGTCACTTCGGGGAGCGGCAACAAGCCAAGGCCCGCAAAGGTAAGCGCCATTGAGCTTGTGCCAATGAACCCCCGCCAGACATGGGCCCACGGGCGTTTCGTGACCAACGCCTCTTGCAACTCTCCGCGCTGCCAGATCCAGAACACGATGACAGGCATCGCAAGCAAAGATCGAAAAAATACCGCCTGACCGGGCGGGACCGTTTCAACAGCGGCTTTGATCATCGCGGCCATCGCGATGAACAGGAAAATGGCCAAAAGCTTCAGACCGACAGCGAGGCCGGGCCGATGAGAGATTGAGGGTTTGTCCATACAGGATACCTGCGCCTCTCAACCGAGAAGCGCAAGCCGATATCCTGCCAGGGGGCGTACAGGCGTTAAGCGCGGACCCGTTCCGACTTTGGATCGTACAGCGGTTTCAAAGAGGCTTGCGCCGCGACACGCGTGCCACAAACGTCGATCTCATAGGACGACGCCAAGACATCGGCGGCGCTTTCACCTTTGCAGGGCACATAACCCAACCCGATAGCCGCACCCAGATGATGGCCATAGGCACCC
The DNA here is from genome assembly GCA_013214665.1 of Paracoccaceae bacterium. GTDB lineage: Bacteria > Pseudomonadota > Alphaproteobacteria > Rhodobacterales > Rhodobacteraceae. The sequence continues at coordinate 10,489 of JABSSA010000010.1, forward strand.
GAGCTGAGGTACCCCACAATCTCACCATCCCGCAGGATCGGTTCGTTGTGATAAAGCAACGGTTCCGGGTCGTTCAGCATGAACTGCACCAACCGGTTTTCCAAACCACTTTCCTTTTTGCGCAGCACAGCATCACGTCCGATAAAGCTGGGCTTGTCGGTTTTGACGGCAAATCCAAGGCCCGCCTCAAGCACGTGATCTTCGCAGGTGATGTCATGGCCAAAATGGCGGAAGCCTTTTTCGATGCGACCACAATCCATCATGTGCATACCACAGAGCTTCAGGCCCATGCCCTGCCCAGCCTCGTGCAAGGTTTCAAACACGTGGCCCGCCATATCGGCGCTGACGTAAACCTCCCAACCGAGCTCGCCCACATAGGTCACGCGATGCACACGGGCGAGGCCCATGCCGATCTCGATCTCTTGCGCGGTGCCAAACGGGTTCACCTCGTTTGAGAAATCGGCAGGTGATACGGCCTGCAGCAACTTGCGCGCATTGGGGCCCATCACCGCCAATACTCCTTCGCCAGCGGTCACGTCGGTGATGACAACACGCATGTCACCGACATGGCGCTGCATCCAGGTCTGATCGGCGAGCCGCGTCGCCGCAGGTGTGACCACCAGATAAGCCGTTTCGCTGATCCGGGTAACGGTGACATCCGCCTCGATCCCGCCGCGGTCGTTCAAAAACTGAGTGTAGACAATTTTGCCAATCGGCACGTCGTATTGCCCGCCGCCGATGTGGTTCATAAAGGCGGTGGCATCCGGCCCTTCCACCCGCAGCTTCCCGAACGACGACATATCGTACATGCCAACGTTTTCGCGCACGGCCTTGAGCTCTTCCGCCACATTGTCAAAGAAGTTCTGACGCTTCCAGGAATAGGCGTATTCCGGTGCCTGGCCGTCGCGCGCAAACCAGTTGGCCCGCTCCCAGCCCGCCAGTTCCCCCATCACGCCGCCGTGGTTCAGCAAGTGCTGATGAAACGGGGTGCGCCGAATACCGCGCGCAGTCTCTTTCTGGCGATAGGGGAAGTGATCCGCATATAGCAGGCCCAACGCCTCAGAGGCCCGGTCCACCAGATAGGTCTTGTTGCTTTGAAACGGGTTCATGCGCGAAATATCAACATCGCCCAGATCAAACGGCTTTTCGCCATCTTCCATCCACTGCGCCAAAGCCATCCCCGCGCCACCCGCGGATTGGATACCGATTGAGTTGAACCCACAGGCGACCCAGAAATTATCCATCTCGGGTGCCAGCCCCAGATGATAAGCGTCATCCGGCGTGAAGCTTTCCGGCCCGTTAAAGAAGGTCTGAATGCCGTTCTCGGCCAGCATCGGCAAGCGGTTGATTGCCATTTCGAGGATCGGCTCGAAATGATCAAAATCCTCTGGCAGCTGGTCGAATTCAAAGTCATCCGGGATGCCGTTCATGGCCCACGGCTTGGCATTGGGTTCAAAGGCCCCCAGCATCATTTTGCCCGCATCTTCTTTGTAGTAGGCGCATTCGTCTGGCACCCGCAGCACCGGCAACTGGCCCAGACCGCTGATTGGTTCAGACACGATGTAGAAATGTTCGCACGCCTGAAGCGGGACGCTGACACCAGCCATCTTGCCAACTTCGCGACCCCACATGCCCGCGCAATTCACGACGTGATCACAGGCGATATGGCCGGTCTCGCCGTTTTCATCAGCCCAATCCACACCGGTGACCCGAGAGCTGGTGCGATGAATGGCCGAGACCTTCACACGCTCCACAACCTTGGCCCCGCGATTGCGCGCCCCTCGCGCCATCGAAAGCGCAATGTTCCCGGGATCGCCCTGCCCATCAAGCGGCAGGTATACCCCGCCAGTGACACCTTCGATGTTCAGATGTTCGTACCGTGCTTTGACTTCTGCCGGGCTGATCTCTTCAACCTCGACCCCAAAGGCCCGCGCCATCGCCGCCTGACGGTGAATTTCTTCCAGCCGCTCGTCGGTAAGTGCCGCCGTGATCGAGCCGACGCGCTTGAACCCCGTGGCAACGCCAGTTTCCGCTTCGAGGCCGCCGTAAAGCTCTTGAGAGTATTTGGCCAGCTTGGTCATGTTGGCCGTGGCGCGCAGCTGGGCAATCAGGCCTGCGGCATGCCATGTGGTGCCAGATGTCAGCGCCTTGCGTTCCAGAAGGACAACATCCTGCCATCCCAGTTTGGTCAGGTGATAGGCCACAGAGCAGCCGATGACACCCCCTCCGATGATGACGACGCGGGCTTTGGTTGGCAGATCGGTCATGGTCAGCCTTTCAGGAAAAGGAATGAGAAATTAGACGCACCGGCGGCGGTGCGAGTTACGTGAAGTGGGGGCTTTGCCCCCGCCGCGTGCCGCGGCTCCCCCAGAGTATTTTTGTCCAAAAGAAGCACGGCGTCAGACCAGGACATGGCCGGCGGATTTCAGATGTCGCGCCATCTCTTGGATATGGGCAGGGCCAACCTCACAGCAGCCGCCAAGGATCGTCGCCCCGTGATCGACCCATTTCAAAGCATGGGCTGCGTAAGTCTCTGGCGAGAGGTCTTTCCGCGCGGAGAGCGAGGCCACGGTCGTGCCGCCATTGATGAAGTCGTCTTCGATCTTGGTGAACCCGTTGGCATAAGCCCCGAGCGGCGTGCCGGTTTGAGAGAGTGCATCGAGCGCGTCTGCGACAACTTCAGGCACCGAGCAGTTGATCAGGATGGCATCTGCCCCCGCCGCATAGTCGGCGGCATCCCGGACCGCTTCGCCGGAGCGCAGAAGGCTGCCGTCAGAATCGTTGACGGTGAGTGCGAGCCAGACGGGCTTGTCTGTTTGACGGCCTGCGGCCAGTGCTGCTTGGACGGCAGTGATCGACGGCAGCGTTTCAAAAAGCAACACATCAACACGCGGCGCAATGTGTCGGGCAACCTCGGCGTAAAGGGCTGTCGCTGTTTCAACATCCGGGTGAAGGTCAGCCCGGTAGCTTGCCCCAAGCGGGCCGACAGACCCCGCGATGGTGCAGCGATCGCGCACCTTGTCAGCCTCGTTCAGCGCGGCATCGAGCAGGTCAAAGAACTGATCTTCCAGATCGTCCATGACAAGCCCATCTGCCGCGTAGTGATTGGACCCGCCGCGCAGACGATCCCGATGGATGGCATAGGTATTGGTCGTGGCAACCCGGGCGCCTGATTTGGCGTAGTCAGCATGCACTTCGGCGACCAGCCCCGGCATATCCATCATCACTTGGGTTGACCACAAAGGGGGGGGTTTGTCTCCGGCGCGGTGGACCAGCTCTTGGCCCATGCCACCGTCTAGCAATGTGATCTGTTTCGTGCTCAAGGGTAGATCTCCGCGTAATTGCCTTTGTTGCCCAGCGTTAGGGACATCTTAGTCTCTCGGCCGCCAACCCGTCGTTTACGGCGGTGGCGACCGAGCTGATCATGCGCTTTGGTCAGCGCCGCGCGTTACGCACGCAGCCTTTCGTTCTGCGGATCCCACAAAGGTTGATCCGGTTGAACAACCGCCTTGCAGCGATGGCCGAAGATATCGATCTCAAGCTCTGTGCCAGGTTCAGCCAGCTCTGGCCGCACCATGCCCAGCGCAATGGAGGCGTTCACCCGATAGCCCCAGTCACCCGAGGTGGTTTCCCCAACCACTTCGTCGCCATGCCAAACGGTGGACATATAAGGCGCATCCTGTTCGCCAGCGTCGACGATCATAGTGACAAAGCGCTTTTTAGAGCCTTGCTGTTTTTCGTTCATTAAAGCCGCCTTGCCTGGGAAATCCTGTGGCTTGTCGAGTTTGACAAAGCGCTCGAGGCCACCCTCAAGCAACGTG
>JABSSA010000010.1:14409-24393 GCA_013214665.1 Paracoccaceae bacterium
TTTTAGACCCACAAGATCATTCCAAACCGCGGGCACCCGGACCGAACCACCTGTGTCCGACCCAATCGCCGCGGGCGCTGTGCCAAACGCAACAGAGGCTGCCGCCCCGGAAGATGACCCACCCGGAACCGCATCTGCATCATTCACATTGGGTGGTGTGGCCGTTGATGGATTATATCCCAACCCGGAAAACGCCAGCTCGCTGAGGTGCGTTTTGCCCAAACACACCAACCCGGCGGCCGTTGCGTTTTTCAATACCCGCGCATCTTCGTCTGGCACCCGACCTTTCAACAAAAGCGATCCCGCTTCGGTCGCCGTACCCGCCGTGTCGAATAGGTCTTTCCAGGAAATCGGAACCCCATCCAGCATCGAATTCCGCTGCCCGATCTGCGCCCGCACACGTGCGGCTTCGGCCTCTGCGCGGCCACGATCCGGCGTCAGACAGGTGTAGATACGCGCGCTGTGTTGGTGATCTTGCGCCACATCGTGCACCGCCTCAAACAGCTCGACCGGGTCCACCTGGTCCGCAGCAATCTCTCGCCCCAAATCCATCGCTGTTTTTGATTGCCAATCCATCTGCTGCCTCCGCGTCAATTTGGCCAAACGGTAGCGACGCCGCGGCACATGGACAATCCCTGGTGCCCCTCCATATATCGAAAACATGAAAGACTGGGATGTAACAATTGTCGGCGGCGGGCTGACCGGGCCGCTCATGGCGATCGCACTGGCCGAGGCCGGCTTTTCCGTAGGCGTGATTGACCTTGTCGCGGAAAAGCTCCGCAAAAACGCGGGCTTTGACGGGCGGTCTTACGCGGTGGCCCTCACCTCTTGCCGCTTGCTTGAGGCATTGGGCCTTTGGGATGCGCTGGACGCGACCGCGCAACCGATGCTCGACATCAAAGTCTCAGATGGCCATGCCGGGCAAGGTGGTGCGCCGTTTTTCATGCATTTCGATCATACCGAACTGGAAGAAGGCCCCATGGGCCACATGATCGAAGACCGCCACCTGCGGCATGCCCTGATCGACCGCGTGGCCGAACATCCCCGGATTGAAACGGTGGAAAAACACGCGGTTGTTGGGCAAAATCCCACGCCCGGTGGCATCACGATTGAATTGGACGACGGCACCACGCGCCATGCCACGCTGGCCATCGCCGCCGATGGGCGCGGATCAAGCATGGCGCAACGCGCCGGGATCAAGCGCACTACGTGGGGGTATGACCAAACCGCCTTGGTCTGCGCGATTGAGCATAGCTTGCCGCACAACGGCGTGGCCCATCAGTTCTTTATGCCCTCCGGTCCGCTGGCCATCCTGCCGCTCAGCGGCAATCGGTCTTCTATCGTGTGGTCCGAAACCAAAGATCTCGCCGCGCATATCCACGGAATGCCCGACGCCGAATACCTTGATGTTTTGCGTCCCCGGTTTGGATCATTCCTTGGTGACATCAGCTTGGCTGGCAAACGCTGGACCTATCCGCTGGGCCTGTCGCTGGCGCATAACATGGTGGCCGAGCGGCTCGCCTTGGTGGGTGATGCCGCCCACGGTGTGCACCCAATTGCCGGGCAAGGCCTGAACGCCGGAATGCGCGATATCGCAGCGCTGGCTCAGGTTCTGGCCGAAGCCAAAGAACGCGGCGAAGACATCGGCGCCAGCACGGTATTAGGCCGCTACGAAGAATGGCGCCGGTTCGACAACACCGCACTAGCTATGGCGACAGATGCGTTTAACCGATTGTTCAGCAACGACAATCCAATCCTGCGGATCGGGCGTGACATCGGCATGGGTGTGATCAATTCACTGCCCGGTATGCGCCGCGGCTTCATGCGCGAGGCGGCAGGCCTCACCGGTGAGATGCCAAAACTAATGCAATAATTGCGGCCTCAGTCCAGCGGACGGGCCTCATCAAACAGCATGATCGGAATGCCGTTGCGGATCGGATAGGCGCATTTCGCCCCGACCGAAATCAACTCCTGCGCCTCAGCGTCGTATTTCAGGGTCTGATTGGTCTGCGGGCACACCAACGCTTCGAGCATGTGGCGATCAACATCGACGGTCATTGCATCAACTCCCCTTCGATCCCACCGCGCAACGCAAACTCGATCAACGTTACCAACGTTTCCCGCCGCGTGCTGAGGCTCGGAGCTTCAAGCAGTGCTTGCTTATCTTCGGGTTCGAAATCCAACATCATCGACAGCGAATTGATCAACAACTCATCATCCGCTTCTTTCAGCGTTTCCCAATCCGCAGAAAGCCCTTTGGAGTCAAAGAACTTACCCAAGAGCGTCAAAAACCCTTCGCGGTCAAACACGCCATCAGCTTCGGACTGGCCCAGATCACGGTGGAACCCATCCCAGGTTACCTCGCAACGGCGATAGGGTGTGAACCCCTCCACCTCTTTTTGCACGCGGAACCGGGAAATACCGGTGAGCGTGATCAAATAGCGGTTGTCTTCGGTTTCCGAAAATTGCGTCAATCGCCCGGCACATCCGATGGTGTGCAACCCATTGCCAGATCGCCCCGGCACCTCGTTCGGCTGTACCATGCCGATCAAACGCGTCTGCGTTTTCAGGGCATCGTCAAACATCTGCAGGTAACGCGGTTCAAAGATGTGCAAAGGCAACCGGGCTCGCGGCAACAGCAGCGCCCCGGGCAACGGGAAAACCGGGATGGTTTGCGGAAGATCGGCGGCTTTGACCATAGACGACATCTAGAGCGCTGATGCCGTCAGGCAAATATCATCGAACTCAATTTGCGACGGCCATTCAACACAATCGGGTCATTGGCTTTCAGGCTGTCGAAAATGGTGAACAACTGAGATTTGGCCGCACCGTCATTCCATTCGCGATCCATGCGAAACAGCTCCAGCAACGCATCCACGGCCTCTTCGGCATTGCCACTGGCGTGCAGTGCTTGTGCCAGATCAAACCGCGCCTGATGATCGGCAGGATTTGCCTCCACCTGCGCACGCAGCTCGGCCACCGGGCCCGCATCGGCGGCCTGACGGGCAAGCTGAATTTGCGCAGCGGCGGCTTCAATCTCTGCTGCCTCGGAAATTTCCGCAGGTGCGCCGTTCAAAATAGCTTCGGCCTGATCCAGATCATCCATCGCAACATGCGCGCGGATCAAACCTCCGTAGGCGCCCGCATGGTTCGGGTCTTCGCCCAAGATCGCGGCAAAGGTCTGCGCTGCGTCCACGGCGGCCCCTTCGGCCAACATTTCTTCTGCTGCCGCAACCGCATCATTCAGCGTGTCACCGGGTGCGGTGCCACCGCTTTGCTGGATCACACGATCTACAAAAGCCGCGATCTCAGATTGAGGCACGGCGCCCTGAAAGCCGTCAATCGGCTGGCCTTTGAAAAAGGCATAAACCGTTGGGATGGATTGAATGCGCAATTGCCCCGCAATGGCCTGCGCCTCGTCCACGTTGATCTTGACCATCTTCACCGCGCCCTTCGCCGCAATCACGGCATCTTCGAGCATCGGACCAAGCGTCTTGCACGGGCCGCACCACGGCGCCCAGAAATCCACGATCACCGGAGTTGTGTCTGACGCCTCAACAACGTCCACCATAAAGGTGGCTTCGCTGCCGTCGATGATCAGGTCTGCGGGCGCCCCTGCGCCTCCTGTGCCAAGCTCTAACATTGCACGGTCCTTTCAAAACTGATGCAGGCTATATGCGGTGTTTGCCGCCAGATTCAAAGGTCGAAACTGGCAAAAACCGGTGCGTGGTCACTTGGCTTTTCCCACCCACGCGCATCGCGCAGGATCCGGCTGCTGTGCGCGGCCTCTGAAATGTCTGGTGTGGCCCAGATATGATCCAACCGGCGGCCTTTATCCGCATCATCCCAGTTGGGGCTGCGGTACGACCACCAGGAATACAAATTGCCCTCTGGGATATCCTTGCGCGTCACATCCACCCACCCGCCGGCGGCTTGCGTCTCGGCCAGGTGCTCCACTTCGATCGGCGTATGGCTCACCACTTTCAAAAGCTGCTTGTGGTTCCACACGTCATCTTCACGCGGCGCGATGTTCAGATCCCCAACAAGAATGGATTTCACAGGCGTTTCTTTCGCAAACCAATCGCGCATATCCGTCAGATAGCGCAGCTTTTGGTCAAACTTCTCGTTCTTTTCCCGGTCAGGCACATCGCCGCCGGCGGGCACATAAAAGTTGTGGATGGTCACACCGTTTTCCAGCCGCCCGGCGATGTGGCGCGCGTGACCAAGATCCGCGAAATCCTGATCGCCCGCGTCTTCGATTGGCAGTTTGGAAAGAATGGCAACGCCGTTGTACCCCTTTTGCCCACGGGCAACCATGTAGGGGTATCCGACATCTGCGAAATCCTGCACCGGGATCTTGTCGACCGGGCTTTTGCACTCTTGCAAACACAAAACATCCGGCGCTTCTTCGGTCAGAAGTTTTTGCACCAGCCCGGCACGCAGCCGCACTGAATTGATGTTCCAAGTGGCAAGGGTAAAGGCCATGGTCGAGCTCCGGTTTGGGGTGGCAAAGTCCTACGCGTCACACTGCGCAAGCTCCACCCCAGATTGCTCGACCAGGCCGAAATTTATGAAACCAGCCGGTATCCGCCGCTTTCTGTCACCAGCAAACGGGCGCTGGAAGGATCAGGTTCGATTTTTTGACGCAGGCGATAGATATGCGTTTCCAACGTATGGGTCGTGACCCCGGCGTTATAGCCCCACACTTCATGCAACAGCACATCGCGCGCCACCACACCATCGGTCGACCGATAGAGGAACTTGAGAATGTTGGTTTCTTTCTCGGTCAGACGAATCTTTTTGTCGTCTTCCGTGAGCAACATCTTCATCGCGGGTTTGAACGTATACGGCCCCAGCGCAAACACAGCATCTTCGGATTGCTCATGCTGGCGCAGCTGCGCCCGGATGCGTGCCAACAGGACCGGGAATTTGAACGGCTTGGTCACGTAGTCATTCGCGCCCGCATCCAGACCCAAAATCGTATCGGCATCGCTGTCATGACCGGTCAGCATCAAAACAGGCGATTTCACACCCTGTTTGCGCATCACTCGGCACAACTCGCGGCCATCAGTGTCCGGCAATCCCACATCAAGGATGACAAGATCATAGATCATCTCCTTGGTGCGATCCAAAGCATCATGGCCATTTCCGGCTTCGAACACGTCAAAGTCTTCGGTCATGACCAGTTGCTCGGAAAGAGCCTCGCGCAGATCTTCGTCATCATCGACCAAGAGGATTTTCTTCAATTGTGCCATCAAATGGTCCTCACTTAACTGTCACTAAGACATGCGGGGGGATCGCGTCCGCGGCAAGATGTGCAACATAAGGCTCACGCCCATGTGTCACCTTCCCGGGAAATGTTTCAATTTCGAAACCGAATCCTTATGTGTTGGGCAAAGATTCGGAGTATATAATGCACTTCTCCCCCACCATTTTTGAAAGAATCGCGCGCGCTCGATCCGATTTGCGCATGGGATTGCCCGTGGTTCTGGTGGACGAACACGGCGCTGGCGCAGTGGTTCTTGCCGCAGAAACGCTGCAGGTGGAGCGGTGGACACAACTGAAATCCGATTTTGATACGCTACATCTGGCCGTCACTCAACGCCGGGCGGAAACGCTCAAGGCGCGTGCCTATGATCATGATCTTGCGCGTATCCTGGTGCCGTCTGATGTGGATGTCGACTGGGTGCGCTCCGTCGCAAATCCGGCAGATGATTTGCGCTCCCCGATGAAAGGCCCGTTGCGCTCCGAACGCTACGGCAGCGCTACGGCCCATCGCGCGGCGATCGGCTTGTGCAAAGCCGCGCGCCTTTTGCCGGCGGCTGTTGTGACCGAAACCCAAAACGCCCAAGCGTTTGTGGAGGCGCATGACCTGACCGCGCTGCCTTTGGCCGAGGTAATTGGCAATATGATGCACCGCACGGTGCTGGAAGACATTGTCAGCGCCAATCTGCCTCTCATGGTGTCGCCCAATGGCCGTATTCACGTTTTTCGCCCGGAAGATGGGAACGAAGAACACTATGCCGTTGAGATCGGCCGCCCTGCCCGTACAAAACCGGTTCTGGCACGTCTACACTCTGCATGTTTCACCGGCGATCTGCTGGGAAGCCTAAAGTGTGACTGCGGGCCGCAGCTGCGCGGCGCGTTAAGCCAGATGGGCGAGGCAAACTCAGGCGTTCTGCTTTATCTCAACCAAGAAGGCCGCGGCATTGGGCTCGCCAACAAAATGCGCGCCTATGCGTTGCAGGATCAGGGATTTGACACGGTCGAAGCAAACCACCGCCTCGGTTTCGAAGATGACGAGCGCGATTTCCGCCTTGGTGCCGACATCCTGCGCAACATGGGCTTTTCCGAAGTGCGCCTGCTCACCAACAATCCGGCCAAGGTCGCGATGATGGAACAATGCGGCATCCGCGTTGTCGAACGTGTACCGTTGCAAGTGGGCAAGAACCACTTCAACGAAAACTATCTGGCCACCAAAGCAGAAAAGAGCGGTCACTTCTTGTGAGCGCGCCGCGCGCCACAGATATGGTCCTGACCCCAACCGGGCTGCGATTCATGGGGCAACGCCTGCCCTGTTCGATTGGCAAAGGCGGGATAAGCGCGCGCAAACGCGAAGGGGATGGCGCGACGCCAGTGGGCTGCCATCGGATCGTCGGAATGCTTTATCGTCCCGACCGCATGGCGAGGCCCGCGCCATGGGCGCTGCCGATCCGCCCGGGTGATCTATGGTCGGATGACTGCGGCGCGGAAGACTATAATCACATGGTGTGCGCGCCCTATGCCCCGTCGCACGAGCGTCTGTTTCGGCACGATCGGCTCTATGATCTTGTGTTGCTGACAGATTGGAACTGGCCTTATGCCGTCAAAGGGCGCGGGTCCGCGATCTTCCTGCATCGGTGGCGCAGACCGGGTTATCCCACCGAAGGCTGCATTGCGTTTGATCCCAGCCATCTGCTCTGGATGGCACAGCGCATCCGGTATGAAACGCGGCTTTTCGTGCCCGCGCTGCGATAATCCCACGGCACAAGGCGCTTCGAAGCGCCTTTATCGGCTTTCAAAGCCGATGCCCGCCCGGCGATTAAGCGCCCTCCGGCTTAACCCTATCGCCAAAGATGGCCGATCCGACACGCACATGGGTCGCACCCAAGGCAATCGCGCTTTCAAAGTCACCGCTCATGCCCATGCTCAGACCCTCCAGCCCATTGCGTGCGGCGATCTTGGCCAGCAAAGCGAAATGCAATGCCGGTTCCTCTTCTACAGGCGGCAGGCACATCACACCGGCCACCGGCAAATCCATGTTACGGCACGTCGCGATGAAGGCATCCGCATCAGCGGGCAAAATACCTGCCTTCTGTGGCTCTTCGCCTGTGTTCACTTGCACAAAGATCGGCGGGCACTGGCCCAGCTCCTGCGCCAACCGCGCGAGCGTATTAGCCAGCTTGGGGCGATCGACCGAATGGATCGCATCAAACAACGCCAACGCCTGTCGCGCCTTGTTGGTTTGCAGCGGTCCAATCAGATGTACCTGCGCATCTGGGTATTGCGCACGGAACCCCGGCCATTTGCCTTCCGCTTCCTGCACACGGTTTTCGCCAAAAACGCGGTGACCCTGCGCCAAGACAGCCTCGACACGTTCGTTGGGTTGCACCTTGCTGACCGCAATCAATGAAACGGACCCCGCAGGGCGACCTGCGGCTGCTTCGGCTTTTGCAATACGGGATTGAATTTCAGAAAGAGACATATCGGGGTTCAAACGCGATGCCAGCCGGAATGTCAAAAAGAAAGGGGCAGACCAAAGGCCTGCCCCCAAACTATCAGATGTTGCTGGGCTTAGAAGCCGAAGCGAACACCGAAGTCTGCAACGGTCGCACCGGTGAAGGTGTTGGAAACACCACCAGCCAGAGTCGCGCCACCCAGGGAGTGGGTGAAGCCGAGGCCGTATGTGTCGTCTGCGGAACCGTCGTTGGACTGGTAGTAAGCAGTTACTGTTGTGCCTGCGCCTACGTCGAAGCCTGCGTTCACACGAACGTTTGTCAGACCGTCAACGTCAGCAGCTGCGAGGCCAACGGATACGGAACCGATGGAACCGCCCAGAGTAACCATTGTTGCTTCTTCGCCAGCTGTTGGGCCGTCTGCAACCGCCAGAGCCGCTGTCCAGTCACCGAAGTTGTAGGACACGTGTGCGGATGTCTCGTCTGTCACTTCAGAGTGAGAAACGTGGAAGCCCAGGCCGTTTGCGGAGTAGATAACTTCCACACCGTTCACACCGCCACCTGCGGAGGAGAACGAATCCCACCAGAAGGAGCCAGCTGCGGAGTTGTTCAGAGGCAGGTTGCCCCAGCTCAGGCCTGTGAGGCCAACTGCGCCGGAGTACAGGCCAGGTGTGCTTTCCAGAGCGCCGTTGATGTTGCCAACTGCGAGTGTGAAGCCGCCGGTCTTAACGCCAACGCGAGGAGCGGAAACGCCGGAGGAGCTTGTGCTGTCGCCTGCGCCAGCTGTGTTGCCGCCACGAACGCGAACGCGTGCGAAGAATGTCAGGCCGCCGTCTGTTTCAGAAGAACCATCGATGTTCAGAGTGAAACGATTGTGGATCTTTGCTTCTTCGGCGCGGCTGTCGTTGTACGTCACACCAAAGCGTGCGGAACCGCCGAATGTCAGGTCAGCAGCCGCTACACCAGCGGAAGCTACCAGAGCGGTCGTCGCGAAAAGAACTTTTTTCATGAGTTTTCCCTCGGTTTCTTTCATATCCCCAAACCGGGGAATCCGGAGGGGCTACATGTGGTCTTTCACCGCGAACGCCGAAACTTTGCAAGCATTGCCCACCGGCTCAAATAAATGTCGCTTCCGGTTGGTGCAGCTTTGCCACACCCTAGACATCGACACGCCTGATTTGGCCACAATTCACCGTGCTTGAATGCTGCACCTGCAAAGGCCCGCCGGTGCAACCCACATTCGTCTTGCTCCCAAAGCAGGCGTCCTTTAGATCACTCAAAGCAGCAAATTAAGGGTGCGGGCTATGCGTTTGGGCAAAGGTGCGGCGTTGGGAATTGTGGCCCTGTCATTGGGTCTGGTCGCAGGATGCGGCGATCGCGGCCCCAGTGGCGCCGGCGATGAAACCAGCCAGGTTGTGAACCGCGAAGTCCGCTCAGTTGTCGAATCGCGCACCTCGATCTGGGACGTGTTCAATCGCCAGGGCGAAGAAAACACCGTTAAAGTTAATCGCTACATATGGGCCGCTTCTTTGGACGTGCTGGATTTCTTGCCGATTCAATCGATCGATCCGTTCACCGGCGTGATCGTCACCGGCTATGGCACACCCCCCGGCGGTGGGCGGGCATATCGCGCCACAGTTTTGATTGATGATCCGGCTCTCGATGCCCGTGCGCTTAGCGTTGCCATGCAAACACGGTCCGGCCCGGTTGCCGAAAGCACCGTGCGCGCTGTCGAAGACGCAATTCTCAACCGCGCGCGGCAGCTACGCATCGCTGACAATAAGCTTTAAGACGCCCGAAAAACGCAGTAACAGCAGCGCCGGGCACCCTGCACGGCGCCTTATCTTTTTTGACGTTTAAAAATCCGAGACAGCACAATGGCCAGCTACGTCCCCTCCGAGATCGAACCGAAATGGCAAAACGCCTGGGATGAGGCAAACCTGTTCCAGTCCCAGCGCTCTGAGGACAAGCCCAAATACTACGTGCTTGAGATGTTCCCCTATCCATCGGGCCGCATCCACATCGGACATGTGCGCAACTACACGATGGGTGATGTTGTCGCGCGTTACAAAATCTCTAACGGCTTCAATGTGCTGCACCCTATGGGCTGGGATGCTTTCGGTATGCCAGCCGAAAACGCTGCGATGGCATCCGGCGGCCACCCCAAGGAATGGACCTATTCCAACATCGCCGACATGCGCGGCCAGATGAAGCCATTGGGCCTGTCGATTGACTGGTCCCGTGAATTTGCCACCTGCGACCCGGAATA
>JABSSA010000100.1 GCA_013214665.1 Paracoccaceae bacterium
ACGCACTAAGTCATCGCGTGGCCCCACCAACGGGTTTTCTGGGCAATTGGGGTAAAATCCCGGTTTCCATCTCAAATCCGCGGATCGGACAGGATGTTAAACCAAAACATCCCGCGCCTTCAAAGAAACACCGTTGACCTTCGGGGCGGCGCCGCTTCATTTCCGACCGGATCACCGATCCCCGCTCTTCCCATAAGGGAAGCCTGCGGGCATCGGCATTTCCACATTTGGCACAGATGTTCGTTTTGTATTGACGATGGTACATACGTACGATTAGCGTTTTTGAGGCGAGTCTCAACAAGGCGAAAACGCGCGATGAACACCCCCCAAACGATGCAAGCAATGGTTCTGACAGGTCACGGCGATCTGGACGCTTATGAATGGAACGAAACCTGGCCAATGCCGCAGCCTGCCGCGGGCGAGGTGCGCCTCAAGGTCTTGGCCTGTGGGCTCAACAACACAGACGTCAACACCCGCTCCGGCTGGTATTCCAAAGCGGTCAGCGACGCCACAACCGGCGGCGCCTTTGACGAGGTGGACGAAGAAGACCCGACATGGGGCGGCAATCCGATCACCTTCCCGCGCATTCAAGGGGCGGATGTCTGTGGCATCGTGGACGCCGTGGGCGAAGGCGTTGACGCGGCGCTGATTGGCCAGCGGGTGCTGACCGACAATTGGCTGCGCAACTGGGATGCGCCGATGGATTATGACCAGATCGGGTACTTCGGGTCCGAACGTGACGGCGGCTTTGCCCAATACACCACCATCCCGGCCACCAATATCGGCGTGATCAAATCCGACTATACCGATGCCGAACTGGCAACCTTCTCTTGCTCCTACTCCACCGCCGAAGGCATGCTGGTGCGCGCCAATGTTGGCGCAGGCGACAGCGTGCTCGTCACCGGCGCCTCGGGCGGTGTGGGCTCGGCCCTTGTGCAGCTGGCCAAACGGCGTGGGGCGACGGTCATTGCGCTGGCGTCCGAGGCCAAACACGACGCAATCCGCGCGCTAGGGGCCGACCATGTGCTGCCCCGCGCACCCGCTGACCTGAAGGCGAGCCTTGCCAAAGCCACGGGCCGCGACAGCGTGACCGTAGTGGCTGATATCGTTGGCGGCCCCTACTTTGGAACCGTGATCGACGCGCTGGCCAGCGGCGGGCGCTACACCTGTTCAGGGGCCATCGCCGGGCCAATTGTGGATCTGGACCTGCGCACGTTTTACCTGCGCGATCTGACCTTTACCGGCTCCACCGTTCTGCCGCTGCATGTGTTTGGCGATCTGATCGGCTATATCGAACGCAAGGAAATCCGTCCCGTGGTTGCCGCCACCTACCCGCTTAAGGATCTGAAAGAAGCCCAGGCCGCCTTCATCTCCAAACAGCATGTCGGTAATATCGTGGTGGTGCCATGACCAGGGCGTTTGAGGCTCTTCTTGCGGACATCCGCAGCGCCTTTGACGCCTATCCCAACCTTGCCCGTTTTTGCCCGATCCCGGACGATCTGCGCGCCACATCCGTTTCCGCCTTTGATCATCCCGCAGCCCGATTGATGCTGGCGGACCCGATGGACGATGCCGTCCTGCCCGATCTGCGCGATCATCTGAAAGCGGCCTCACCTCACGCAAAATGGCGCGAGACCTACAAAGGCACAGCTGCCAGCCCAGACTTTTTGGCGCGTTTCGCCTGCTATTGCATTGTGGGCGCAGGAGGCGCCTGGATCAGCGATCATTGGGCGGCCTACGTGGTCTATATGCCGCCCGATCTGGATTATCCGCGCCACGAACACCCCGCCGAAGAGATCTATTTCATCGTCGCAGGCCGTGCCGAATTTGCCCAAGGCTCCGAACCCTACCACACAGCAGAGGCTGGCAGCATCGTTTACCACAGCTCCGGCACGCCGCACGCTACACGCACCACGGATCACTCCATGCTGGCGCTTGTCTTCTGGCGCAATCATTTCGAAACCGCGCCTGTCTGGTCCAGCGATGCGGTGTTCACATGAAGATCACCCGGATCCGCATTTTCAAAACCGCCTTGCCTTATGTCGATGGGTTTTACGCCTGGGGCGCAGGCAACCGGATTGAGGTGGCGCAGGCCTCGGTGGTGGTGATTGATACCGATGCAGGCCTGCAAGGCTGTGGCGAATTCACCCCCTGCGGCGAAAACTACATGGTCGCCCATTCCGAAGGGGTCGAGGCACTGGCCCGCCTCGTGGCCCCCAAGCTCCTGGGCGAAGACCCAAGGCAGGTGGCCCATATCGAAGGGCTGATGGATCATATCGTGCAAGGCCATGGCTATGCCAAAGCGCCGTTTGATGCGGCCTGTTGGGACATCCTTGGACAGGCCTGCGGCCAACCGCTCTGGATGTTGCTGGGCGGCAAGCTGACCGATGGCGCGCCCATGTACCGCGTGGCCCCGCAGCGGTCGCGGGAAGACACCATCGCCGAGCTGAACCGTCACCGCAAGGCGGGCTACCGCCAGTTCCAGATCAAGGTCGGGGCCGATTGGCGCGCCGACATTGACCGCATCACCGCCGCCGTTCCGCTGTTGGAACCTGGCGAAAAGGCGATGGCCGATGCCAATCAGGGCTGGCGCGTGGATGATGCCATCCGCGTGGCGCGGGCCACCCGCGATCTCGACTATATCCTCGAACAGCCCTGTCGCACCTATGAGGAATGCCAACAAGTGCGCCGCGTGGCGGATCACCCGATGAAGCTGGATGAATGCCTGACCGGCATGGCCGCCGCCCAGCGCATAGTGGCCGACCGCGGGGCGGAGCTGTGTTGCCTCAAGCTTTCCAATCTCGGCGGCCTGTCCAAAGCACGCCGGGTGCGCGATGTCTTGATCGAGAACCGCCTGCCCGTCGTGGCCGAAGACACTTGGGGCGGCGAAATCACCTCCACCCTCGTCGCGCATTTCGCAGCCTCCACCCCAGCGGAGTACCTGCACAACACCACCGATCTGATGAATTACAACACTCGTTCCACCGGGATCGGCGGGGCCTGGGCAGAGAATGGAAAACTCTATGCGCCCGACGCCCCAGGCCTCGGCGTCACCCCCGATTTCGAAAGCCTCGGCACGCCTGTGGCGGAGTATGGCGCATGACCCACGCTTTTTTGTTGGGGGGGCCCCGAAATATCCCGTGGGCGAATGCGCATCACCCAGAGGGGGCAGCGTCCCCACCCTGCTCAACACGGTAAAAGCACCCAATGAAGCTCACTAGCCTCAGCCTTTGGCACGTACCCCTGACAAGCCACGAAACCTATTACATGGCCGATGGCAAAACCTGCGACACGGTCGAAACGGCCGTCATCGCCGTCGACACAGACACCGGCCAAACCGGTTGGGGTGAGGTCTGCCCGATCCCCCACTACCTGCCCGCTTATGCACGCGGTGTGGGTCCCGTGCTCAGCGATCTGGCCCCGGTTCTGATCGGCGCTGATCCCATCGGCCCCGAGGCTCTGATGGCTGCGGCAGAGAAGCATCTGCAAGATCACCGCTATGCCAAATCCGCGCTTGATATCGCGCTTTGGGATCTGACCGGTCAGGCGGCGGGCTTGCCGCTCTACGTTCTGTTGGGCGGGCGGCGGCAAAAGGATTTGCCGCTTTATCATTCCATCACCTGCATTGCGCCTGATGAAATGGCCCGCATCGCCAAAGAGGCGCAGGCGCAGGGGATCACCCAGTTTCAGGCCAAGCTGGGCGCGGATGACGATTGGCAGGCGGATGTCGAACGCCTCAAGGCTGTGCGCGCAGCGGTTGGCGACGGCCCTTTGGTCTATGGCGATTGGAACTGCGGCTCCACCTCGCTTGAGGCCAGCCGCGTTGGCCGCGCGGTGGCCCATCTGGATGTGATGCTGGAGCAGCCCTGCGCCAGCATCGAAGATTGCGCCCGCGTGCGCGCCGCATCGGGTTTGCCGATGAAGCTAGATGAAAACGCCCACGACATCGCCTCCCTGCGGCAAGCCCACGCGCTGGGGATCATGGATGCGGTTGCGGTCAAGCTCTCCAAGTTCGGCGGCCTCACCGCCAGCCGCACGGCCCGCGACCTCTGTGTGCATTTCGGCGCCAAGATGTGCGTCGAAGACACCTGGGGCTCTGACATCACCACCGCCGCAGCACTGCATCTGGGGGCGTCAACGGATCCGAAATATGTGCTGAACGTCTGTGATCTCTCCGGCTACGTCGCCCCCCGCCTCGCCCCCACAGCGCCCGTGCGCGCCCATGGCCGCATCGCCCCGCCCGAAGGGCCGGGGTTGGGGATCACGGTGGACCGCGCAGCAATGGGCGCGCCTGATCTGGTGATTGAGTGAGGGGACACAGTCCCAGTCGCAAAAACCGCTCGGGACCACTCAGTGATACGGAGCGCGCCCGACCTCACCCCCAAGGCCGGGCGCGAACCTGTCGTTGAGCTTCACAACAGCGGAACAAACAGCGTCACCCGCAGCATCGACGGCGCTAAACCGCCACCTCAACCCCTTCGCGCAGCACATCCGCCGCGCCAATTTCGCGCCCAGCAAACTGCACCGGCTGCGCCCCATAGTTGATCCAGAACCGCTCCGTCTCTGTCTCACGCACGCGCAGCCCTTCGGGCAGATCAAGCAACGGCAAGCCACTTTCGGCCAGCGCGAGGCGCAGCATCCTGTCCTGCCCCGCTGCATCCAGCCACGCGCCCACATAGATGCGCCCGCCTCCGCATTCCACCGCCACCGGCGCGCCGTCGTCACAGGCGAGCAGCACGTCGCCGCCGCCCTCCAGCGTCTCCACCCAAAGCGTGGCTGCGCCGCCCCCTTGCAAGGCGCGCGGTGTGTCGGCGCGGATCGTCTCCACCCGCGCGACCGTGACGCCAAAGCCCGCGATATCAGGCGGCAGTGTTGCAGGGATCGCAAAATCAGCGGTCAGCGCCCCGGTGCGCGGGCCCATGACGACCGTGCCGGGGCAACAGCGCAGCTCAGCCGCCAGATCAGCCGACACATGGGCCAGACCGGGGGCAAAGACCGCCGCGTAGCTGGCAAAATCCGTGTGTGACACAGGCACGATGTCAATCGACAGGCCCAATCGCCGCAGCGCTTTGTAGGTCTGATAGGCCAAATCGAAATAGCGCAGCCCCTGCCCCTGCGGCTGGGTCTCCCACATCCATTCGGCCTGATAGTCAAAGATCAACGCAACCGGCGCCTGGCCCGCGCTGACCTCGGGCGCGTCGCGCAATTCCTTGGCGACGGCTTCCGCTTCGGCAAAACCGGCGGCGGGCGCATCATCGGGGCGCAGCAGGCCCGCGTGGTTTTGTTCTTGCGCGAAAGGCGCTTGCCGCCAGCGGAAATAGCACACGGCCTCGGCCCCGTGGGCAAAGGCCTCCCACGTCCAAAGCCGCACCATGCCGGGCAGCGGCGCGGGGTTGTGGGGCGCCCAGTTCACCGGGCCGGGTTGTTGTTCCATGACCCACGCGCGGCCATGGCCCACGGCGCGGTAAAGATCATGGTGAAAGGCCTGAAAATCAGGATCGCCCTGCCGCGCATACTCCCGCTTCATGGCCTCCGTGGCTTTGCCGCGCCCCTCGTCCATAAAGCCCAGCGGATAGCTGTCCCAGGTGGCGACCTCCATGTCGGCGCCCACATCAAAATGGTCAAACTCCGTCACGCGGCCCATGTAATTGTGGCTGATCGGTGCGTCGGAACGGGCACGGATGATCTCCACCTGCAGGCGGTTGAAGTCCACCACCTGATCTGACGAAAACCGCCGAAAATCCATCACATGCGCCGGGTTGGGTTCGGTCACGGTGAGGTTCGGCAAACCGATCTGGTCAAAGCTGTCATAGACCATCGACCAAAAGACATTGCCCCATGCCGCGTTGAGCGCGTCGATATCGCCGTAGCGGCGCGCCAGCCACGCCTGAAACGCGGTGCGCGCGGCGGGCGAATAGCTGAGCACGGTGTCGTGACAGCCGTATTCATTGTCCGTCTGCCACATCGCCAGCGCGGGATGCCTGCCATAGCGGTCGGCCATCAGCGTCACGATGCGCGCGCATTCCTCTTTGTACCCGGCGTGGGAAAAGCAATAATGCCGCCGCGAGCCAAATGCGCGCGGGCGCCCTTCGGCGTCCCAGGCCAGCATATCGGGAGGTTTGTCCAGCATCCAGCGCGGCGGCGTCGCGGTGGGCGTGCCCAGCACAATCTGCAACCCTGCGTCTGCCAGTACGTCGAAGGCGCGGTCGAGCCAGCCCCAATTTAGCTGCTGTGGCTCAATCCGCGACCACGAGAATTCCCCGATCCGCACATAGCGCAACCCCATCTCCGCCATGCGCGCGGCATCGCGGGGCCATTGGTCTTCGGGCCAATGTTCGGGGTAATAACAAACGCCAAGGGCGCGGGTCATAAGATCACCTGGTGTTCA
>JABSSA010000101.1 GCA_013214665.1 Paracoccaceae bacterium
CAGGATCTGGTCCACCACGATCACAAGCGATGCGATGATGACCATCTGCACGATGATGCGGATAGAGCCCGGAATGTGGTTTCGCAGCATCGAGATAAACATAGAGGCAAAGCCGGTCACGAATGTCACCGCTAGCGCCATCACAAAGGCCACCTGCAACGAAGACGTCACCGCCAGCGCCGAACAGATGCCCAAGACCTGAAGCGTGATTGGGTTATTGTCGACCAGTGGATCGACCAGCATTTCCCTGCGCGTTTGAGCCATTAGATCTCTCCTGCTTTCACGTTTTCCAGAAACGGCGCGTAGCCTTCCGAGCCCAGCCAGAATTTCACAAGGTTATCGACACCAACTGTCGTCAGCGTCGCGCCGGACAGCGCGTCAATGTGGTAATCCTTACCGGCGGGCGGCGCGGTTTTGGCCACCGTGATGGTCACCTCATCGCTGCCGTCAGAAACCTTTTTGCCGTTCCACAGCGCTTTCCAACGTGGGTTATCGACCTCAGCGCCAAGGCCGGGTGTTTCGGCGTGGCTGTAGAATTGAAGCGCAAAGATATCGTTGCCGTTCTCTTCCAGCGCGATGAAGCCATAAAGCGTGGACCACAGCCCATAGCCGTGCAGCGGCAGAATGACTTTATCAAGCGCGCCTGCGTCGTCGCGCAGCAAATAAACCGTCACGAAGTTGGATTGGCGGCCAATCCCTGCGGGATCATCTGTCAGCGCCCGCGAGGTGGCCGGATCTTCGGCTGCGGCGAGATCATCAAAGGTTGCTGCGTCAAATTGGTCCGTGAACGTACCGCTCGCCAATTCCAGAACTTGCGGTTCGAACCGGCTGAAGGCTTCGATCACGTCAACTTCGGGGTCATAGATCCCGGCGACCTGAAGGATGTTGATCTGTTTGTCCTTGGCCTGATTGATTTCCTGCACGGGGCGCAAAGACACCGCGACAGCAGACACAACCATAGACGCCACAAGGCACAGCGAAACGGCGACAAAGATCGTTTTTGGAACGGAATCCGCTGGCAGTGCCAGGAATTTGCGCAAGAACCCCTGCGGTTGGTTTTGGTCATCAGGCATGGCGGCGCGCCCTCCGTCTGATGTTGGCTTGCACGACAAAGTAGTCAATCAGCGGCGCAAAGACGTTGCCAAACAGAATGGCCAACATCATGCCCTCTGGGAAGGCTGGATTGATCACACGGATCATCACAACCATGAAACCAATCAGCGCCCCGTAGATATAGCGCCCAAGGTTGGTATGGGACGCAGAAACAGGTTCGGTCACCATGAAGGCCAGACCAAAGGCAAAGCCACCCGTGACCAGGTGCCAGTACCACGGCATGGCGAACATCGGATTGCTGTCAGAACCGATGGCGTTCAACAGCAGCGAAAACCCGATCATGCCGCCCAAACAGCCCAGCACCATGCGATAGTTGGCGATTTTGGTGAACATGAGGAACGCCAGCCCCAAGAGGCAAGCGAGCGTAGAGACTTCGCCCATGCTGCCTTGAATGGTGCCGATGAAATGCGCCATCCAGCCTGCGCCATTTGTGGCCAGCTGTTCATACCCGTTGGAGGCCGCAACAGACAGCGCGGTGGCACCGGAAAAGCCATCAACCGGGGTCCAGATCGTGTCACCCGACATCTGCGCCGGATAGGCGAAATACAGGAACGCACGGCCCGTCAGCGCCGGGTTCAGGAAGTTCTTACCGGTCCCGCCAAACACCTCTTTGCCGATGACCACACCAAATGAAATCCCCAGTGCGACCTGCCACAGTGGCGTGCTGGCCGGCAGGATCAGTGCATAAAGCATGGAGGTGACAAGAAAGCCTTCGTTCACCTCGTGTTTTCGCACGGTGGCAAAGATCACTTCCCAAATACCGCCAACAACCAGTGTGGTGATGTAGATCGGCAGGAAGTAAAGCGCCCCGTGGATGAAGTTGGCCAGCGGGTTGGCGGCGTTAAAGCCGATGCCAAAGAAATCAAGGATCGCCGCACGCCAGCCCGACGCACCATGCACCGCGATGGCGGTGTTGGTTTGATAGCCGATGTTCCACAGGCCCATGATGATGCAGGGGATCGTGGCCAGAACCACATAGGTCATGATCCGCTTCATATCGATATAGCTGCGCGCGTGTGGCGCGGCCGTTGTCACCGTTTTGGGCGTGTAAAGAAAGCTCTCCACCATCTCATAGAGGGGGAAATACCGCTCCCATTTGCCGCCTTTTTCGAAATTTGGCTCGATGCGGTCAAAGAAGTTACGCAGACCCATGATCAGCCCTCCTTCTCAATTTTGGTCAGGCAATCGCGCAGCGCCATGCCGTATTCGTATTTTGCCGGGCAAGCGAACCCAACGAGACCAAGGTCTTCTTCGTCCAGCTCAAGCACGCCAAGCTGCTGTGCCGCGTCAGTGTCCATAACGAGAAGCGCGCGCAGCAATTGCGTTGGCAGGTAATCCTGCGGCATCAACTCTTCGAATGTGCCCAGCGGCACCATCGCCCGACGACCGCCGTTCAGGTTGGACGTCAGATCATAGAGCTTTTTGCTCAAAGCGGACCCCAACACCGGCTGAAAGGCGAACTTGCTCGGCATTGGACGAATCCAGCCCATCGGGATTTGCTTTGGGTCTTCCTCAATGAGCGTCAGCTGGCGCGCATAACGCCCCACAAAGGCGCTGGGGCCTTCACCGGCTGTGCCACTCAGAACGGAGCCTGAAATCATGCGCACAGGGACGGACGCGTCGATCTCCCCCGCGACCAGATCTTCCATCGATGCGCCAAGCGTTGTGCGCACCAATCGGGGGTTTTTGCACAAAGGGCCGCACAGCGCGATCACGCGATCCGACTTGAGATGACCCGTTTGCATAAGATGCCCGATGGCAATCACATCCTGATAGCCGATGGTCCAAACAACTTGATCGCCGCTGGGCGGCGCAAGGAAATGCACATGTGTGCCCGCCAGACCCGCCGGATGCGGCCCGGAAAAGTGCGCAGCTTCGACGCCATCGATCGTCGGTACGCTAAGATTGCCGCCGTGGCAGACATAGGTTTTTCCGCTGCCGATCTTTGCGATGGCGGCGATACCTGCGTCGAAAGCTTCTTGATCGGCGCTGATCACGATATCTGCGTCAGGAGACAGAGGCTCCGAATCCATTGCCGTCACGAAAATCGCCTTTGGGCGTTCTTCAGGGGCGGGAACTTTCGAATACGGGCGTGTGCGGAACGACGTCCACAAACCACTGGTGGCCAGACGCTCAACCACACCATCCTCGGTGTTTGCGTCACCGACCTTGGAAAAGTCCATCGGAGCTTTTTGCGTGTCGTCGACCTGAATCGTAACACCGATCAAAGCGCGTCTGAAGCCGCGATTGATTGCCATGACACGACCAGAAACCGGAGAGGTCACAGGGGCATCCAAAATGTCCTTGTGAGCAAGGATCGGTGTGCCAGCGACAACTTCGTCGCCTTCCTGCACCATCAATTTTGGCTTAAGGCCAACATAGTCACCGCCAAGAATGGCGACAGTATCTACTTTGGGGCCTTCATGTATCTCTTGGCGTGGGTCGCCGGTAATTGGCAAATCAAGCCCTTTGCGGAGCGAAAAATGCTGCAAGCGGTAGCCTTTCTGATTGCGCACACCAGAGGCACATAGCGAGGCCTCCGGACTTCGCCCTGTCCCATAGCGCTTACAACCCCGCCTGCCCAGAGGCATATTTGCACATGCAGCAATTTTTTTGTTACCGATGTGCTGCGGCCCTTGATTGATTGTCATGCCCCAAGCGGATAATTGGGCGCCCATAAAAGTGTCGGAGGACCTATGTTTCGCATCGCACTATTCGTCTTGGTTGCGCTTGTCGCAGCGTGCAAAAAAGATCCTGTCACACTATCATTCGGCGGCGAAACGATGGGAACCACGTATAGCGTGGTGGCGATTGACCCATCCGCAAAACTGAACGCGGACGACGTGAAGGCGGCGGTTGAGGCCACGTTGACCAAGGTCAACGCAGGCATGTCCAACTGGGATCCGAAGTCTGAAGTATCGCTTTTCAATGCGGCGCAAACGTCCGAACCGCAACCGGTAACACCAGAATTTGCGAAGGTGATGGCCGCTGCAAATGAGGTGCACCGGCTCAGCGAGGGGCAGTTTGACGTCACGCTTGGGCCATTGATCGAACTTTGGGGGTTTGGAGCACGCAACTCCGAAAGCCCAATTCCGCCCGATGACGCCATCACAGCGGCGCTCGATGTCGTTGGGCAGGCCAAGGTGCTTGAGCTTGACGCTGGCGCAGGAACGTTGAGCAAGAAATACGAAGATACGTCCATCTATCTGGCTGCGATTGCCAAGGGATATGGTGTGGACGAGGTCGCCGCGACCCTCGCTGGGTTTGAGATATCAGATTACCTCGTCGAGATTGGCGGTGATCTGGTGACGTCCGGCAAGAATGCCGAAGGACAACCCTGGCGGATCGGGATCGAACGACCCGAAGCCGGAACATCCGGGCAAGTCGAAGAAGTTGTTAACCTTTCGGGCCGCGGCATGGCGACGTCAGGTGATTACCGAAACTACTTTGAAGAGGATGGTGTCCGGTATTCGCACATCATTGATGCTGTTTCGGGTCGACCGATCACCCATACGACGGCTTCGGTAACGGTTTTGGCCGAAAACGCGATGATGGCAGATGCTTGGGCAACCGCTTTGTTGGCGTTGGGGCAAGAACGCGGAATGCCGATTGCGGAAGAATTGGACCTCGCGGTATTGTTCATTGCGCGCGATCCAAATGCGCAGGAAACGTCATTTGTCCACGCAAGCAGCAGCGCCTTCGACAAGCTGAAGTAAGCACATCAGGAGCCACAAAGCATGACGACATTTCTTTTTGCCTTTGGTCTTTTGCTGATCGTCATGATCGGCATGTCGCTTGGTGTGATGCTGATGGGCAAGACGATCAAAGGCAGTTGCGGCGGTCTGAACGCGATCAGTGATGCTGACAAATGCATGGTGTGCAGCAAAGACATCGACCCGGACAGCCCTTTGAAAGAGCGCCTAAACCAATGTCCGCGTGCGCGGCAAATCGTTGAAAAGATGGCGGAATAGCCTGTAAACTTACCCGGTTTGCATCGGCGTAAAACCCAAAACAAGCAAACACACCGCAGCAACGCTCCCAAACACCCAGGCCTGCCAACGCGGACCTTCCGTTTTCCAGACGCGCCGATATTGGTATCCCGCCACCACGGCGAGGATAAAGATGATCGTCGCCGAAAGAGGCGTCAGGGTCAGTGTGCTCAACATCAAAGGTGTTCCCAGAACGTGTGATCTTTGTTTAAGCTGGCGGGTACGCCGGTGACATTTACACAAGACAGGAGCACAGCCAATGCCCAGCTCGTATCAAGCGCCCATGCGTGGAGACAAGGCCCGGTCAACCACGGTAAGCCAGTCGGTTGCGTCCAATACTTCGTCCGAAACCGCGACCGTGCAGAAGATCATTGATCAAAAGGGAAGCAACGTTTTCTCTATCAGGCCCAATGAAACGCTGGGTCGCGCGGTTGAGATCCTCAAAGAAAAGGGCATCGGTGCGTTGATGGTGACGGATCAGAACGGCACCTTGCAGGGCATCTTGTCAGAACGGGATATCGTGCGAAAGCTTGCCGAAACACCCGGCAAAACGCTGCCGCATCTGGTGGAAGAGGTCATGACCAAATCGGGCGAGGTCTGCGCACCCGATGAGGCCCTCGTGTCAGTGTTGCGCCGCATGACCAAAGGCCGTTTTCGCCACATGCCCATCGTCGATGGCGGCACGTTGAAAGGGATGGTTACCATCGGTGACGTGGTCAACAACCGCCTAACCGAATTGGAACATGAGGCGCTGCAGCTCAAGCAAATGATCGTTGGCTAAGCTTCGTTCCGACGTCACGGACAATGTCAGCCACGTCATAAAGATGCGCTTCGAGCGGGTTGTTCTTGCGCCAAAGCATACCAATCCGCCGTTGTGGCTGTGGATCTGGAAAAGAAGACAGGCTGACATCAGCAGATTGCGCTTCGATCCGTGCAGCCATTTCCGGGATGAGCGTGAGCCCCAAACCTGACGCCACCATTTGCACCAACGTTGTCAGAGAGCTGCCGTCCATGATGTTGCGGGCCGGTTTGGTGCCGACGTTGCAAAACTCCAATGCCTGCTCGCGAAAGCAATGCCCCTCTTCCAGCAGCAAAAGCCGCATATGCTGGAGCGTTTCCACGTCGGGCACAGGAACCGCCTTTTCCGAAGGGTGGCGGACCAGCACGAAGCTTTCCGAAAAGAGCTCAACCTGTGTGAAAGCGGTGTGGGAAATGGGCAGTGCAACAAGGGCTGCATCGATTTCGCCACGTGCTGTTTCTTCGACAAGCCGATCGGTGATCGTTTCCCGCAGGTTGAGATCAATCTTGGGGTATTTGGCGGAAACGGCCTGCACCACAGGGGGCAGGAGATAAGGGGCGATGGTGGGAATCACCCCCAGCCGGAACGGCCCTGCCAGCTCGGATTGTGCAGCGCGCACAACATCGCCGATGTCATCCACAGATCGCAAAATGGCCTCAGCACGCTGTGCCAAATCCTCACCAAGCGCGGTCAACTGCACGTTTCTTCCCCCGCGTTCGACAAGCGAAGTCCCGGTCAATTCTTCCAGCTGTTTGATCTGCAAAGATAATGCAGGTTGCGATATCCCGCTGGCATCTGCGGCATTTGCAAAGTGCCGATACTGCGCCAGTGCGGCGAAGTATCTGAGATGTTTCAAGGTGAGGCCGTTCATAAGTTTTTCAAATGAGGATTATAGGAATTTCAAAATAGACCAAATGGAAAGAACTTTGTAAACGCTGGTTCAGCGCCCCACATTTTTTCTGCTGTGTTGGGGCAAGTCTTATCCAAACTTAGGGAGTTCGAGGCATGGATGGAACGTTCACCGGCGCAGGTTGCCCGGTCGCACATACCGCAAAAGGGACCACAAACCAGGACTGGTGGCCAAACCAGCTGAAGCTTGGCGTTCTGCATCAGCATGGCAAAAGCTCCAGCCCGATGAAATCTGATTTCGATTACATCGAAGCGTTCAAAGGTCTGGACCTCAAAGCGCTGAAACAGGACATCTATGACCTGATGAAAACCAGCCAGGATTGGTGGCCAGCCGATTATGGTCACTATGGCCCGTTCTTTATCCGCATGGCGTGGCACGCGGCAGGCACATACCGCACCGGCGATGGCCGCGGTGGCGGTGGCACGGGCGCGCAGCGCTTTGCGCCTTTGAACTCCTGGCCGGATAACGGCAACCTCGACAAGGCGCGCTTCCTGCTGTGGCCAGTCAAGCAAAAGTACGGCAAGGCGATTTCCTGGGCTGACTTGTTGATTCTGGCGGGCAACTGCGCGCTGGAAGACATGGGCTTTAAAACCTTTGGTTTTGCCGGTGGTCGCGCTGATATCTGGGAACCCGAAGAAGACATCTATTGGGGCAACGAAACCGAGTGGCTGACAAACAACCGCTATACCGGTGAGCGTGACCTCGACATGCCATTGGCGGCGGTTCAGATGGGTCTGATTTATGTGAACCCTCAAGGCCCAGACGGAAACCCCGACCCGGTCGCATCCGGCGTGGACGTGCGTGAAACCTTTGGCCGCATGGGCATGAACGACGAAGAAACCGTGGCGCTGGTCGCTGGCGGCCACACGTTCGGCAAAGCGCATGGCGCAGCGCCCGAAGATCACGTAGGCGCAAACCCCGAAGGCGCACCGCTGCAAGCGATGGGCATGGGCTGGGCCAGCGATTACGAATCCGGTGTGGGCGTGCACGCGATCACGTCGGGCATCGAAGGGCCTTGGACCCCGAACCCAACTCAGTGGGACATGGGCTATTTTGATGTGCTCTTTGGCTACGAATGGGAACTGGGCAAAGGTCCATCGGGTGCGTGGCAGTGGGCTGCGAAAGACCTGAAGGATGATGATCACGCGCCTGAAGTTGACGGCTCTGGCAAGAAAGTGCCGCTGTTGATGACAACAGCCGACATGGCGATGCGGATGGACCCGATCTATGGTCCGATCTCCAAGCGGTTCCACGAGAACCCCGAAGAGTTTGCAGATGCCTTTGCCCGCGCGTGGTTCAAGCTGACCCACCGGGACATGGGGCCTCTGGCGCGCTATCACGGCGATGAAGTGCCAGCCGAGGAACTGCTGTGGCAAGATCCGCTGCCTGCTGTTGAGCATGCGCTGGTGGATGATGCCGATTCGGCAGATCTCAAAGCCAAAATCCTCGCCTCTGGTCTGAGCGTGCAGGAATTGGTTGGCGTGGCGTGGGCGTCTGCCTCCACCTACCGCGATTCTGACAAGCGCGGCGGGGCCAATGGGGCCCGCGTGCGTCTGGCACCGCAGAAAGACTGGGATGTGAACCAGCCTGCCACACTTCAAAAAGTGCTTGGCGTTCTGGAAGGTATCGCAAGTGACTTCAACGGCTCTGCAGCAGGTGGCAAACAAGTCTCTATCGCGGACATGATCGTTTTGGGCGGTTCTGCGGCTGTGGAAGCGGCGGCAAAGGCGGCGGGTCACGATGTGACCGTGCCATTCACACCTGGCCGCGCAGACGCCACGCAAGAGCAAACGGATGTGTCCAGCTTTGCGATCCTGCAGCCTGCGTCAGATGCGTTCCGCAACTATATGGGCGGTGACTATCCGATGTCTGGCGAAGAGCTTTTGGTCGACCAAGCCCAACTGCTGGGTCTGACGGCGCCTGAAATGACCGCGCTCTTTGGTGGGATGCGGGCGATGGGCACCAACTGGGATGGCTCCAGCCACGGTGTCTTTACCGATCGTCCAGGTCAGCTGAGCAACGATTACTTTGTAAACCTGCTCGATCTGGGCACAAAGTGGGCTGCGACAGATGACACGGAAACCCTGTTCGAAGGCCGCGACCGCAAGAGCGGTGACGTCAAATGGACAGCGTCGCGCGTTGACCTGATCTTTGGCTCGAACTCACAGTTGCGGGCCGTATCCGAAGTCTATGGCTCCTCTGACGGCGAAGCGGATCTGGTTGCAGATTTCGTAGCAGCCTGGACCAAGATCATGAACGCAGATCGGTTTGATCTGGCGTAAGTTCGGTTTCGGGCGCACAGCGCCCGTACCACGGCGAGGGGCGATTGCCCCTCGCATATATCCCGAAAACCGAAAGCGCTAGTGGCAGTGCGCGTCTGCCAGATCGAGCGTGCGATCCAGAATTTCCAGCCCGATGTTCAAATCTTCGGCGCTGATGTTCAGCGGTGGGGTCAACCGGATGACATTTGAGAAGAACGACAGATAAAGCCCTTCGCGCATCGCAAAGGCCATCATATCAGACATCGGTTTGGCGGCATCGCCCTTGGCCGCGAAAGGCACCAATGGTTCTTTCGTTTCGCGGTTTTTGACCAACTCAATTCCGTTGAACATGCCCAAACCACGGATATCACCGATGCATGGATGCTTTTCCGCCAGCTTTCGCAGACCCGCGCGCAACGCCTCGCCCATTTGTGTCGCATGGGTCAGCGTGTCTTCTTCTTGCATCGCGCGGATCGCGGCAACGCCAGATGCGCAGGCCAACGGATGGCCCGCATAGGTCAATCCGCCGGGCAAGGGATAGCCGCGCAGCCATTCATGAATTTCAGTGCTGACCGACATAGTGCCCAAAGGCACATAGCCTGAATTGATGCCTTTGGCTGAGGTCAGGATATCAGGCTCGACGCCCCAATGATCTACGGCAAACCATTTCCCTGTCCGTCCAAAACCGGCCATGACCTCGTCCATGATGAGCAGGATGCCGTACTTGGTGCAGGTTTCGCGGATCGATTGCAGATAGCCGTCGGGTGGTACGATGATGCCATTGGTGCCAACCACGGTTTCCAAAATCACGGCCGCAACCGAATTTGGATCCTCGTACATCAGAATTTCTTCCAGATGCGGGCCGCCTTGCGCCACGGGGCACAGGGCCGGATCGGTATGGCCTGTCGGCAGACGATACAGATATGGATCCAGCATACGCACAATGCCCGGCATATCCGCACGCGTCAGGTGGTGGCGTGGATCTCCGGTCAGGCTGAGCGTGCCCCCGGTGGAGCCGTGATACGACCGATATCGCGCAATAATTTTGCTGCGCCCGGTTTTATGACGCGCGATCCGAATGGCGGTTTCATTGGCCGCAGCCCCACCCGTGGTGAAAAAGGTTGAGCTGATGTTGGCGGGCGTCACTTCGTTCATCAGTGCGGCCAGCTCGCTACGCTTGTCGTTGCCCATCGCGGGGCCAATATAGCACAGCCTATCGGCCTGATCCTTGATCGCTTGCACGATTTTGGGGTGTTGATGCCCCAGATTGGCATTCACCAACTGCGATTGAAAATCGAGATAGCGCTTGCCATCACTGTCCCAGAACCAGCTGCCTTCGGCCCCGGTTATAACCTTGGGTCGCCCCCCCTGTTTTGACCAGCTTTGAAGGTAATGATCGGCGTGCATGTCCTGAACCCAAGCGGGATCATGCGTGGGGTAAGCGTTGCTGAAATCATCCATGATTGCGATCCGCTTTAAGCTGTGTAAATGGCCACCGGCTGGCCAAGGCTGTCTTCGTTCGGGGCAACG
>JABSSA010000102.1 GCA_013214665.1 Paracoccaceae bacterium
TCCGTTCTCCTAAACATAGCGGAGGACCACTTCAGTGGGGGAAGATCAGGCCTGATCCCAGCCTATGACAACAAGTTCGCCGTTGCATCGTGGAAGCCATGGCTGACCTATGATGCGCAGGCCTCAGCTGATCGCCTGACCAAACCGATGCTTATGGTCGGCTCTCCGTCCATCGCGCTCCCTGCCGGTGCTGAGGCCTACGAGGCTCGGATGACTGCGCCTTTGGAAAAAGTCTGGTTGGCCGATGACGTAAGACAGTTTGATTTCTACGACCGTGTGGACGCAGTGAAAACATCTGCCGATGCGGTTGCTGACTTCTTCGCCGCGTAATGGGAATTCCGATGTCAGTTGAAATCACAAACAGCGTTTCGCGGTTCTTCGCATCGGTAGACCGGTGCGATTGGCCAGCAGTGCAAGCTTTGATGACGGAACAATTCCATGTGGACTATTCGTCCTATGGCGGCGGCCCCGCCTCAGAGGTCTCGCCAGAAGGTCTGACGGCGGCATGGGCGGGGTTCCTGCCATATTTCGACAGCGTGCACCATCAGATCGGCAATCTCATTGTCGAACAGAATGGCGACACCGCTGAGGTGCGGTGCCACGGCATGGCCAGTCACTTCATCGCCGAGCATCCCGGTGGCGACCTGCAATTTGTAGTCGGCACTTACGATCTTGAACTGAAGCGTGACGGGGCCGACTGGAAGCTGTCGTCCATGCGCTTCAACTTCAAATACGCCTCAGGAAACCAAACCCTCGCAGCTGAAGCACAACGTCGCGCTGCGGAAGCCAACTCGGAGACATCCAATGCTTAAATCAACAGCTATTGCTCTCGCAGCCGTAGCATTTGCAGCGCCGGCACTCGCCGAAATGTCCGACGAACAGCAGGTTCTCAACGCCATCAACAATGTCGGCTACTTCGCCGAACAAGGCGATTGGGATCAGGTTGCCGCGCAGTTCCACCCCGAAGGCGCTGTGCTGGACTATACGTCCTATGCCAATGCCTCGGCAGGCACCTCCGCCGATCTTCCGACCCTGCTACCCGCCGAGATCGTGGCCGCCTGGCAGACCGTTCTGCCCGGCTATGATCGCACCCATCACCTTATGGGCACCGAGAGCGTAAGCGTCGATGGTGATACCGCAACGACCACCGCCAACATCTATGCGACCCACATCCTCGAAAACGAAGGTGAGGATACGTGGATATTCATCGGTGATTACCAGCATGAGCTAGAGAAGACCGATGACGGCTGGAAAATCACCTTCATGCGCGCCAACCTCCGCGCCCAGTTTGCCAATGAAAACTTGCCAGCACTTGCGACCGAGCGCGTCGCTGCTGGCAACAACTAAAACCACCGATCAGGAGCAGGTCTCATGTTGAAACGCACCACTCTTATGCTTGCCATCTTGGCGAACCCCGTTTTGGCAGCGGACCTGCCTCTGGCAATCGATTGTTACCAAAGCAGCGCCAACGCCAAGGATATCGACGCCTATATTGCCTGCTTCACGGAAGACGCCGAGATGATCGACGTCAGCCGGACCTACGATAGCCGTATCGGCCAAATTGCCGGGTCAGCTCGATCATGTCGGCCACCAATCGATCTTCATCAGAGCGACCAACTGGCACCTTCCGCTGTGTGGAGCAGTGTTGTTTCAAAACGCGACAAGCACGGCGTTCCGAGACATTCAGCTCCACACGAACACGATCTATGCAAGCTCGACGACGAGCGGGGCTCAGAAGTTTCCCTTGGCCGCCTCCGCCAAGATCAGCTTGTCCAAAGTCAAATCTGAAACGGCCTTTCTTAGCCGTTCGTTCTCTTTCTGGAGGCGCTTCAGTTCCTTCAGCTGGTCCGCGCCCATTCCACCGTACTTCTTCTTCCAGCGATAGTACGTCTGTTCGGTCACACCGATCTGCCGGATCGCATCAAGACGCGGCATGCCTTGCCCCGTCAGAACCTCAACCTGCCGTAACTTCGTGACGATTTCTTCGGGCTTAGGGCGCTTGTTGGCCATGGTATTCCTCCGTTTTCCTAAACATAGCGGAGGACCACTTCAGTGGGGGAAGACCAGAACCGGTCGTTCAACTGTGCTATCCGTTGGATTGTCGGTGACGCCATTGGGGACCTTTGAACTGTTGGGCCCTAAGCAGTTATTGCGATGTGCTTGGGAGAGCGACCAAAGAGTGGTCCTGGATCAGCGGTCGTTCAATCATGGCGCGGCTAAGGTCGGTGGAGAGCCCATTCTCGCCATATGCTGCACCCCGTCCGAATGTTCAAATGGGTGCGTGAAGAGGACGTTCGCAGCATTGCAAAACGAGCTTTGGACCTGCGCTATAGTCGGAGCTGCAAATTTGTGAAATCTCTAATACTTGCAGACCAACGTCATTGGCTAAACACCTCAAGTTTACTTACTCAAGAACCAGATCGACGGTGTGCAGGACGCTTTCATTAAGTGTAAGAACTGCATTGGGGATGTCGTTTTTCAGTGCTCTTGCGACGGCGTGCTCTTGGCTTAGACCATTGTCTAACCATCTTGCTATCAATCTGCGTTCAAGTACCTCAATAGGTGGGTTTAGGAAGACCTTGCATGACCAGAGGGGCGCTAGGTCTGACCAGAGGCCTGAGGAGAGAAACAAATAGTTCCCTTCGACAACAATGTGCCTTTGATCCTTGGTGATCCGACCAGCATTCTCAACGACACAATCATTGCCACGATCAAAGTGCGGGACTGACACGTCGTCATAGCATAACACCTGCTCAAGACGCGTTTTGAAGGCTACCACGTCAAACGTGTTCGGTGCGCCTTTGCGCTCCAACAAATCTCGCTGCTCCAACTCTGCATTGCCGAGATGAAACCCGTCCATCGGCACAAATCCGCACGGTATGCCAAGTTCGGTCAAGTACGACTGCACACCGGCGGCGAGAGTTGATTTTCCCGATGCAGGCGGACCTGCAATCGCAATGAGTTGACGTTTTGAACCACCGTCTAGACGCACGACCGCCTGGGTCACAGCGTCGATCTGAGCCGCAGTCTCCATGATGATCACGCGGCTTTGGATTCTACCGATTTAGCGCCCGTCATATAGGCCACAGCATCTGACATTTCGTGATCCTTCGGATCGATCACAGTCAGGCGTTTGCCCAATCTGTGAATGTGGATCCGGTCACAGACCTCGAACACATGGGGCATATTGTGGCTGATCAGAATGATAGGAATGCCGCGCGCCTTGACGTCTTGGATCAGGCCCAAAACCCGCCGGCTTTCCTTCACACCCAACGCGGCCGTTGGTTCGTCCAGGATAATAACTTTGGATCCAAACGCAGCGGCGCGCGCCACTGCCACGCCTTGGCGCTGGCCGCCGGACAGTGTTTCAACCGCTTGATTGATATTCTGAATGGTCATCAACCCAAGTTCAGACAGCTTTTCACGCGCGAATTCCTGCATGCGGCGCTTGTCCAATTGGCGAAAAACGGATCCCATAAGCCCGGGCTTGCGCAACTCGCGGCCCATGAACATGTTGTCCGCAATCGACAGAGCAGGGCTCATGGCAAGGGTCTGATAGACCGTTTCGATCCCTTCATCGCGGGCCTCAATAGGCGAGGAGAAAGAGACCTTTTTCCCGCTTAGAAACACGTCGCCTTCGTCTGGGATGACAGCGCCGCAGAGCGCTTTGATCAGTGTTGACTTGCCTGCACCATTGTCTCCGATCACGCCAAGGATCTCGCCGGGCATAAGCTCAAAGTCGCAGTGATCAAGCGCGGTCACGCGGCCATAGCGTTTGACCAGGTTTGTTGCCTTAAGCACTGGTTCCATCACGCAGATACCTTTCTGATCCATTGATCAACGGCGACCGCCGCGATGATGAGCAGGCCAATGAGCAGGAAAGTCCATTGCGCATCCGCGCCTAGAAGGCGCAAGCCCAGAGTAAACACTCCGACGATAAGAGCTCCGAACAGGGCTCCCAGGATCGAGCCGCGCCCGCCAAACAGAGAGATCCCTCCGATCACCACAGCCGTGATGCTTTCGATATTGGCCAGTTGACCCACCGTAGGGGAGATTGACCCAATCCGGCCAACCATAGCCCAGCCCGCAAATGCACAAATCAAGCCCGACAAGAGATAGACGGACATCAGCGTCTTTTTGACATTCACGCCCGACAACTCGGCTGCATCAGGATCATCACCGACCGCATAGACATGTCTGCCCCAGGCCGTGTGTTTCAGCGCGTAGGCCAGAACAAATATCAACGCTAGCATGAAGATAACGCCCAGCGTCAACTGAGCACTGCCGATCGGGTATTTCGTACCAAAGATCTGTAGCAATGGGGCCGCCTCGCTGATATCCGAGCTGCGAATGGTTTCGTTTGCGGAATATAGAAAGTTTGACGCCAGAACGATTTGCCAAGTGCCCAGTGTTACAATGAAAGGAGGCAGTTTCATGTAGGCGACGAGCCAGCCGTTGATTGCACCGCACAGCATACCTACGGCGAGACCACAGAGGATCGCTACCTCGACCGGCAGTCCGTAGCGGAAAGTGAATTGTCCCATCACTACTGAGGACAGAACCATAATCGCGCCAACACTCAGATCGATGCCGGCGGTCAGGATCACAAGGCTTTGCGCCGCGGCCACGATGCCCACAATCTGCACCTGTTGCAGGATCAGCGTCATCGCAAAGGGCGAAAAGAACCGCTGTCCGATCAACATGCCAAAAATGATGATCGACGAGACAAGAACGATCAGCGGCACCATGGCGGGGTTCACGTGCAATAGGTGTTGAAAGCGGCCTATCAGACCTTTTCGCATATCTTCGAATTCAGCGACGGCCTCTGTTGCGCCGTCGAGCCCTTCTTCAAAGCCCTTTTCCGGTTGCGGCGTCGACATGTGTCCTCCCCAGAACATCTCGTCGGGCATTTGTATGCCCGTTGCGTTGCTTGAACCATCGCATTGCGACGGATCAAGTCAAATGAGTTTGTGTGTTCACAAGTGAATAAGGGGTAGCGCCGAATGCGCCACCCCTTTTCGGGAGCCTGTTAGCCCCAGCAGAGCTCTAGCCCTTCTGCCGACGAAATCGAAGGCACGCCGTCCACCGGGTTGTCGGTGATCAGAGCCACGCCTGTGTCAAAGAACTCTTTGCCTGGGGTGTTTTCAGGTTTTTGACCTGTTTCGGCCCAGGTCTTGACCGCTTCGACACCCAAGGCAGCCATCAACAACGGGTACTGCTGCGACGTTGCGCCTAGCTCACCATCTGCCACAGCCTGCACACCTGGGCAACCACCGTCCACGGATACGACGATCACGTCATCGGTTTTACCAAAGTCTTTGAGCGTCTCATACGCACCTGCAGCTGCAGGCTCGTTGATTGTGTAAAGAACATTTGTCCCTGCGTCCATCGTCAGCAGGTTTTCCATCGACTTGCGCCCACCTTCTTCATTGGCGTTTGTGACTTCGTTGTTCACGATGCGCGCGTCGGTTTCATCGCCCCACTTGGCTGGATCAGCCAGATCGATGCCAAAACCTTGCAAGAAGCCTTGATTGCGCAGAACGCCAACTGTTGGCTGGGAAACGTTGATGTTCATCATGCCAATTTTGGCGGATGATGTGTCGCCGACAGTGCCCGCGGCCCACTTGCCGATCAGCTCACCGGCAAGGAAGTTGTCGGTTGCAAAAGTGCTGTCAGCTGCATCAATAGGCGACAAAGGCGTGTCCAGAGCAATGACCAGCAGGCCTGCATCCCGTGCCTGTTGGACCGCTGGAACGATGGATGATGTGTCCGATGCAGTCAGCAGAATGCCCGACGCGCCATCCAGGATGCAGGTTTCAATGGCCTGAACTTGTGTTTCATGGTCGCCGTCGATCTTACCGGCGAAAGACTT
Source organism: Paracoccaceae bacterium (assembly GCA_013214665.1). Classification (GTDB taxonomy): domain Bacteria; phylum Pseudomonadota; class Alphaproteobacteria; order Rhodobacterales; family Rhodobacteraceae. Next base: position 5,873 of record JABSSA010000102.1, read on the forward strand.
AAGCGTCATGCCGAGCTCAGCTGCTTTTGCCTCGGCGCCCTCTTTCATTTTCACAAAGAATGGGTTGGTGTCGGTCTTTGTGATCAAACACACCGATGTCTCAGCTGCAGCTGCACCCGCTGTCATCAGTACTGCCGCCGAAGCGGCCATCATTAGTCTCTTCATAATTTCCTCCCAAGTTCGCGGACGTGTGTGTTGATGACTGTAGACCCCCGCGCTGCACGCAGCCTAAGAGCGAATCTCTGGAGCCGTCAATAAGTAAATCAATGTGATTTATATATTGATCTTTGCCCGACGGAACCGCACAATGGTTTTGGGAGGACGCACATGAATTTGGTCAGCACGGTTCCGCCTCAGGCAGGGGCGAACGCAGGTGATATGGGGTCTAACCAAAGCGATATGCGCGAGCGCAACGAGCGACTCGTGCTTACGATCCTGCGACGTTCTGGCCCGCTGCCCAAAGCGGAGCTCGCCAGGCGCACTGGCCTTTCCGCTCAGACCGTCTCGGTAATCATTCGCGATCTTGAGGCGCGCGGCCTGCTGGACAAGGGACAGAAACTGCGTGGAAAAGTTGGTCAGCCATCTGTGCCTATGCAGCTGTCTCCAAATGGTGCGTTTTTCTTGGGTCTAAAGGTCGGACGACGGTCGGCTGAGTTGATCTTGGTAAATTTTGTCGGCAAAGAGCTTGGCCACATCACCAAGACCTACAATTTTCCAACGCCGCCCCAAACACTGGCATTTGTTCGCGGTGCCGTCCAAGAGCTGTGCGCGACGCTCAGCGCAGCGGAGCAAAAGCGTCTTGCAGGGCTTGGGATCGCGACCCCGTATTTCCTTTGGGAATGGGCCAGCGTTATTGGTGTCGCGCCGCAGGAAATGGCGGCATGGAAGGATTTTGATCTACAGGCAGAAATCGACTCTTTGTATGATTTTCCGGTCTTCCTGGGCAACGATGGTACCAGCGCATGTGGAGCGGAGCTAACCTTTGGAACGGTCGAAACACCGCCCGATTTTTTGTATATCTACATCGGGTATTTTGTAGGTGGCGGTATCGTCATGAACGGCGCACTTTATCCGGGTCGTCTTGGCAATGCGGGTGCCATTGGCACGTTTCCCGTCGCCAATGCAGATGGTTCCATATCCCAGCTTGTCGATACCGCATCTCTTATAGGGTTGGAGCGTAAGCTGGCACAGCACCAAGGCGATCCGACACTGGCGCTGGATCCGTCCGTTGAACTTCATTTGAGCGCGCCATCCATTGTCGATCACTGGCTTGATGAAGCAGCTCCGTCCCTCGCCCAACTGATTATCGGAGCATGTTCCATTATTGATTTTGCCACTGTAGTCATCGATGGCAACATGCCCAAATCGATGTGCGATGTGGTTGCTTCACGCGTTTCAAAAGCCTTGGGCGATATGCCCAATTCCGGTGTTTTAGAACCCGACATCATCGCAGGATCTTTGGGACCGCGGGCCAGAGCATTGGGTGCTGCGAGCTTGGCGCTGTCGAAAAAGTTCATGTTGGAAAGCTAGCAAGCCGGCAGACATTGCTCTTGCGGGGTAAGTCGCGGAAGCCGAATTTAGCGCTCCGTAAAGCGATAAACAGTAATAGAACCGAACGGCAGCTTTGGGCAAAGAGCAGACAATCGATCCAATGACAGTAATGCTGGCTTCGTCCCGCATCTTGCTGGTTCAGGCACTTTGCAGCGAAGGTCCGCATGATCTGCAGAATTTGATTTAATCAACTTTTTAACCCGACCGCACCGCACAAGAACTCGCAGAAAATTTCCGTAGGGAAATTCTACCGCGAGCTTTCGTGACGAAAGAAATTCAACTTGACCAACGGCTTGTACACAACTGCTGAAAACCACAGATTTCACTCAACGAAATCAACATCCTAACACAATAGGACCACTCCAAAAGCACCATAAGCACGGCAAGGAGCGTCGGTAACCGACTGTGCTAGAACTGTGCTAGGTGCACGGCGCGGCGCTCACAACTAACTGTGCTAACTGATGATTTTCTCACTGTGCTAACACTGTGCTAGGGTATTTTGGCGTTTTTAGCGATTTCCACTGCAACGCAGAAATCTCACAAGTCATTGTTTTTACTTGATTTAAATGGTGCCCAGGGGCGAAATCGAACCACCGACACGAGGATTTTCAATGCGCGTCATGGCGGGTTAAGCCATTGAAATTGTTAAGTGCAAATCGAACTGTGCTAGCAGTGTGCTAAGGAGTGTATGAACACGCGGAATGCGAATTCATGCACTCCCAACGATGATATATTTTCCAGCGGAAGTTTCGCTCAGAATTTTCCTGAGGGAAGTTTTTGGCAGTTCTTGCGCGGCACTTGGAGCTAAAAAAGTTGATTTAATCAAGTCTTGTAGGCTGAGTTAATTCAGTTCGGGCGTGAACCGGTGGACGATTTCCGCGGGCATTTTGGTCCCGTACACGGCCTGAAACTGCATTGAACCCGAAGCCCGATGGGTCCAAATTGAACCCAACGACGCCGCTTTCCCTTCGAGGGCGCCGAACCTAAAACACAAGGAAAGTCATGACAGTCCTGACCACGCATGTTGGATCACTCCCACGCACCCAAGAGGTCGTGGATTTCCTATTCGCCCGAGAGCGCGGCGAGGCCTATGATCAAGCGCAGTTTGATGCGACGATGACCAAGGCGGTTGATGAAAACGTGCGCCGCCAAGTTGAGGCTGGCGTCGACATTGTCAGCGACGGCGAAGCCTCAAAAATCTCGTACTCAACCTACGTCAAAGATCGTTACACGGGGTTCTCCGGGGACAGCCCGCGTAACGCGCCTGCTGATCTGAAGCTTTTCCCAAGCTACATGGAACGGCTTTCAAAGAGCGGTGGTACGGCCACTTATTCTCGCCCACAATGCACAGGTGAGATCATGACTATGGGGCATGACGACCTGAATAAGGACATCGCAAACCTCAAGGCGGCTATGGAGAAACATGGCGTTAAGCGTGGGTTCATGAATGCGGCTTCTCCTGGCGTGGTCGCA
>JABSSA010000103.1 GCA_013214665.1 Paracoccaceae bacterium
TACCTGTTTTAGCCTGCTGTTTCCGGCCATAGAAAAGACCTTTGAACCTGCGGCGTCACCCAAAAAAGCACAACCCGCCCGCAGCATCCAACGCAACTTCGACAACGTCATCTTGCTGGTGGAGGATGAAGAACCAGTGCGTGCTTTCGCCAGCCGCGCACTTCAGCGCGAAGGATACACCGTGGTCGAAGCCAATTCCGGAGAGGAGGCGTTGCAAGCGCTTGCCAACGGCAATTTGAATGTCGATCTCTTTGTGACGGATGTTGTGATGCCGGGGCGCGATGGTCCTAGCTGGGTCCGTGAGGCGTTGAAAGCACATCCTGAGGTGGGTGTGGTGTTTGTTTCGGGTTATGCGGAAGACGAACTGGAACAGAGCAAAGCCAAGATTCCGAACAGTGTCTTCTTACCCAAGCCGTTTTCTTTGGTGGAACTCACTGAAACGGTAAACCGGCAGCTACATTGAATTGCGCCAGATCGCTGATGCGTCATCCGCCGCGGTTCAGAATGCTGTCATAAAGCGCGAACTCTTCAGCACATTTGCGGCGCAGTTTCTCTTCTGCCGCTTCCGAGAGCGTCATCGAAATTTCAGGGGAGACGTTTTCGCGGCTCAAATTGATCCCGACGTTCAAACGATCGCTCAGAAAGGTTTGCAGCGCGTATGGGTCTTCGTACCGGAAAAGGTGCGACACCGCAGTTCCGTTGGGTTGCGGCGCCAAAAACGCAGCCTGGCTCCCTACGTCCGCAAACCCAGGACGCTTGCCTTTGGCATAGGCCAGTACAAATTCATCAAAACTGATGTCATGGGTGGCATTCAGCTTGCCACGCATAAAAGGCCGCTGCCTGTAGCGCCACCAACTGCCCAGCCAGGAGATCGGTTCGCGCATCACGGCGAGCAACTCCAACTCGGTATCACAGACTTTGGCGAACATGGGCCGCAGAAACCGGTTGTAGCGATAAACCGGCGCGTGTTTCAGCGATGGAGGATTCGAAATGATCATGTCCGCGCGCCCGCGGAGCGCGACCTCATAGGCGGTGGAGCCGGTCTTTGGGACCGAAAGAAACGCCAAACGCTCTTTGAAAAACACCATCATATCAATGCCTGCATCTCACTTTCGGGGCAATTTGGCCAGTGTAAACTTGGTGTTAACCCCCGCGCGCAAAACTGGCTCAGCAAATTTGTATTGAAATGTTCTCATTTTGATCTCATAAGGAACACAATGAGAACATCGATGCAGTATGGCATGATTGCCGCCCCCGCCGGGGTATGACACAAAGGACCAAATCAATGGCGACGGCAGATCTTTTGACAATGGATAACAAACGCAACGCGGACAAACAAAAGGCGCTTGATTCCGCCTTGGCCCAAATCGAACGCCAGTTTGGCAAGGGCTCCATCATGAAGCTGGGTGATGATAACGCCATCCAGGATATCAAATCGTCTTCGACCGGGTCTTTGGGGTTGGATATTGCGCTTGGCATTGGCGGTCTGCCGATGGGGCGTATCGTTGAGATTTATGGGCCAGAGAGCTCGGGCAAAACGACTCTCACGCTGCATTGCGTGGCCGAGCAACAAAAGAAGGGTGGTGTGTGTGCCTTTGTGGATGCCGAACACGCGCTCGACCCGCAATATGCCAAGAAACTGGGCGTGGACCTGGATGAGCTTCTGATTTCGCAGCCTGACACGGGTGAACAGGCGCTGGAAATTACCGATACGCTGGTGCGGTCGGGTGCGGTGAACATGGTGATCGTGGATTCGGTGGCGGCGCTGACGCCCAAATCCGAATTGGAAGGCGACATGGGCGACAGCAACGTGGGCGTGCAGGCCCGGTTGATGAGCCAGGCGATGCGCAAACTGACCGGGTCGATCAGCCGCTCGAATTGCATGGTGATTTTCATCAACCAGATCCGCATGAAAATCGGCGTCATGTTCGGTTCTCCCGAAACCACGACCGGCGGTAACGCGTTGAAATTCTATTCATCGGTACGCCTTGATATCCGCCGCATTGGCGCAATCAAGGATCGGGATGAAGTTGTCGGCAACCAGACGCGGGTAAAGGTTGTTAAAAACAAGGTGGCACCTCCCTTTAAGCAGGTGGAATTCGACATCATGTATGGCGAAGGCATTTCCAAGACCGGCGAATTGCTGGATCTGGGGGTCAAGGCCGGCGTCGTCGACAAATCCGGAGCCTGGTATTCGTATGGCGATGAACGCATCGGGCAGGGGCGCGAAAACGCAAAGCAATTCCTGCGCGACAATCAAGCGGTCGCTTTCGATATCGAAGACAAGATCCGCGCGGCACACGGGCTCGATTTTGATATGCCGCCCGGCTCAGAAAAGGATGATGACATCCTGGAAGCCTAGAATACGGCGTATCGACCACACTGAGGGGCAAACCATGACGTTTGCCCCGTTTCGTTTGTGGACACTTTGGCAACCCAAGGCTATGTCAGGCGGACCTTATTCCAGCAGAGCCCGGCGGACCCATGCGCAGCCTGAATGACATACGCAGCACATTTCTGAATTACTTTGAAAAACAGGGGCATGAGGTTGTCGCCTCCAGCCCCCTGGTGCCTCGAAACGACCCGACCCTGATGTTCGTCAATTCGGGGATGGTGCAGTTCAAGAACCTGTTCACAGGGGTGGAAACACGCGACTACCAACGCGCGACCACCAGCCAGAAATGTGTGCGCGCTGGCGGCAAGCACAACGATCTGGACAATGTGGGTTATACTGCGCGCCACCACACGTTTTTTGAGATGTTGGGCAACTTTTCCTTTGGTGATTACTTCAAGGATGAGGCGATCCCATTTGCCTGGGAGTTGATCACCCGCGAATTCGACATCCCAAAAGACAAGCTTTACACGACCGTCTACCACACCGACGACGAAGCCTTTGAAATCTGGAAGAAAGTTGGTGTGCCAGAGGATCGGATCATCCGGATCGCCACATCCGACAACTTTTGGCAGATGGGGCCGACCGGCCCATGCGGTCCGTGTACTGAGATTTTCTATGACCACGGTGATCACATCTGGGGTGGCCCTCCGGGCAGCCCAGAAGAAGATGGCGACCGGTTCATCGAAATCTGGAACGTCGTTTTCATGCAAAACGAACAGTTCGAAGATGGTTCGATGGTCGAGCTCGACATGCAATCCATCGACACCGGCATGGGGTTGGAACGGATTGGTGCGCTTTTGCAGGGCAGCCACGACAATTATGACACCGACCTCTTCAAGTCGTTGATCGAAGCCAGCGCGCATGTCACGAATGTCGACCCTTATGGCGATCAAAACGTCCATCACCGCGTGATCGCCGATCACCTGCGGTCTACGTCGTTCCTGATCGCGGATGGTGTTTTGCCGTCCAACGATGGGCGCGGCTATGTTTTGCGTCGGATCATGCGGCGCGCCATGCGACACGCGCATTTGCTGGGGGCCAAAGATCCGGTGATGCACAAGCTGGTGCCATCGCTGGTGCAGAAAATGGGCGCGGCGTACCCCGAGCTGGGACAGGCGCAGGCGTTGATCGAAGAAACGTTGGAGCTGGAAGAAACCCGGTTCAAACAGACGCTGGATCGCGGTCTCAAGCTGCTTGATGATGAGCTGGCAGGCCTACCCGAAGAGGCGGATCTGCCGGGGGCGGCTGCCTTTAAGCTGTATGATACATACGGCTTCCCGCTGGATCTGACGCAAGATGCCCTGCGCGAAAAAGGCCGTGCCGTGGACACCGATGGGTTTGACGCCGCAATGGCCGAACAGAAGGCCAAGGCGCGGGCTGCCTGGTCTGGATCGGGCGATGCCGCAGATTCGACCGTGTGGTTCGACGTGGCCGATGCTTCTGGCACAACGGAATTCTTGGGCTATGACACCGAGGTGGCTGAGGGTCAGATAGTCGCATTGGTGAAGGACGGCGCTCAGGTTGATCAGGCGGGCGTGGGCGATCAGATCCAACTCGCGTTGAACCAAACGCCGTTTTACGCGGAAAGCGGTGGCCAGGTTGGTGATACCGGCGTGATCCGTACCGAGGCGGGCGTTGCCCGTGTGACAGATACGCGCAAATCGGCGGACATCTTTGTGCATGTTGCCGAAGTGACCGAAGGCACGATTGCAAAAGGGGCCGCGGCCGAACTCAGCGTGGATCACGCGCGCCGCACCTCCATTCGGGCCAACCATTCGGCGACGCATTTGTTGCACGAAGCGTTGCGCGCGGCTTTGGGGGATCACGTGGCGCAGCGCGGCTCTTTGAATGCGTCGGATCGTTTGCGGTTTGATTTCAGCCATTCCAAAGCGTTGAACGCAGATGAATTGGCGCGGGTCGAAGCTGAGGTGAATGCCTATATCCGCCAGAACGCAGCGGTCGAAACCCGGATCATGACCCCGGACGACGCGCGGGAATTGGGCGCGCAGGCGCTCTTTGGTGAGAAATACGGCGACGAAGTGCGCGTTGTCTCGATGGGCAAACAAGCCGGATCCGGCAAAGGCAGCGATGGCCAGACCTATTCGCTTGAGCTGTGTGGCGGCACGCATGTGCGCCAGACCGGCGATATCGGTGCCTTTGTCGCATTGGGCGACAGCGCATCAAGCGCGGGTGTACGCCGGATTGAGGCGCTAACTGGCGAAGCGGCGATGGCGCATCTGCGCATGCAAGACACGCTGTTGGCCACTGTCGCCGGAGACCTCAAAGCACAGCCGCAAGACGTGCCAACGCGTGTGAAAGCGTTGCTCGACGAGCGAAAAGCCTTGGCCGCCGAAGTCGCACAATTGCGCCGCGAGCTGGCGATGGCCGGAGGTGGGCAGGCGGCCGCGCCCGAAGCCGAGGATGTAAACGGCACCGCGTTTTTGGCGCAGGTGCTTAGCGGAGTGACAGGCAAAGACCTGCCCGCGCTGATCGATGAGCACAAATCCCGGATCGGTTCCGGAGCCATTTTGCTGATCGCGGATGCGGACGGCAAAGTGGCTGTGGCCAGCGGTGTGACCGATGACAACACCGGCGATGTCAGCGCCGTTGATCTGGTCAAGGCGGCGGTCGTGGCGCTCGGCGGCAAGGGCGGCGGTGGTCGGCCTGACATGGCGCAAGGTGGCGCCAAGGATATTTCACAAGCTGATGCTGCCATTGCGGCGGCCAAGGCTGTCTTGGGAGGATAAAAGATGCCAGCACTTTGGATTGCACGGGTCGATGTGACCGATGCGGAGCTCTACGGAAAATATATCGAAGTTGCGTCGCGCGTGATCCCGGCGCACGGCGGTTCGTTCATCGCACGTGGTGGCCGGGTTGAAGCCGTCGAAGGCCAGGCGCGGGCGCGCAACGTGGTGGCCAAGTTCCCCGACGTGGACACGGCTTTGGGCGCGTACAACGACCCCGATTATCAGGAGGCGGTTGGCTGGGCGGTTCAGGCCTCAAACCGCGAAGTAATCATCGTCGAAACAGACGAATAAGCCAAAAAACAAAGGTCTGGGGAATGCCCCAGACCTTTTTCTTTGTGCCACCGAAAGCGAATAGCCTGCCTCGGGATCAGCTCGCCCGTGCCATGCGCTTACGCTCATGCGGATCAAGATAGCGTTTGCGCAGGCGGATCGCGTTTGGCGTCACCTCCACCAGCTCATCATCATCGATATAGGCAATCGCTTCTTCGAGGCTGAATTGCACGTGCGGTGTCAGGCGCACCGCGTCATCCGAACCAGAGGCGCGCACGTTGGTCAGCTTTTTGCCTTTGAGCGGGTTCACCTCAAGATCATTGTCGCGCGAATGTTCGCCAATGATCATGCCTTGGTAAACATCGGTTTGTGGCCCCACAAACATGCGCCCGCGCTCCTCAAGGTTCCACAGCGCATAAGCCACCGATTGGCCCTTTTCCATCGAGATCAAAACACCCGCACGGCGCCCCGAAATGGAGCCTTTGTGTGCCGTCCAGCTATGGAAGACGCGGTTCAATACACCCGTGCCGCGCGTGTCGGTCAGGAATTCGCCGTGATAGCCGATCAGGCCGCGTGATGGCACATGAGCCACGATACGGGTTTTGCCAACGCCTGCGGGGCGCATCTCAACCAGCTCGCCTTTGCGCGTGCCGGTGATCTTTTCGATCACAGCGCCGGAATATTCGTCGTCGACGTCGATGGTGACCTCTTCCATAGGTTCCATCACCTGGCCATCTTCGTTGCCGAAAATCACCTGAGGCCGCGAGATCGACAGCTCAAACCCTTCGCGGCGCATGTTTTCGATCAAAACACCCATCTGCAATTCGCCGCGTCCTGCCACTTCGAAGGCTTCGCCGCCAGGCGTGTCAGTGACACGGATCGCCACGTTTTGCTCGGCCTCTTTCATCAGGCGGTCCCGGATCACGCGGGATTGCACCTTTTTGCCGTCGCGGCCAGCAAGCGGGCTGTCGTTGATGCCAAAGGTGACCGAGATGGTCGGTGGGTCAATGGGCTGTGCGGGCAGGGGCACGTCAATAGCAGGGGCACAGAGCGTGTCGGCCACTGTGGCTTTTGACATGCCGGCAAGTGTAACAATGTCGCCCGCTTCGGCGCGGTCGATCGGCTGTTGCGACAGGCCGCGGAACGCCAAAATCTTGGAGACGCGGAATTGTTCCACCTGCGTGCCATCGCGCGACAAGGCTTTGACCGTTTCGCCGGTTTTCAACGTTCCGGCTTCAACCCGGCCGGTCAGAACGCGACCAATGAATGGATCGCTGCCCAGTGTGGTGGCCAGCATCTGGAATGGTTCGGATTGGCGTTCGATCTGCTTTGGTGCGGGCACATGTTCGCAGACCAGATCAAAAAGCGCCTTGAGATCTTGGCGCGGTCCATCAAGCTCTGCATCCGCCCAGCCGGAGCGACCCGAGGCATAGAGCGTTGGGAAGTCCAGCTGATCATCATCTGCGCCGAGGTTGGCAAAGAGGTCAAATACCTCGTCCAGCGCCCGGTCGGGCTCTGCATCAGGTTTGTCGACTTTGTTCAGCACCACGATCGGGCGCAGACCCAAAGCCAACGCCTTGGAGGTCACGAATTTGGTTTGCGGCATCGGGCCTTCGGCGGCATCCACAAGCAAAACAACGCCGTCCACCATGCTCAGAATGCGCTCAACCTCACCGCCGAAATCGGCGTGGCCGGGGGTGTCGACGATGTTGATCCGGGTGTCGCCCCATTCGACGCTGGTCGCTTTGGCAAGGATGGTGATGCCACGTTCACGCTCCAGATCGTTGCTGTCCATCGCGCGTTCGGCGACGGCCTGGTTGTCGCGGAAAGCGCCAGATTGCTTTAGAAGTTCGTCCACAAGCGTGGTTTTGCCGTGGTCAACGTGAGCGATGATGGCAATATTGCGCAGATCCATGGGAATAGCCTTTGATGCGTTTGCGCGGCGCATATCGTGCTGCGATGCAGAAGGCTAGCCCTATCACGCATGAGGGTGCTTTTGACGCGCGTCTAGGGCCTAGTGCGTCGTTGCCTTTGAAAAGAGGTGAATGATCAAAATCCCAACGATGATCAGCCCCAACCCAAAAACGGCGGGCAGATCAAGACGCTGGCCGAAGACAACAAATCCAATGATCGCAATCATCACGATCCCCAACCCGGACCAGATGGCATAGACCAAACCAACGGGCATGTACTTCAACGCAAAACCGAGCAGGTAAAAGGAAATGGCATAGGCCACCACGACCAATGCCGAAGGCCAGAACTTTGTGAATTGCTGGCTGGCCTGTAAGGCAGAGGTGCCGATGGTTTCAGCGATTACTGCAAGGATTAGATAGATGTAATGAACGGGCATCGGGCCTCACAATGGCAACGCGGTGGTTTCTTTGATCTCTTCCATCACAAAACTGGCAGAGACATCGGACAATGGCACGCGGGAAATGAGGCGTTGATAAAACCGATCGTAATCGGCCATGTCCGCGACCCGGGCCCGAATGAGATAATCCAGATCGCCTGTCATGCGGTAGACACCCAGGATTTCGGGCATCGCGCGGGTGGCTTTTGCGAATGTGTCGAGCCACGCGGGATCATGGGTGTTGGTGCGCACCTGAATAAACACAGCCAACGGCAGCCCAACGGCGTCGGCATTCAACAAGGTGACCCGCCCGGCGATCAACCCGCGCGTCTCCATCGCTTTGACCCGGCGCCAGCAGGCGTTGCGCGACAGATGTGCGATGTCGCTTAACTCATCAAGCGACAGAGTCGCGTCCCTTTGAAGGGCGTTCAGCAATGTGCGGTCTGTATCGTCCAGGTTTTCCATATGGCTTCAATATTAGGGATGGTGTCACAAGGAAAGCGTAATTACGCAGAATTTTGGGATACTGTTTGGCAGTGACAGAGGCACACTTTCACCAAATAAGGTACAGGAGCCCGCAATGATCGCACGTCTGTTTTTGGATCACCCCCGCAGTGTTGATGAAAGTTATTTCGAACACGCGCTTTTCGCCTCGCGGTTTGCAGGCATGTTGTTTCTGGCCATGTGTGCGGCCTTGATCCATGCAATCCTGCCCTTTGCCTTTGAAAAGACGGCGAGTGGGATAATCGCCAAGCTTTACGCCAAGACGCACAATCGCGGGCAATAACACAATACGACACTACACCTTGGCGCGCGACACGGTACGCCCTGTGTGCGCCCGCAGAGGCGGAGAAGGAAGAGCTCCGCCTCTGCGTATTTTGGGGGGCGGGCCAATCCGTCGCATTTTGTATACCGTCGTATGCATTGACTTGAATGGGGGGCTTCGTTAGGGGCTGAGGCAGTTTTCTGCGGCGCAACATTTCTGTGCGCCATTGCAACACACGAGGTTCCCATGACGCAGACGCCTGACATCATCTATACAAAGGTCGACGAAGCCCCAGACCTGGCCAGCGCATCCTTTCTGCCGATTATCCGGCGTTTTGCATCTGCCGCCGGGGTGAATGTGGGCGTGAAAGACATCTCGCTTGCGGGCCGTATCATCGCGGCATTCCCGGAAAACCTGACCGAAGAACAACGCCAATCTGATGATCTGGCCGAGCTGGGCCAATTGGTGAAAACACCAGAGGCCAACGTGATCAAGCTGCCCAACATCTCGGCTTCCGTGCCACAGCTTGTCGCCGCGGTCGAGGAACTGCAGGCCAAAGGATACGCGCTGCCTGATTATCCTGAAACGCCAAGCACCGATGCCGAAAAAGAGATCCGCGCGCGTTATGACGCGATCAAAGGGTCTGCTGTGAACCCGGTTCTGCGCGAAGGCAACTCGGATCGGCGCGCGGCCAAAGCGGTCAAGAAGTTTGCGCAAGCCAACCCGCATTCCATGGGCACGTGGAGCGCGGACAGCAAAACCAAAGTGTCGTCTATGCCAGGCAACGATTTTTACGCCAACGAAGTATCGGCCACGATTACAGCGGCGCAGGCGGGTGACGCCAAGATCGAATTCGTCGCAGCCGATGGCGCGGTCACCGTGTTGAAAGACGTCTGGCCTTTGGAAGAGGGCACCGTCGCTGACGCAACCTTTATGTCTGCCAAAGCCCTCGGCGCGTTTCTGGCGGAAGCGATCGAAGACACCAAAGCCGATGGCACCATGTTCTCGCTGCACATGAAGGCCACGATGATGAAGGTGTCGGACCCGATCATCTTTGGCCACGCGGTCAAAGCGTGGCTTGGCCCGGTGTGGGACGCACATGGCGCGGATATCCAAGCGGCGGGTGGCCTGCCGAACTCCGGTCTTGGCGACGTGCTCGCAGCAATCGACACGATGCCAAACGCAGATGCCATCAAGGCGGAGATCGCCGCACTTGATCGGCCGTCCATGTACATGGTCGACAGCGACAAAGGCATCACCAACCTGCATGTTCCATCTGATGTGATCATCGATGCCTCCATGCCCGCCGTGATCCGTGCGGGCGGCAAAGGCTGGGATGAAACCGGGGCCAAGGGCGACACAAACTGTGTGATCCCAGACAATTCCTATGCGTCGGTCTATGACGAAAGCATCAACTTCTTCAAAGCCAACGGCGCGCTGAACCCTGCAACCGCCGGTGCCGTGGCCAACGTGGGCCTGATGGCGCAAAAGGCCGAAGAATACGGCTCGCACCCAACCACGTTCGAAGCGCCAGCCGCGGGCACCATGCGCATCGTTCTGGCGAATGGCGACACGCTGCATTCCCACGATGTAGAGGCGGGCGACATCTGGCGGTCTTGCACCGTGAAGAAAGCGCCGATCGAAAACTGGATCCAGCTTGCGATGGATCGCCAGCGCCTGACAGGCTCCGAAGCGATTTTCTGGCTCGACGCCAACCGGGCCCATGACGCGGAACTGATCGCTTATGTGACACCCGTTCTGGATGCAGCCGGCGTTGCTGACAAATTCCAGATCATGGCCCCACGCGAAGCCACAGCACAATCGCTGAAAACCATCACCGCCGGTGACGACAGCATCGCCATCACGGGCAACGTGCTGCGCGACTATCTCACCGACCTGTTCCCAATCCTGGAATTGGGCACCTCGGCGAAAATGTTGTCTATCGTGAAGCTGATGCAGGGCGGGGGCCTCTTTGAAACGGGCGCGGGCGGCTCTGCGCCAAAGCACGTTCAACAGTTGCACGGCGAAAACCACCTGCGTTGGGATTCGATGGGTGAGTTCTGTGCCCTTGGCGAAAGCCTGAACTTCCTTGCGGATGTCAAAAGCAATGCCAAAGCGGGCGTGCTGGGTGCCGCAGCCGAAGCTGCAACGCAAGGCATCCTGGACAACGACCGCTCTCCGGGTCGCAAGGTAGGGCAGCCTGACAACCGCGCGTCGCACTATTGGTTCGCGCGCTACTGGGCCGAGGCGCTCGCCGCACAAGGTGATGACGCAGATCTGGCCGCAGAATTCGCGCCTATCGCACAGGCGCTGGCAGATGGCGAAACCGCAATCCTTGCTGAACTTGCGGCACATGGTGGCTCAGAGGCGGACACAGGTGGCTATTTCCGCAACGATGACGAAAAATGTGCGGATGTGATGCGCCCAAGTGCCACGCTGAACGCGATCTTTTCGTAAGCGTCGCGGGCGATTCCGCGACTGAAAGAACAAATGAAAAGGGGCGCTGCGGTGCCCCTTTTTTCTTGCCCACCTGCGCGCGCACGCGATCCTATCGGTGAAAGAGTGGGCCAACCTTTGCCGAATTGCCAACACGCGTGCCGCTCAGTACGGTGATCCCGACCGAGACGAAGGGACATGGCATGTATCTCCGAAATTGTTGGTATGTGGCGGGCTGGAGCCGCGATTATGAGCGCAGCCTGAAACCGCAAAAACTGTTGGGAGAGAACGTTGTCTTTTACCGTCAAGCGGATGGTACGCCTGTGGCGTTGGAAGACGCCTGCCCACATCGCAAATTGCCGCTATCCATGGGGCAATTGGAAGGGGATACCGTTGTTTGCGGGTATCATGGCCTTACGTTCGACGGCACCGGCCGCTGCACCGACAGCCCAACTCAGCGCGGCATGACGCCAAGACGCGCTGTTGTGAAATCCTATCCGGTGGCGGACCGCTATGGCCTGCTGTGGATCTGGATGGGCGACCCGGAACAAGCGGATAGGGATGAGATTTTTGAAATCGAAAACTACGACAACCCCGCCTGGGGCTGCACCGATGGCGGTGTCTTGTCGATGGAGTGCAATTACCTTTGGGTGGTCGACAATCTTTTGGATCCCAGCCACGTCGCGTGGGTGCATGTCACGTCCTTTGCGGGCGCAGGCACCGATGATCAGCCGCTCACCATGGACAAAACCGACCGCGGCGTGATCGTTGCCCGTTGGATCAGCGGGGCAGAGCCTTCGCCGTATTACAAAGACCTGGTCCGGTTCGAAGGGGCCTGTGACCGGTTGCAACATTATGAGATGTGCTTTCCGGCCATTGCGCTCAACAAATCCATCTACACACCCGTGGGCACAGGCGGGCCGGGGTCCGAGCCGGTGGAAAAGACCTATATCAACATCTCGTACAATTTCATGACGCCGATCGATGAAAACACCACGCAATATATCTGGTTCCAACACCGCAACACCGATCCACATGACGCCGCGATTTCCAAAAAGATGAACGACGGTGCAATCATGGCGTTTCACGAAGACAAGGTCGTGCTCGAAGCCGTGCACAAAGGCATGGCTGAGATGAAGACCCCCAACATCGACATGGGGCTAGATCTGGGGGCCAAAACGTTCCGCATGTTGCTGAACCGACGCATCGAAGCGGAACAAGATCAAATCGCAGCCGCGGAATAAGGGGCATATGATGACGACCGTCCCCATGCGCATCGACATGCATTCGCATTTCTATGGCGGCGGCTTGGTGGAGACGTTCAAAGACCGATCAGAGCGCCCGTATCTGCGCCTACGTGAAGACGGGCAAACGGTGATGATCGCGATGAATGGGGAATTTCCGTTCACGCCTCATTACCACGATCCCGATGTGGGGATGGCAGATATGCGCGCCCAGGGGCTCACCCATCGATTGCTGACCTTTCCCGGCGCGCTTGGGGTTGATCTGTTGCCCGCGCAAGAGATTGCAGGGGCGATTTCGGCGTTTAACGATTACCTGGCACAGCTCCATACCGAGACGGATGGTGCCTTGATCGGTTTGGCCGGGGTGCCTTTGGCGGATCTTGATCTGGCTTGCGCCGAGGTGCTGCGCATCCGCCGTGATCTGGGCCTGCCGGGGATCATTTTGCCGTCGAACTACTTCAACTCACTGGCCGAACTGGACGAATTGCGCCCATTGCTTGAGGCGGCAAACCGATATGGCTGCCACGTCATGGTGCATCCCGGCCTGAAAGTCGGGCAAGATGTGCCACCGCGCCCGGCGGATCTGATGCAATACCGGCTGTCGGCGGTGGATTTGCAATCCAGCATTGCGCAGGCGACGTTGACGGTGGTCTTATCTGATGTGATGGACCGCTATCCCAACATCACCTTTCAGATGGTCAACCTAGGTGGCACGCTGCCGTTTATCTTTGAACGGCTCGAAAGCATCGCGCGGCACCGTAACCCGGACGATCCATTCCCCACCGAACGGTTGCGCAGGCTTTGGTATGATGCCGCGTCATTGGGGCCGCGCGCGATCGAAGCGGCGGTCAAGCTTTTTGGTGCTGATCGGATCATGTTGGGCTCAGATTATCCGATCTTCAAAGACGATCCATTTACCCACGCGCTTGCCCCCACCACCCTGAGCGCCGAGGAAAAAGACCAGATCGCGTGGAAAACCGCATCCGATCTTTTTGCACATCTCGAAGACCTGCGGCAGGCGCTGCTTTAGCGCGCCAAATCAGAAAGGCAGCGGCGAAATATCTGCCCGCCAAAAGAATTTTGGGGGCGAGTTTTTATTCGTTTTACAGCGTGATCTGAACATTGCTACGCTCCAAATCACCTGCATCACTGCAGCGAACTTTGGGTTTGAAAGGACGACCTACATGAAAGTTGGATTCATCGGATTGGGCAACGTGGGCGGTAAGCTCAGTGGGTCTTTGCTGCGCAATGGCATCGACCTCATGGTGCATGATCTTGACGCTGATCTTGTGGCGGAGTTCGTCAAGCAAGGCGCATCCGCAGCGGAAGGCCCGGCGCAGATGATGCGCGATTGCGATGCGGTGATCACGTGCCTGCCGTCGCCCGCAGCATCGGATGCGGTGATGCAACAGATGCTGCCCGAAATGAAGGCGGGCAAAATCTGGATGGAGATGTCGACCACGGACGAAGAAGAGGTCAAACGCCTTGGCGCCATGGTGATGGAGCGGGGCGGTGCAGCGGTCGATTGTCCGGTATCGGGTGGGTGCCATCGAGCTGCGACGGGCAATATTTCGATTTTTGCGGGCTGTGATCGGGCCACCTTTGATCGGATCGCGCCATTCCTGAAAACCATGGGCCGCCGCATTCTGCACACCGGCGACTTGGGCAGCGCATCAATCCTCAAGGTTGTTACAAACTATCTGGCCACGGCCAACCTGGTAACGTGTTGCGAGGCGTTGGTGACAGCCAAGGCAGCAGGCATGGATCTCAACACCACCTATGAGGCCATGAAAATCAGCTCCGGCACCTCTTTCGTCCATGAAACTGAAAGCCAGGTGATCCTGAACGGGTCGCGCGATATTTCCTTTACGATGGACCTTGTGAAAAAGGACGCGGGCTTGTTCCAGCAAGTGGCCGAACGGCACAACGTGCCTTTGGAGATTTCTCCCAAGCTGGTTGAGATTTTCGACGACGGCATCGCCCGCTTTGGGGAAAGGTGTTTTTCTCCGAACATCATCAAGCGCCTGGAAGAGGTCACAGGCCTAGACATCCGCGCGCCGGGTTTCCCGCCAGAAATGGTCGACGATGAGCCGGAGGAACCCGGTTACGAGGTTATCCCCCAAGGATCAGAATTGAAGGCGGCGGAATAGCCGTCGACCTTGCGCAAAGCGGCTTTTGGCTGCGTTACATGAACAAGGGAACACCATGCGCGTCGCGGTTATCACGCCCTATTATCAGGAAAGCCGCGACGTGCTGGCGAAATGTCACCAAAGCGTCGCAGCTCAATCGCACCCTTGCACGCATTTCATGGTGGCCGACGGTCATCCTCGACCCGAAGTTTCAGAGTGGGCGGTTGACCATGTGATCTTGCCGGCTGCGCACGGCGATAATGGCAATACGCCGCGCTCCATCGGCTCGCTCACCGCAATCAATCAAGGCTTTGACGCCATTGCCTATCTGGACGCCGACAATTGGTTTGCACCAGATCACATCGCGTCCCTCGCAGCGCTCCATGCCAAAACGGGTGCGGCGGTCTGTACATCCGCGCGTACGATTCACCGCGGCGATGGCACGTTCATGTACCGTGACACAGCGGGCAGCGACGGCGAGACCTTTGCCGACACAAGCTGTCTGTTTCTAACCCGCGCTGCGTTCCGGCTGGCACCTCTCTGGGCGATGATGCCCAAAGCGCTTGGGCCGGTCTGTGATCGCATGATCTGGAAAGCGATCGTGGCCCGCGATCTGCCCCGCGCGCACACAGGGCAGGCCACGCTGGCCTTTCGCTCGCAATATGCCGCGCATTACCGCCACATCAACGAAGACCCACCGCCGGGCGCAAAAACCAATGAAAACGTGATTGAGAGCCCGCTCTTGTGGAAAAAGACCGCCGGCAACGAAGAGGTGCAGGCGTTTCGCAGGTATCTCGAAACCGGGATCTGGTGAGCCAAACCGCTTGAGTTGCCGGACTTTGCCTGTTTGTGTGACCGGGCGGACATCCACAACGAGGCAGGCACCGTGCGGGTCTATTATTCCGAACACCACCGGGCACATTTCCCCCAAGGCGAGATCAGTGAAGGTCTGATGGTCACTCCCTTTGAACGGCCCAGCCGGATGGAGTTCATCCTGGCACGCCTGCAGGAGCGGGCGTTTGACGACATCATGCCCCCGGACCCGGTGGATATGGCCGCGGTGACCGCCTTGTGCGATCCGGGGTATCTTTCGTTTCTGCAAACCGCATGGGACGAATGGAAAGCGGCCGGCAATGCGGGCGAATTGATCGCCACCTCTTATCCGGTGCGCGGGATGCAGCAATCCCGCCCACCGCTCAGCATTGATGGCAAGGCGGGCTATTACTGTATGGCGGCCGAAACCTCGATCACGCAAGGCACCTGGCACGCGGCGCAATGGTCAGCGGCCTGTGCGCAATCGGCAGCGGCGCATGTGATTGGCGGTGCGGATGCGGCCTTTGCCCTCTGCCGTCCACCCGGCCACCATGCCGCGGCGGATCTATATGGCGGATACTGTTTTTTGAACAACGCAGCTCTTGCCGCCGAACAATTCCGTAGCCACGGGGCGGCCAAAGTGGCGATCCTTGATGTGGATTTTCACCATGGCAATGGCACGCAGGACATATTTTATGATCGGGACGACGTGCTTTTTGCCTCGCTTCATGCCGCCCCGGAATATGAGTTTCCCTATTTCCTGGGGTATGCAGACGAAACGGGGCAGGGCGCGGGTGAGGGGGGCAATGCCAATTACCCGATGCCGCCCGGCACCACATATGACGTCTGGCAAAACGCCTTGGATACCGCCATCGCGCGCATCGGCGCGTTTGAGGCTGAGGCGCTGATCATCTCGCTGGGGGTGGATGCCTACAAGGGTGATCCGATCAGCTCTTTCAAACTCGACAGCGCGGATTTCATCGACGTGGGCCGCCGCATCGCGCGGCTGGGCCTACCAACAGTGTTTTGCATGGAAGGCGGCTATGCCATCGACCACGTCGGCATCAACACGGTGAACGTGCTCGAAGGGTTCTTAAACCGCTGACCCCTGCCGCGAAAAAGGCGCGTGGACGCGCCTTGGCATCGGCTTCCAAGCCGATGCGCCCGTGCCAAAATTGCCCGCTGATCCCGGAAAGTTGCACCGCGCCGCCTCACATCATGTGTCAACCTCGCGCGAGGGCTTGCACAAGGCGCATTCGCTCAATAGAAGGCGTCAACTTTGAACAGCGCGCGCTCCGCGACGGGGCGCGCTTCAACTTTGCGGAGACGAGATGCAGGTCACAGAAACGCTGAACGAGGGTCTGAAACGCGGTTACGCCATCACTGTGACCGCCGATGAATTGGACGCGAAAGTAAACGAAAAGCTCGTTGAGGCGCAGCCCGACATCGAGATGAAAGGGTTCCGCAAAGGCAAGGTGCCTATGGCGCTTTTGAAAAAGCAATTCGGTGACCGTTTGCTGGGCGAAGCGATGCAAGAATCCATCGACGGTGCCATGTCTCAGCATTTCGAAGACAGCGGTGATCGCCCGGCGATGCAGCCTGACGTGAAAATGACAAACGAAGACTGGAAGCCAGGCGACGACGTTCTGGTTGACATGTCTTACGAGGCGCTGCCTGAAATCCCAGAGCTCGACATGTCTGCGGTGTCGCTGGAGCGTATGGTCGTCAAAGCGGACGAAGACGCTGTGACCGAAGCGCTCGGCAACCTCGCCGACTCCGCCCCAGAATTCAAAGACCGCCGCAAAGGCTCCAAAGCCAAGGATGGCGATCAGGTTGTCATGAACTTTGTCGGCAAGGTCGACGGCGAAGCCTTTGAAGGCGGCAGCGCGGAAGACTATCCGCTCGTGCTTGGCTCCAACAGCTTCATCCCCGGCTTCGAAGACCAGCTGGTCGGTGTGAAAGCGGGCGAAGAAAAAGACGTGAACGTGTCTTTCCCCGAAGATTACCAGGCCGAAAACCTCAAAGGCAAAGCTGCTGTGTTTGCCTGCACCATCAAAGAGGTGAAAGAGCCGGTTAAGCCCGAGATCGACGACGAGCTGGCCAAGAAATTCGGTGCCGAAGATCTGGCAACGCTGAAAGAGCAAATCTCTGAGCGTCTGGAAGCCGAATACAGCGGTGCCGCCCGCGCTGTGATGAAGCGTGCGTTGCTTGATCAGCTGGATGGCCTGGTCAGCTTTGATCTGCCACCGTCGCTGGTGGAAGCCGAAGCCAACCAGATCGCACACCAGCTGCATCACGAAGAAAACCCAGAAGACACAGATCACGAGCACGGCGAGATCACGCCAACAGACGAACACAACACATTGGCCGAGCGCCGTGTGCGTCTGGGCCTGCTGCTGGCAGATCTGGGCCAGAAGGCTGAGGTCGAAGTGACCGACGCGGAAATGAGCCAGGCGATCATGGCGCAGGCGCGTCAGTACCCCGGTCAGGAACGCCAGTTCTTTGAATTCGTTCAGCAAAACGCACAGATGCAGCAACAGCTGCGCGCGCCGCTCTTTGAAGACAAAGTGGTCGATCACATCGTTGAAAACGCAACTGTGGCTGAAAAAGAGGTCTCGAAAGACGATCTGCAGAAAGCCGTCGAAGCGCTGGAAGACGAAGACAGCTGATCTTCTCAGACAAGGTTATTCGAAAGCCCCATCGCCCACGGCGGTGGGGCTTTTTGTTTTGAGGATGATCGTTCAGGGCTTCTGTTTCTGTTCGTCCCTCCTATCTCACCCCGTGACACCCCTGCGCGCGGCTCTATAGTTTGGGCATGTTTTCCCCACATGAGGCTTTGCTCCGATGTCTGTCGGCCGCGTCCTGACAAATCGCAATTTTGCTGGTCTGATCCTGTCCAACACGATCTTAGGCGCAGCTTTTCCGATCCAGATGATCCTTGGCGGACTTGCCGGTCTGGCACTGGCCCCAGATCCAAGTTGGGCCACGTTGCCTGCGTCGGTCCAAACGTTGGCGGGTATGCTGGCGGCCGCCCCGTTTTCCCTGCTTATGGGGCGGCTGGGCCGACGTGCCGGTTTTGCCATCGGCGCTTTGATCAGCCTGCTTGGCGCTCTGGCCGCTGTTCAAGCGCTCTTTGCCCAGAACTTTGCCTTGCTGTGTGTTGCGCATTTCCTGATGGGGGCGGGATGGGCCGCGTTCCAGTATTTCCGGTTCGCAGCCGGTGAAAGCGTGGCACCGGCCTGGCGGCCTGTGGCGATTTCGCTGATGCTCAGCTCATTGTTGGTGGCCGCAATCATCGGGCCGCAAGTGTTTGTGACCGCGCAAGATGCGCTGGCTCCGATACCTTTTGCAGGTGCATATGCCGCGATCGGGGCGATTTTGCTGTTGGGGCTTTTGCCTCTGTCTCTGGTGCGCTTGCCAAAGCCCGCCCAAACGCCTCGGTCCGACAGGACGGGTCGGTTCGCCGCGCTGGCTGCGTTGCGCCGCCCTCCTGTCAGGCGTGCTGTGGGCATTGCGGCTGTTGGGCAGGGGGTGATGGTCTTTCTCATGGTGCCGACGCCCATTGCCATGGTCGCATGTGGATTTGACGCGACAACCGCCAGCGATGTGATCCGTTGGCACATCGTTGCAATGTTTGCGCCCAGCTTTTTCACCGGCTTTTTGATCAAACGGTTCGGCGCTGATCTTATCGCCACTCTGGGGTTGATCGCCGTGATATTGGCCGCAGTTGGCGCCGCGGTTGGGATTTCCGCGGTGAATTTCTACGGCGCGCTGATTTTGCTTGGCGTCGGATGGAACTTTGCATTCATCGGCGCCACAACCATGCTCGAAGCGGCTATTTCCGACGCCGAGAAAGCCGCCGTGCAAGGCGTCAATGATACCCTAATTGCCTGTGTCTCGACTCTCTGTGCCTTTGCGGCGGGGGTGGTGGTTTCGCAATTTGGTTGGGCCGTGCTGGCGGGGCTTTCAGGTGGTTTGGTGGCGTTGGCTTTGATCGCTCTGGGCGTGGCGCGCCGACTTGCCGGCGCGCGTTAGACTCACTCGTCGCGCGCCATCAAAAACTCGGCCACCGCCTGATATGCAGGCAGGGAGGTTGGATCGATCAACCCGTTTTGCGCTTGTGGGAAAGAGGCAAGCCGCACCAGAACCATCTCAGCTGTGGGATCAACATAGATCGTCTGCCCATGAACCCCGCGTGCTGCGTAAGCGCCATGCGCATTGTGAAAGACCCACCATTGGCTGGTGTAGCTGCCCGCTCCCACTGTGGGAAAACCGGTGCCAAATTTCGCCCGATCACCGCCCGCGCTGATGTTGTCGACCACCTCCGCCGGGAAAAGCCGATCGCCATGCGCTTGGCCTTTGTCCAACATCAGCTGACCCAACCGCCCCAGATCGCGCAACCCTGCGGTGATCCCGCCGCCTGCAAACGGCACTCCTTTACCGTCCACCGTTTGATAGGCGTCCTGCTCAACGCCCAACCGCCGCCACAGCCGTTCTGAGGCAAGCTCTGTCACGGATTTGCCAGCGATGCGGCTGATAATCCACCCCAACATGTCCGAGTTGATGGTCTTGTAATGAAACGCGTCGCCGTGATTGCCATCCGGCGGGACTTGTTGAAGGTATTCCCAATACCCATCCGGGCCTTCGTACCCCTCTGGTTTTGGCAGCGGGCTTGCGGCGCGGGAATAAAGCCAGATGTCCGCATTCGGATCGGAATAATCCTCTGAATATTGAACGCCGGTGGTCATATCCATCACCTCCCGCACCGTGGCGGTGGCAAATGCGCTGTCCCCGATCTCAGGGATGATGTCGCGCACAAGCGCCGTGTCGTCCAGCGTGCCTTCAACCACCATGATTTCAGCCAAAAGCCCGGTAAAGGATTTGGTCATCGACATGATGGCGTGTTTTCCATCTTCTTCCAAACACCCAAAGTAGCGCTCATAAACCACTTCACCTTTGTGAAGGATCAACATGCCATCGGTGTAATTCGCATAAAGCGACTCTTCCCAGGTCATGGGCTCATCGCTTTTTTGCGGCATGAACGTCAGCGCATCAATCTGCGCCCGAAGCTCCGCAAACTGCGACGGCGAGGGATAGCGCAATGGCGTAGGTGCACCAATGCCCCGGCTGATCTCTTCGGTCGGCAAAAACTCCCGCAGGTGACACACCGACCAGCGCAGCCGCGGAAAGCTGAAATACACGCTGTCAGGCTGCGTGATCACCTTGTCGGCAGGCGGTGGGAACCACTGCATCCATCCCATGCGTTTGGGGTCGCTGTCCTGGGCACTCAACGGGGCGTTTTGCGCGGTGGCCTCAATGCTCAGACAGCAGGACATTGCTGCAAACGCGGCAAGCGACCGCCAGTTAGAAGTTGAACACGACATTAAGAAATCCTCCTGTCCACGGATCGCCAGAGCGGCCCAACACAGCGTCAATCCCGTCACCGGGAAAGGACACCGACAGGCCTGCCGTCAAAAATGTGTTGCGGTTGATGATGCGGCTGTATTCGAGAAATAGGTCATCGGCGAGATGCGCCTCGGTCACACCGGCCACCACATTGCCGTTTACATCTACACGGGTTGCCTGGCCGAACTGCACCGGGCTGTTAAGCTCGTTGGCGCGAATATGCGCGTATCTCAGTGTGATTGTGTCTTTCGGTGATGGCTTGACCTGCAATGCCAAGCTCAACGCGTTGACATTGGAGTTGATAAAGGTCGAGGCGGATTTTGATCCTGTGGCCCAGGCACTTGGGCTGCCTTGATAATAAAGGGGGTCGAACCTCTCCAACGTTGACGTGTTGGGATCATCCCCGGAAAAACTCTGATAGCTCAAGGTCAGATTTGGGGACCACGGCAGATCGGGAAAGGCACGCCCCACAGTCAGCCGCCCGGCGCGCGCACGTAAGTCAATGCGGTCGTTCCATTGATACGCCACTTCGCCTGTCAACGTCCAATCGGCTAACGCGCCCTGAAAAGGGGCCGTTTTCCCATAGACCCCAAGGGTTTGAGTGCCTTCGCGGGCGCCAGGTGTCACGCTCGGCGCGCCAGCTCCGCCTGGTGCAGCTTGGGGATAAGGTGATGTTGAGTTCAGCACATCCACATAGGTCAGCCCCAAATAGCCACCAGCTTTCGGATCAAACCGCAGGTCAATCCCGGCCAATTCGTTTTGCCCGTCGGTGGACGGCAGTTCGTTGGGGTCCAGGTAAAACCCCGTCGCGGTCAGGTCTTGATAGCTGAACTTTGCAATGGCGGCTCTTTCCCATGCCTTGCGCGGACCAAACTTCAATGCGCCACGTTCGAAACCGCTGGTCGCGCCATTGGCGATCAACATACCTGTGCCCAACGTCAATTCGCGCGGGCCCAGTGACACATCATAATACACGCCGTTTGCCCAATCCCCGCGCAGCCCAAGATAGGCTTCTTCCAACGTGGTCGCCCCGGTGTCACCGGTGTCAAAGGCGTCTGTTCCCAGAGTGTAAGACGCAACGGCTGACACTTTGCCGTAAAGGGTCGCGCCACTATCCAATTGCGAAGAAAAGCTGATCCCGGGTTTGATGTAGCTTTCCAACCAGGAAGTGTCCGGGTCAAATCCGCTGCCGGGTGCGGTGGTGGCTGCCAGATCCCAAAAGATGTTTGTTTCGCGAACGGCGTTGAGCCCGAACTGAAGATGGCCGCGCACGGTGACGCCATTTGCATCGTGCAACAGCATCGGGTCTCGGTCCTGGGCATGGACCGTGCCGCTGATGCTGCTTGCGACCAAAGCGAACGCCAGCAAATCCCGCGTGCCGAAAACCACAGCGCCACCTCTTGCTTACCTATTGATGCGGTCATCAGATAGGGCGCACTTATGACGTGTCACGTATTTTCGTCGTCGGTAAGCGCGGCACACGGCGCGGCCAATAAGCCGAGCCGTGCACCATCTTGTCATACAAGCTGTGCACACCCTGTGTACGCGGTGTGCAAAGCGTTTTGGGTTTGATTTACCCCAGAGTTACCAGCGCGTGCCGTTTCTTGCCTGCCGTCAGCTTCAGCGGCGCAGCAAACGCCGCCTGATCAAAAATCCGGCCCGGATCCGTCATAGGCGCGTCATCAACCTTGGCACCGCCCTCAGCGATCAGACGCTTGGCGTCCTTGCCTGATTTCGCCAGCCCGGAACGCACAAACAACTGCGTAGCACTGATCCCATCCCCCACATCTTCCGCACTTAGCGTCAGTGTTGGCAGATCATCTCCCACGCCGCCCTTTTCAAAGACGTCACGCGCCGTCTGTGCGGCAGCCGCAGCCGCTTCAGCCCCGTGCAACAGCGTGGTCACCTCGGTCGCCAATAGCGCCTTGGCTTCGTTGATTTCCGAGCCTTCCAGCGCGCCCAAACGGTCGCATTCTTCAACCGGCAATTCGGTGAACAGCTTGAGGAACCGACCCACATCGGCATCGGTCGTGTTGCGCCAGAACTGCCAGTATTCATAGGGCGACAGCATATCGCCATTCAGCCACACAGCACCGCCTTGGCTTTTGCCCATCTTGCGCCCATCTGACGTGGTCAAAAGCGGCGTCGTCAGCCCGTAAATCTCGGTTTCCAGCACGCGGCGCGTCAGGTCGATCCCGTTGACAATATTGCCCCATTGATCCGATCCGCCCATCTGCAGGATACAGCCATAGCGGTTGTTAAGCTCCATGAAATCATAGGCTTGCAAGATCATGTAGTTGAATTCGAGAAACGACAGCGACTGTTCCCGATCCAGCCGTGATTTGACGGATTCAAAGCTCAGCATCCGGTTGACCGAGAAATGCCGCCCGATGTCGCGCAGGAAATCGAGGTACTTCAGATCATCCAGCCATTCCGCGTTGTTCAGCATCATCGCGGCATCGTCACCATAGGTCAGAAACGCGCTAAAGACGCGCTTCATGCCCTCGATGTTCTGGTCAATCGCCGCCCCATCCAAAAGCAGGCGTTCATCGCTGCGGAAAGATGGATCGCCGACCTTAGTTGTCCCACCCCCCATCAGCGTGATCGGGCGATGCCCGGTCTTTTGGAACCAGCGCAGAACCATGATGTTCATCTGGTGGCCGACATGCAGCGATGGGGCCGTCGCATCATACCCGATATAAGCGGTTTGCGGGCCTTCCATCAGCTTGTCGTCCAACGACTGCAAATCCGTGCAATCGGCGATAAAGCCGCGTTCTTGCATCACATGCAGAAATTCTGATTTGGGATGGAAGCCCATGTCGTATGCCTCTTGTTTCTGGCGTCGTACCGCGGCTTCTATAGGCGGGCAGGGGGCAAAGGAAAAGAGCCGTCGGAGAAGCAAAGCAATGCGTGTTCTTGGGGCCATGAGTGGCACATCGCTGGATGGGGTGGATGCCGCCGTTCTGGAAACCGACGGCAAGGCGATTTCTGGCTTTGCCGAAACCGCCTATCGCGCCTATTCCCCAGCCGAACGAGACACGCTTGCCGCTGCCCTTGGCCAATGGCATGGGCCACAGGTGGAAGCCGCCACAGAGGTGGTGCAGCGCGCCCACACCGAACTGTTGTCTCAGTTCGAAGACATCGACCTTGTCGGATTTCACGGCCAGACACTGGCCCATGACCCACGTGGGCGCGGTACGTTGCAAGTGGGCGATGGCGCTGCGTTGGCTGAGGCGCTGGATTGCCCGGTGGTCTGGGATTTCCGCAGCGCGGATATCGAATTGGGCGGCGAGGGCGCGCCGCTGGCCCCTTTCTATCATTTCGCGCTGGCCCGTTTTCTGGGCCTGTCGCAACCGGTGGCAATGTTGAACCTGGGCGGCGTGGGAAACATCACCTGGGTCAATCCCGTGGCTCAAAGCCCCGAAGACCCGGATGCGCTTTTGGCGTTTGACACCGGGCCAGCCAATGCGCCGGTGAATGACTTTGTGGCCCAGCACTTTGATCAACCATTTGACAAGGATGGCGCCATCGCCGCGCAAGGCCGCGTGGAAGACGGCGCGCTCGAGCTGTTTCTGGCTGAGCCTTATTTCTCACGCATGCCGCCCAAGTCACTGGACCGCAACGATTTCCCCGATATGATCAATCTCGTGCGCGAGCTCTCCGCGCATGATGCCGCAGCCACGTTGACTGCCATGAGTGCTGCCGCCGTGGCCGTGGCCATGCCGCATTGCCCCATCCCGCCATCGCGCCTTTTGGTGACGGGCGGCGGCCGCAAAAACCCGGTGTTGATGCAGATGATCTCCGCTGCCGCCGATTGCCCGGTCGATCCGGTTGAGGAAGTCGGGTTGGACGGTGACATGCTGGAGGCGCAGGCCTTTGCCTATCTCGCCGCGCGCGTGCGGGCCAAGCTGCCCACCTCGTGCCCCACAACTACAGGGGTCAGCGTGCCGGTGGGCGGCGGGATCGTCAGTGGTCCAAGCCGCGCAGATACGCGCCGGTGAATTCACCATAACCGTTTGAGACCGATTTCAGATGCGCGCGCATATGCTGGTGCAGGTCCGGCAGGCGGTGAAACGGCACCTGCGGGAAAGCGTGATGCTCTGCGTGATAGGGCATATTCCACGCCAACCACCGCACAAGACGATTGGTAAAGGTGGTGCGCGTGTTTTCCAGCATGTTGGCCACGGGCGGGCAATGCCCATGCTCTGCCAGCAGATAAAGCCGCAACACCGGCTGCCCGATGAGCGCGGGCAATGCCCAGAGCCACAGCGCCAACGGCGATACCAACAGACTAAGCGCCAGCGCCGCGTATAGCGCCAGTAGAACGCGCGCCTCACGCCGCATGGCCCCGTGCTGGCGCTGGGGCAGGTACGGCGCGTCTATGGTGCCAAAGGCGTTGCTCCAAAGCGTGCGCGCATTCCCCGACCAATACCCCCAGCCAGAAAGATAGATCAGATAGGCGCGCCA
>JABSSA010000104.1 GCA_013214665.1 Paracoccaceae bacterium
CCGAACTGGTGGTGGAGCGCAGCTGGTGCCACCTCGAGCTTGTGGTGCGCGCCTACGAGAACCTGACTCGCGTCTCGCTGCCCTTCCGCCTGCGCCAGCTCAACCCCGGGAAGGTGGCGTCGCGCAAGGCGGCCGTGGTACGCGGCGTCGCTTTTGGATTGCTGGACCGTGACGAAGCACTTGATCGCTATGGGTTGAGCGAAGAGGAATTCGCCAGCTGGGTGCGCGCGATCACCGAACATGGGGAGCCGGCTTTGAAAACCACACGCCTTCAAAGGTATAGACAACCTTGAGTTGATAACATAACAATCCACTAAGCTTTGACGGTCAATTAACGGTTTCCGTTCACTAAATGTTTCTATTGGGCCGGAAATTTTTTGGAGAAAGAAATGCGTGTACTGCTGGTGGAAGACGATCCGACAACGTCAAAGAGCATTGAGTTGATGCTCACCCATGCAGATCTGAATGTGTATGCCACCGATCTTGGGGAAGAAGGCATCGATCTGGCAAAACTATATGATTACGATTTGATCCTTCTTGATCTGGATCTGCCGGATATGAACGGCCACGATGTGCTGCGTCAGCTGCGCCTGTCGCGGGTGGATACGCCGATTTTGATCCTGTCGGGGTCTGACGACACGGAAAACAAGATCCGTGGATTTGGGTTCGGCGCGGATGATTACCTGACCAAACCATTCCACCGAGAGGAGCTGGTGGCCCGCATCCACGCCATCATCCGCCGGTCCAAAGGGCATGCGCAATCCATCATCAACACCGGCGAAATATCGGTCAATCTGGATGCCAAAACCGTCATGGTGGATGATGAAACCGTGCATCTGACCGGCAAGGAATATCAGATGCTCGAATTGCTTAGTTTGCGCAAAGGCACAACGCTGACCAAAGAGATGTTTCTCAACCACCTTTATGGCGGAATGGACGAACCGGAGCTCAAGATTATTGACGTCTTCATTTGCAAATTGCGCAAGAAACTTTCGGCGGCCACAGGCGGCGCCAGCTATATCGAAACCGTCTGGGGGCGGGGGTACGTCTTGCGTGACCCAACCCCTTTGGAGGAGTTGAGCCGATCTGAACGCCTTGCCATGAGCGCTTGACCCAGATCGCGTGAAACCCGCGCCCGAGGTTCTGGACGTGACCGCCCACTGCTTCTATGTCTGAGCGCAGTGGGGATCTGCGGAAACTGAGGGCACAATGGCCGCGACCGATACACCGGTTGATGAATTGACAGAAGAGCAGGCGGGCATTGAGCTTGCGCGCCTGGCCGATGCATTGGCGACCGCCAACCGCGCGTATCACACAGATGATGCGCCGGTGATGTCGGATGCGGAATTTGACGCGCTCAAACGCCGCAACCGCGCCATTGAAGAACGGTTTGCGCATCTCAAACGCAGCGATAGCGCGTCGGATCAGGTTGGCGCGCCTGTCGCCGACGGATTTGGCAAGGTGCGCCATGCTGTGCCGATGCTGTCTTTGGCCAATGCCTTTGATGCGCAGGACGTCCATGAATTTGACGCGAGCATTCGCAAGTTTCTGGGCCTCTCGGAGGCGGACGCCTTAAGCTATACCGCTGAACCCAAGATTGACGGCTTGTCACTGAGCCTCCGGTATGAAGACGGCGTTTTGGTCCAGGCGGCCACACGCGGAGATGGCGAAGTTGGCGAAAACGTCACCGCCAATGCAATGACCATCACGGATGTGCCAAAAACGCTAACCGGCGTTTCAGGTGTGATTGAGGTCCGCGGTGAAGTGTACATGTCGCATACCGATTTCGAAGCGCTGAACGCACGACAGGAAGAGGCCGGCCAAAAGACTTTTGCCAATCCTCGCAATGCCGCCGCCGGTTCATTGCGCCAGTTGGATGCGGCCAGCACCCAAGCCCGCCCACTGCGGTTTTTTGCCTATGCCTGGGGCGCATTGGACGACCCTCTGGCCGACACGCAAATGGGGGCCATCACCCGGCTGAAAAACCTCGGATTTTCTACCAACCCGCTCACCGCGCTTTGTGCCTCGCCCGATGACCTGATCGCGCATCACGCGGATATCGAACATCGCCGGGCGGCACTGGGCTATGACATTGACGGTGTTGTCTACAAGGTTGATGATCTGGCGCTGCAGGCGCGGTTGGGTTTTCGTGCCACCACGCCGCGTTGGGCCGTGGCGCATAAATTCCCGGCGGAACTCGCCTGGACCCGGCTTGAGGCCATCGATATTCAGGTGGGCCGCACCGGCGCGCTCAGCCCGGTGGCGCGTTTGACGCCCGTGACCGTGGGCGGCGTGGTGGTCAGCAATGCCACGCTGCATAACGAAGACTATATCGAAGGCCGAGACAACAAAGGCGCACCGATCCGCGATGGCAAAGACATCCGGGTGGGCGACTGGGTGCAGGTCTATCGCGCCGGCGACGTGATCCCGAAAGTGGCGGATGTTGATCTGTCCAAACGACCGGCGGACGCGCACCCCTACAGCTTCCCGCACACTTGCCCAGAATGCGGCAGCCCGGCTCTGCGCGATCCCGGTGACGCAGTTCGCCGCTGCACGGGCGGTTTGATTTGCCCCGCGCAAGCCGTTGAGAAGCTGAAACATTTTGTGGGCCGCAGCACCTTTGACATAGATGGGCTGGGCGCGAAACAGGTTGAGATGTTCTATCTCGATGACCAGCTTGCGGTCAAAGAACCGGCCGATATCTTCACCTTGGCGGCGCGCGATGCGGGCAACCTGACCAAACTCGCCAACCGCGACGGCTGGGGCGATACATCGGCGCGCAACCTGTTTCAGGCCATCGAGGCGCGGCGCGGCATTGGGTTGGATCGGGTTCTTTTTGCCCTTGGTATCCGCCATGTGGGCGAAGTGGCAGCCGCCACGCTGGCGCGCCACTACAGCTCTTGGGCCGCGCTGACCACGGCGCTGGACGCCGCCGCAAACGAACCCGCGTTTCTCGAAACAGAGGCCAAGGCCCAAAAGGCCGCGCTGCCGCAAAGCCCGGCTTGGGCCGATCTTTTGGCCATCGACGGCATTGGCGAAACTCTGGCCCGCGCACTTGTTACGGCCTTTGCCAATGGCCCAGAGCGGGCCAGCATCGACCGCCTCGCAGAACAGCTCACCATCGAAGACGTCGCCCCAATCGCAGCGTCCGGCAGCCCCGTGGCGGGCAAGACCGTGGTCTTTACCGGCACGCTCGAGCTGATGACACGCGCCGAAGCCAAGGCCCGCGCCGAAGCGTTGGGGGCCAAGGTGTCGGGCTCCGTCAGCGCCAAGACCGATTTGTTGGTCGCGGGCCCCGGTGCGGGCTCAAAGGCGAAAAAGGCGCAAGATCTGGGCGTTGAAACGATTGACGAAGCCAGCTGGCTTGCCCTGATCGGTGACGGATGAGCCGCCCCGAACCGCTTTTCCCGCTGTTTGCCGGTGTCGAAACCTTGCCGGGCATCGGCCCGCGTACGGCGGAGGCGTTGGAAAAGATCGGGATCACCGCACCACGTGACCTGTTGTTTTCGCTGCCCTATTCGGTGATCGACCGTCAATTGCGCCCATCCGTTCAAGGCGCCGATCTGCCAGGCACGCTAAGCGTGGCGGTCACGGTTGGCGCGCATCGCAAGCCGCGCGTGAAATCGCGCCCCTATCAGGTCATGGTTGATGACGGGCAGATTGAATTTCTGTTGGTCTTCTTCCACGCGCGCGGGGACTACCTCGAAAAGGTGTTGCCCACCGGATCGCGCCGGATCGTGTCGGGGCGGGTAGAGCTGTTTGATGGCGTCGCCCAGATGGTGCACCCGGATTTCATCGTGCCCGAGGCTGAGGCACAGGACATCCCGCCGCACGAACCGGTTTACCCCGCGACAGCCGGTGTCACGCAAAAAGCGCTGTTCAAAGCGACGCGCGCCAGTTTGGAGAGGGTGCCCGCGCTCGACGAATGGATCGATCCGTCTCAGATGGAGCATGCACGATGGCCCAGCTTTGCTGCGGCGATTGAGATGGCCCATGCGCCCGAGACAACTGCGGATCTGTCCCCCAATCATGGCGTGCGCGAACGCTTGGCTTATGATGAGCTTTTTGCCCACCAGCTGACGCTGGCCTTGGCGCGCGGTCAGGCCAAGCGCGGGGCCGGGCGGATCACATCGGGCAATGGCACCCTGCGCAACAAGGTGTTGGCGGGGTTGCCGTATCGTCCGACAGGCGCACAGGCGCGGGCGATTGATGAGATCACAGAAGACATGGCCGCCGGGTTGCGTATGAACCGGCTGCTGCAGGGCGATGTGGGGTCGGGCAAGACGCTGGTTGCCTTCATGGCACTGTTAACGGCGGTTGAAGCGGGCGGACAGGGTGTGATGATGGCCCCGACAGAGATCTTGGCACGCCAGCATCTGGAGGGGCTTCAACCGCTCGCAGAAAGCGCCGGTGTGGTGCTTGAGATTTTGACAGGCCGCGACAAGGGGCCAGAGCGCCGCGCCAAGCAAGCTGCGCTGGCGCGCGGTGACATTCAAATACTGGTGGGGACACACGCAGTCTTTCAGGAAGATGTGAGCTTTCACGATTTGCGCCTCGCCATCGTAGATGAACAGCACCGTTTTGGCGTGCGCCAACGCCTTGAACTGGGGCGCAAAGGGGCGGCGGTCGACATGCTGGTCATGACCGCCACGCCGATCCCGCGGTCTTTGGCGCTGTCGCAATATGGCGACATGGATGTGTCGGTTCTGGATGAAAAGCCGCCCGGGCGCAAACCGATCACCACCGCGCTTGTCAGCACAGACCGGATGGATGAAGTGATCGCGCGCCTACGGTCGGCCATTGCGGCGGGCCAGCAATGTTATTGGGTGTGCCCTTTGGTTGAGGAATCCGAGGTTTCGGATCTCATCGCGGCGGAAGATCGGTTCAAACGTTTACGCGCGGCACTGGGCGAAGGTGTTGTGGGCCTGGTGCATGGCCAGATGCCAGCGCAAGACAAAGACACCGCGATGCGGGCGTTTCAGGACAATGAGACCAAGGTTTTGGTGGCCACCACGGTGATCGAGGTTGGGGTGAACGTGCCCAACGCCACGATCATGGTGATTGAACGCGCCGAAACCTTTGGCCTGGCGCAATTGCATCAGCTGCGCGGGCGCGTCGGACGGGGGGCGGGGGCCTCGACCTGTTTGTTGATGTATCAGCCGCCGCTCAAAGAATCAGGCCAGCGCCGTCTTGAGATTATGCGCGAGACCGAAGACGGTTTTCGCATCTCTGAGGTGGATCTGGAAATGCGCGGCTATGGTGATCTGATTGGCACTGCGCAATCCGGTTTGCCGCGCTTTCAGGTGGCGGATCTGGAACGCCAAACCGGGTTGATGGCGATCGCGCAGTCCGATGCACGCAAGCTGTTGGCGGATGATCCTGAGCTGACATCTGCCCGGGGGCAGGCGGCGCGGATGCTGTTGTGGCTGATGCGTCAGGATGAGGCGATCAAGCTGATTTCCGTGGGCTGAGCGCTGCGGAACATCCGCACGCTACCCTCTTCATTTTGCACAAAATTTCTAAAAAGTTCACATATGTTCTCATAAAGTTCTTGATTTCGAGAGGGCGGTATGAGAACAAAGGAGCAACTTAGAGGAAAGAGCACCATGACAACGTTCCGCGAGATTCTCACCACTGCCCGCCGCGCTGAGGCGACCATTTTGCAAGACGCTGCTGGCGTTGCTGCGATTGCGGTGATGTTGGTCGTGGGGCTGCATCTGCCTGCTCTGATCTAACGCATTCTGAATTTCTGCCTGCGATCTCTCTCTTTTGGGGGTGCCGGTTTTTTGCCTGTCCCGATTGCAAAGACCTTGGCCCTGCCTGGCCGCATCGTGCCCCCTGTCCCCAAGTGAGACGCATTCCTTGCGCCGCCATCCCGCCCGGATGTGCGGCGCTTTTTTTGTGCGAGATGTGGGTGAAAAGCCGAAGCTTTAGCCGTTGGCGCAGGTGTCTTTCGCAGCCAAAGCCTGTGCCATCGCCTCTGCGGTGGCTTCAATCGACAGCAGGATCGACGCGTGGCGATTCTTGAACTCCCGCGCCGGGGTCAAAACATCAAACCCGTCAAAAGGAGCTTGGGGCGTAGGGCCATCTTGCTTGAGCATTGCGGTGAGCCCGTCGCGCGCGGCTTCCACATCCGCAAGCGTGCAGCCGATCACGGCACCCCCTGTGACCGCCGCAGCCGCCTGTCCCAAGGCACAGGCTTTCACATCTTGGCCAAAGGCGGTGATTCTGCCGTCGTCCACATTCAGATCGACCGTCACTGCAGATCCGCACAACGGCGAGCGCTTTTTGACGCTGGCGTGTGGCGCGTCCAGGCGCGTGGTATGAGGGATATCCGCCGCCAACGCCAAAATCCGCGTGGAGTAAAGCTTGATCAAATCCGAATCGGCCATCTGCAGCCTGTCCCTTCCAAAATGGTACGAATGACTACATAAGCACGTGCAGAGCCTATGCCAAAAGGAAAATACCATGCGCTTTGATCCAAGCAATCTGACCTATGATGATCGCGGTCTTTTGCCGGTGATTGCGCAAGATCATGCATCATTAGAGATTTTGATGCTGGCGTGGATGAACGCGGAGGCTGTTCAGCGCACATTGGACAGCGGGCGGGTGACCTATTGGTCCCGGTCGCGTCAATCTTTCTGGATCAAGGGCGAAACAAGCGGACATGTGCAGAAATTGGTCGAGATGCGCTATGATTGCGATCAGGATTGCATTCTGGTGCTGGTCGATCAAACCGGCCCCGCCTGTCACACGGGGCGGCGCAGTTGTTTCTATACGGCTGTGCGCGACGGTGAGACCGTCGAATTGATGACCCCCATGACCTAAGTTCCGCGTGAAAGGCGCGTGGACGCGCCTTTCATCGGCTTCCAAGCCGATGCGCCCGCTCAAATCAGGCCAACCATCCGCCTGATATCGCGCGGTGTCGCCCCTTCGCGACGGTAAAGCGCGATTGCGCGTGCATCATCACGTTTGGCCAGCCGTTTGCCA
This sequence comes from Paracoccaceae bacterium, assembly GCA_013214665.1. Classification (GTDB taxonomy): domain Bacteria; phylum Pseudomonadota; class Alphaproteobacteria; order Rhodobacterales; family Rhodobacteraceae. The sequence goes on from JABSSA010000104.1 coordinate 6,991, forward strand.
TCGTCGTCCCGGATCAGCCGGTGATGATGATACACAGGCGTCGGCAGGCCCAGCAGGCATTGCAACACCACGTGAATGGCTGTGGCTTCAAAAAGGTCCGCGCCGCGCACGACATGCGTGATGCCTTGTGCCGCGTCATCCACCACGACAGACAAATGGTAAGACGTGCCCATATCCCGTCGCGCCAAAACCACGTCACCCACCCTGTGCGTTAAGTGATCCGCGGTAACCACGATGCGTCCGTGTTCGCCATCCGGGCCCAAACCGTCTTCATGAAACGCAACATCCGGCCCAATCCGCTGCATGGCCTGGGCCATATCCAGTCGCAAAACCTCGTCCTTGGGCATGTCTGGTGGCCGGGGTTTCATGCGGCAGGTGCCGGGATAAATCACGCCATCCGGCCCGATCAGAGGCGCGCCTTCTTGCGGGGCAGCGGCGGCTTCCTTGATATCTCGGCGCGTGCAGGTGCAGGGGTAAAGCACCCCCAACGCCCACAACTGCGCCAGTGCTTCGCGATAAGCCTGCAACCTCTCCGATTGCCGCATCACCGGTTCTGGCCAAGTTAACCCAAGCCAGGTCAGATCGTTATACATCTGCGCTTCCCATTCCGGGCGGGCGCGGGATTGGTCGATGTCTTCGCTGCGCAACAGGAATGTGCCACCGGCCTCGCGTGCCAAATCAGCCGCAAATAGCGCGGAATAGGCGTGGCCCAGATGCAGCGGCCCCGTTGGGGATGGTGCAAAGCGCGTTCTGATTGTCACGCTTTTTCGATAACGTAGACGTTGGACTTCAAGCCAATTCCCGGCAGGTGATCGCCATATTCCTTGAACAACAGATGCGCCGCACCAGGATCGATCCATTCCGCAACCGCAGCTTCGTTTGCCGGGTCTTTTAACGCTTGATCGTTAAAGGAAAACACCAACAAGCCACCACTGGGCAGCGCTGTCATCAAGGCGTGAAAGAGGGAAATCGGGGCCGCGCCTGCGCCGATCACGCCAATGGCGGCCATAACAGAATATCCCGCAGGGATTGGGTCTGTCGCCTCTACTTGGGTCAGCGTCTGATAGGTGGATTTCTCAGCGGCCTGTTTCAGCATGTCGGCCGACAGATCCGCCCCGTCGATCGCTTCAAACCCGGCGAGCTTGAGCGCCCGGCCGGAAAGCCCCGTGCCGCAACCAAAATCCAGAACGGGGGTCGACATGTCACCAACATGCGCAGCCAAGGCTTCGGCGCACCGCCCCGGCGTTGCATAGCCGTTTTGCGCAACCTCAGCCTCATAGCTGGCCGCCCAATCATCATACAAATCGCGCGTTTCATCCGCGCTGCGGGGGGAGTAGGCCTTGCCCAGAAATCCAGTCATGCAAGAAGCCTAGCCGCCTTCATGCGATCGCGCTAGCCCTCATGCGGCGTGCTCAAGCTGCTGTGACAACCACGCAGACCAGTCTGCTTTCGCGCGGTCAGTATAGGCTTTATAGCGGTCCTTGCGGCCCCGACGCCCGCCTTTTAGGCCCTCAACAGGTGGAAAGAGCCCGAAATTCACATTCATGGGCTGAAATGTTTTGGCCTCAGCACCGCCGGTGATGTGGGTGATCAAAGCACCCGTGGCCGTTGTCTCCGCAGGCAGGCCAATGTCGCGGCCCATGATCTCTGCGGCCGCCAAACGCCCGGCCAAAAGGCCCATCGCCGCGCTTTCCACATACCCTTCGACACCAGTGATCTGCCCGGCAAAACGAATGTTGGGCTGCGAGCGCAAGCGCATCTGCCCGTCGATCAACGTGGGAGAGTTCAGAAACGTATTGCGGTGAATGCCACCAAGCCGGGCAAAGCTCGCATCTTCCAGGCCGGGAATCATTTTGAAAACATCGGTTTGCGCGCCGTACTTCATCTTTGTTTGAAAGCCCACGATGTTGAACAACGTGCCCAGCTTGTTATCGCGGCGCAGCTGCACAACGGCGTGTGGCTTTTCGTCGGGCTTATGCGGATTTGTCAGGCCCACAGGCTTCATCGGCCCATGGCGCAACGTCTCGCGCCCCCGTTCCGCCATCACTTCAATCGGCAAGCAGCCGTCAAAATACCCGGCGGTCTCGCCTTCATGGAATTCGGTTTTGTCTGCCGCCAAAAGCGTGTCGATAAACGCCTCGTATTGATCACGCGTCATCGGACAGTTGAGATAGGCGGTCCGTTCTTCCTCGGTTTCACCTTTGTCGTAGCGCGATTGCATCCAGGCCTGCGACATGTCGATGCTGTCGGCATAGACGATCGGCGCAATCGCGTCGAAAAACGCCAGCGCGTCCGCCCCGGTCTCTGTCGCGATCGCCTCTGACAACGCGCCGGAGGTCAGCGGCCCGGTTGCAATGATCCAATGGCCGTCGCGGGGCAGGTCGGTGATTTCGCCGTATTCGACCGCCACATTCGGATGCGCCATCAAGGCGTCTGTCACCGATTGGGCAAAGGGTTCGCGATCCACCGCCAAGGCACCGCCGGCTGGCAGGCGATGGGTATCCGCGGTCGACATGATCAACCCGCCGGCCTGGCGCATTTCCCAATGCAAAAGGCCCACGGCATTCTGTTCGCTGTCATCTGACCGAAAGGAGTTTGAGCATACCATCTCGCCCAAAAGCCCGGTTTGATGCGCAAACGTGCCCACCTTGGGGCGCATCTCGTGGATCACAACTTGCACGCCAAGTTGTGCGGCCTGCCATGCGGCTTCGGACCCGGCCATGCCGCCGCCAACGATGTGAAGTGTTTCGGGCATCTGTCGCTCCTGCGCGGATGAATGTCTTGGGGTGGATCTGATCTCTTGGCGGGTGCCCTAATCCATCTTGGCTCTGGAAACAACAAAGCCCGCCATAGGCGGGCTTTTGTGAGAGAGTGACTTTTGGGGTCGCCGCCGCGGTATTGGTCGGTCAGTGAGAGGCTGACCTGGAGGGACCTTCGCAGGACGGCGACCCAAATGTCATGCCGAGCATCGCCCGGTGATGCGTGGATAATTCAGGTGGCCGTGTCACACAAGCGCCTTATTCCGCCCGCAGCGGGAATCGGCCACTTCTGGGCGAAACCCCGCCTATTGGGTCCAGGTAGGCTCCCGTTTTTCGAGAAATGCGGCGATTCCTTCCTCGGTATCGCGGTGCAGCATGTTCTCAACCATGACGTCGCCCGTATAGGCATAGGCCTGATCCACCGGCATTTCGATCTGGTTATAGAACGCCTCTTTGCCAATTTTCACCGCCACAGCCAGCTTTTCGGCGACCTGCGCCGCCAAAGCTTCGGTTTCGGTCGCCAAATCCTGCGGGGGCACAACGCGGTTGATCAGCCCCAGCTCTTGCGCGCGATGGGCATCAATGAACTTGCCTGTGGTCAGCATTTCAAAGGCGTGTTTGCGCGGAATGTTTCGGCTGAGCGCGACCATCGGTGTCGAACAAAAGAGCCCGATGTTCACCCCATTCACGCCAAATTTGGTGCCTTCCGCTGCAACCGCCATGTCGCAGGTGGCCACCAACTGGCAGCCTGCGGCGGTGGCGATGCCGTGGACTTGCGCCACAACGGGTTGGGGCAGGGCGCGCACCCGTGCCATCATCGCGGCACAACGGTCAAACAGATCCTTGAAATAGGCTTTGCCGCCATCCTCGGCCTGTCGACCTTGGGTCATTTGCTTTAGGTCATGGCCTGCGCAAAACGCCTTGCCCTCGCCCGAAATCACAACCGCCCGCACCGATCTGTCATCCGCCAGCGCATCAAAGCTGTCGTGCAGGGCGGCCAGCATTTCATCTGACAATGCGTTCAATCGGTCCGGTGCGTTCATGTGAAACCGTGCAATACCGTCTCTGACCTCACGTTCGAGAATTGCCATCTTGCCCTCCCTCGGCTTGCCCGACACTCTACGCGCCAAAGAGCAGGAGGGAAAGTATGACCGTTGTGATGGATGTCGAAGAGCTGAACGTCTTCATGCGGCGCGCGTTTCCACAGGTGGCGGATGATTTCAACGTCGAAGAGGTGGGCCACGATGAAGTGGTCGTACGCTTGATGGTGGCGGACCGGCATTTGCGCCCCGGCGGCACCGTGTCCGGCCCCTCGATGTTCAGCCTCGCAGATGTCACCGCGTATATCGCCACGCTGTCGCGCATCGGCCCCAAGGCTTTGGCCGTTACAACCAATTGCGCGATTGATTTCATGCGCAAACCGGCCGCCAACACCGATCTGATCGCGAAATCACGGCTGTTAAAGGTCGGGCGACAACTGGCCGTGATTGATGTGCTGATCTATTCCGAAGGGATGGAAGCCCCGGTGGCGCGCGCCAATCTGACCTATTCGATCCCGCCTGTAGGCTCTGAGGCGGATCAGGCAGGCTAAAGCGCGCCCAAAGCCCCCCACAACAAGCCAAACCCAATGGTCGCAGCGCTCAAAAGCGCAGACAGGCCCATCACCTTCCACCGTGAAAACGGACGCTCACCAAATGTGCGGCCATGGATGCCGCAGACGACAATTTTGTAAGCGGTGCCCTCGTGTTCGTAATGCAGGATCCACACCGGCAACAAAATGCGCCGGTACCGGATGCCTGTTGTATCCGTGCGATACCCGATGTTGGACACGCCGCTTGCATTGATGTTGCGGCGAATGCGGTTGCGGATCAGCAGGTCTTTGTCCGGCTCATTGGACAGCAATCCTTCGTCCACTGTCTGATGATGCCGTTCAGCCGCAAAGCCCGACAGATAGGCGGGCAGGTAAGGGCGCAACCGCGTCGGATCGAATTCGTGCAGGATGCCGTCACGGATCAACGGCGTCACATGATGCGACGCGGGCACCAGCAGATCATCAAACCCGATGGTCATCCGCCCTTTGATCCGTTTACTGCGCCGCCGCTTGCCGCTGCCTTTTGTGACGCGGGCCCAGTAATTCACGGCCTCCGTGCTGTCGAACGTCCAGAAAGGGGCGTATAGCCCGGCCACACGCGCTTTGATGATATGCCCCATCAAGGCCCCAGGCGCTGCAATTCGGCGCCCGGCCCAGGCGATCGCCTGGTCCTGCGCGTCGACTTCACTCACCGCGAAGGGGATCACGGCGGTGGTTTCATAAGCGGCATCTTCGGTGCCCAGCACAACCGGACCGTCGCAATAGGCACAGCGTTCCGACAAGATCGGGCCGGTGAACACGATGCTGCCACCGCAGGTTTCGCAATGATGTACGCGGTTGTGCGCAATCTGCGGCACTTCGTGGGTGGCGGTGGCTGGATCATAGGCCACCTCCTTGGCTGCGTCCGTGTTTCGGGGCGCTGCGATCTCGCGGGTGGTGCCGCAGCTTTCGCACTTTAGGGCCTGATCTTCGGGGGCATAAACGCATTGTCCGCCGCAAGAGGGGCATTGCAACGCGCGTTGTTCGGCCTGCACGTCGCTCATCCGTCAGACTCCGCAATCGCGATGGCGATCTCGACAAGGATGCGCAGGCGCCAAATACCGCGTTCCATGGCGGCCTCCAGATCGCCGGCCACGGCCCAATCGCCCAGGATAGTTGCGCAAAACCATGCCGCCATCAGCCAGAACGCAATGAATGACCAGCCAGAGATGCTGCGCAGGAATCCGGCTGAACCTTCCTTGAGCTCGTGCTTTGCCTCGTAAACCCGGATCAATTTGACAATTGGCCAGCCGCCGAGCGCCGCAGTGGCGACAAAAAGGAGGATCACGGAAAGGATGGGGCCGGTCACGGGGGCATTGTCCGTTTGGCTGCTTTAGATGTGCCGAAAATGTGGGTGATGGCAGCGTTCAGCGCAAGCGTTCTTGGAGTAAGGATTGTATCAATACAAAAAAGGCCGGGCAAAGCCCGGCCAAGTGGAAGAGGTCTGACTGTCCTGCGGGGAAGGCAGGAGGGTGGATCGCCCCGGATCGGGCGAGGCCAATCCTAGTTCAGCCAGAACACGCGGCGAGATTCATCCAGAGCCTCGCGTCGTGTCAGGCCCACGTCTTCCAGCTGGTGATCGCTCAGATCACGCAAAGCCAGGCGTGTGTTCCTATTTTGATGCCACTTCGCCACCGTCACCGCAAACGCCACAGCCAGCGCGGAAAGCGCAGGAAGGCGGCGGTGGCCAGCCAGAAATGTGATGTGGTTTGTGTGAGGTCCGGCGAAATGTGCCATCTTTCGTCTCCTAAAATTGTATTGACACAATTTGATTATTGTGCCAGAAATATTGATACATTCGAGTTTTGTATTAATCCACTGGAAAATTGTAATGGATACAATTTGGTCTGCAGATCTGATGGAGGGCGACGGCCCGAAATATGCAATGGTGGCCTCCGGCATCCGGCGCGCCATCTCGGACGGACGGCTGAAAGAGGGGGTGAAGGTGCCGCCTGTGCGCGAATTGGCTTGGACGCTTGGGATTACGCCCGGCACCGTGGCGCGCGCCTATACGGTGCTGACCGACGAAGGCGTGCTGCAAGCCCGCGTGGGGCGCGGCACGTTTGTGGCCCCGCCGCAATCACACGCGCCGCTGTTTCACGATGTGCCGATCGAAGTGGACGTGGTCAGCCATAATGCCCACAACGCCCAAGACCCAACTGATCCGATCAATCTCTTTTCACCGCATTTGCCCAACGCAGGGCAGGCGCATCTGATCCGGCAGCTGCTTGGCGAGGTTGCGCAAGAGCCGCCCTCGGGCATGATGCATTACCCAACCCGTTCCGGCAGCCGCGCGGCCCGCGAAGCGGCCTGTGTCTGGTTGGAAGGCGTCCCGCTGGGAAAGCTTAGGCAAGACGACATCGTTTTCGCCCATGGCGGCCAGAACGCGATCATGCTGGTGTTTCAGGCGCTGTTGCGTGGCCGCCGCCCCGCCGTGCTGGTGGAAGAGCTGGCTTATCCTGGCTTTCGCCGCGCAGCCGAATTGCTGCGGGCGGACGTGATCCCGGTCGCGATGGACGCGCATGGTGTGATCCCCGAAGCGCTGGATGCAGCGGCGCGCGCCCATGACGCCCAAATTTTCTGCACCTCACCCGAAGTGCACAACCCCACTTGCGGTTTTACGCCCACAGACCGGCGCGCCGCTCTGGTTCAGGTGGCCCGCAAACATGACCTGAGCATTCTCGAAGACGATTGTTACCGCATTGGGCAGGCGCAGGCCGAAAGCTATCGGATGCTGGCACCGGAACGCGCCTGGTATGTGTCATCGATCTCAAAATCGCTCACGCCAGCCTTGCGTGTTGGAATGATCGTCGCACCCGAAGGGCAGGGCCACATCACGCGGCGCACGGCGGAATATTCGTTTTTCGGCCTCGCCACCCCGTTGACCGATCTTTGCGCCAAGCTTTTCGCGCATCCGCGCCTGCCCGAGCTGGTGCAAGGTGTGCAGGACGGGATCGGGCGATATGTGCGCGCATCAGTCAATATTCTGGGCGGTTATGATCTTAGCTGGCGCGAAGATGTGCCGTTTCTGTGGTTGCGCCTGCCAGACGGCTGGCGCGCCTCTGGATTTGTGCAGGCTGCCGAAGCGGCCGGTGTGCGCATCCGTGCAGCCGAAGAATACGCCTGCCGGGATGCGCGGGTGCCGCATGCGGTGCGATTTGCCGTGAATGCGGGGATCAGCCTCAAAGACTACGAGGTCGCGATGTTGCGGTTGCGCGAGCTTCTGGACAACCCGCCGGAGCGAATTGGGGTATGATTTTGTGGGGTATTTTAATACCTTATTTTTAAAGCATTGTTTTTGCTTGTTTAAATGTGGGTTTGTGGCGTTGACGCGGTTTGAGGCTCCTGTATAAGCCCCCAATCGAAATCTTATCCTTTGGGACGCGAGACACATGAGCACGTATACCGCAACCCCTGCGGACATCGACAAGAAATGGATCCTGATTGACGCCGAAGGCGTTGTTCTGGGCCGTTTGGCGTCGATCGTCGCGATGCGCCTGCGCGGCAAGCACAAGCCAAGCTTCACGCCGCACATGGACATGGGGGACAATGTCATCATCATCAACGCCGACAAGGTGCAACTGACGGGCAACAAGCGTCAGGAAAAGCACTATTGGCACACCGGCCACCCTGGCGGCATCAAGAGCCGCACCAAGGAGCAAATCCTGGAAGGGGCGCATCCAGAGCGCGTGGTCACCCTGGCCGTTAAGCGTATGCTGCCGGGCAACCGTCTGAGCCGCCAGCAGATGACCAACCTGCGTGTTTATGCAGGCGGTGAGCATCCGCATGAAGCGCAAAACCCCGAAGTGCTCGACGTGAAGTCGATGAACTCCAAGAACACGCGGAGCTGAGGCACATGGCTGATCAAATCAACTCTCTCGAAGATCTTCAGGCCGTTGTTGGCGACGCCGCCACCGACGCTGCAGTTGTGGAAGAGGCCATTTCCTTGGCCGAGCCACAGCGCGATGAGCTGGGCCGCTCCTATGCCACCGGCAAGCGGAAAGACGCGGTTGCCCGCGTCTGGATCAAGCCGGGCTCCGGCAAGGTGACTGTGAACGGCAAAGAGCTGAACGTGTATTTTGCGCGTCCCGTTCTGCAGATGATCCTGCGCCAGCCGTTTCAGGTGGCCGGTGTGGAAGACCAGTTTGACGTGATGGCCACCGTGAAAGGTGGCGGCCTGTCTGGTCAGGCCGGTGCGGTCAAGCACGGTATTTCCAAAGCGCTGCAGCTTTACGATCCATCGCTTCGCGGTGCGCTGAAAGCGGCAGGCTTCCTGACCCGCGACAGCCGCGTGGTGGAACGGAAGAAATACGGTAAGCGCAAGGCGCGCCGGAGCTTCCAGTTCTCCAAGCGTTAAGCTTTACGGGTTCACGAAATTTGGAAAGGCCGCTCTTTTGGGCGGCCTTTTCGTTTGCGAGGCTCTGCCTCGCGCTCCGGAGTATTTTGGGTCCAAAAGAAGGGGGGCGTGCGCTTTAGCTGTCAGGCGGCACCAGGCCCAGTCCCCTCAAGTAGATCCCCACGCC
>JABSSA010000105.1 GCA_013214665.1 Paracoccaceae bacterium
CGCGATGTATCAGGCAGCTTGGAACGCAGGCGTTCGCTACTACGACACGGCCCCCATGTATGGGCATGGCCTTAGTGAGTTGCGTACGGGTCACTCCCTGAGATGGAAAAACCGCGAAGACTACGTCCTGTCATCAAAGGTCGGGCGCGTATTGAAGCCTGCCCGCAAGGCGGACATCGACTATGCACCGTGGACGAATGCCGGACGTAACACCATGCATTTTGACTACTCCTATGATGGGACTATGCGGTCCTTTGAGGACAGCATGCAGCGCCTGAACCTCGAATACATGGACATTGTATTTATCCACGACATCGACGTTTTCACGCGCGGTGACGAGCAGCCGGAGGTGTTCAAACAGGCGATGGACACTTGCTACCGCGCGCTCGATGATCTGCGCAGCCAGGGCGTTGTAAAAGCCATCGGTGTTGGCGTGAATGAATGGGAGGTCTGCCATGCAGCCTTGCAGGCCAACGATTTCGACTGCTTCTTACTCGCCGGGCGTTACACATTGCAGGAACAGGACGCCTTAAATGAGTTTTTGCCGCTCTGTGAAGAACGCGGCGCCGCAGTGGTCGTGGGCGGCGGTTTCAACTCGGGCATTCTAGCCACTGGCGCCAAGGAAGGAGCGAAATACAACTATGCCCCTGCCCCGGCTGATATCATGGACAAAGTCGCCAAAATCGAGCAGGTGTGCGCAGCGCATAACGTCCCTCTGCCAGCCGCGGCGCTACAGTTCGTTGTCGCGCATCCGGCAATTCCGAGCTTCATTGCTGGGACACGCACAGTTGAACAGCTTACACAGAACCTCGATTGGTTTAGCCACCCAATCCCGTCCGATTTCTGGGCAGAGCTGAAATCAAAAGGACTGCTGCGCGAAGACGCACCAGTTCCAGCATGATGGGCCTCCAGTGAATCCGTCAGCGCTCGACGCGGGGCGCTATGGTGGCGATGAAGTGGCCATCGGGGATTGGATTGATTGTGGCTCTACAACTGTGACAGCAGAAGCCATTCTGCGTTTCGCCGAGCTGACAGGCGACCGGTTTGAAATCCACATGGATGACGCAGCCGCACAGCGCCATGGCTTTGCTCGGCAAGTCGCGCACGGATTGCTCGTGCTGTCTCTTGTAGACGGGCTCAAGAACAATGCACCTGCGCAATTCAAAGCCCGTGCATCCAAAGGATGGGATTGGAAATTCAAAGCGCCGGTTCTGGCAGGGGACCGGCTATTCGCCAAGCTCACCGTATCTGGAAAGAAGGCTTCAAGGTCACCGGACCAGATGACCTTGGCGCTCGAATTCGAAGTTCACAATCAAGAAAACGTGTTGGTTCAGGCCGGCCGCAATGCGTTGCTCGTCTATCGTTAGACTTCAAAGTCCATGACAAAGACGCCGTCAATTCCGCCCTCAGTTTCGGCAACAATCCGGGCACCAATCGCTTGGTGCTGAGCATCTTCTAGGTAGACATCGCGCACGCCAGTGTCTCGAAAGTCGAACCAAAAGAGATCACGAAAACCGCGTACCACGGGATCCTCCACACTGATATTGCTGCGCGATTGGAAGTCGAGAATGCCCTCGATATGGCTATCAAGAGCCGCAAGATCGTCGTACAAGGCTTGCTTGGTTTCTGCCGAGGTGCCTTCTTTAAAGTGCATAGCAACAAGGTGTCGGATCATGTTCTATCTCCAAAACTTGGGGGGCGTTTCTCATGAAATGCGGCAAGCCCCTCTACCAAATCATCAGATCCTGCAGCAATCGTACCCGCCAAGGCCTCGATCACCCGCTCACGCTCTTCGCCTTCGGCGGCGTTGATCATCATTTTCGCCAATTCTGTCGCGCGTGGGCTGCGCGATAGCACGTGCCGGGCAGCGACGTCGGCCCTTGCAACACCCTGGCCCTTAGGGACCACGTGATCGACAATTCCCAACCCAAGCGCTTCCTGAGCGGAAAAGACCTCTCCCATCACGGCCATCCGCCGCACAGTTTGAGCGCCCAACCGTCGTACTGCACGCTGAGTGCCCGACCAACCGGGAATAATGCCCAGGCCCGTTTCAGGCTGACCGATTTTGATGTGCTCTTCGGCGATGCGCAGGTCGGCACAGGCGGCAAGCTCCAGTCCACCACCCAAAGCGTGACCGTCCAGAACAGCAATCAAAGGCTGACGAAGGCGCGCCAACGCATCAAAGGCCGTGTGACCATCTCGCACCCAGTGCCGCCCAAAATCCTCAGGCGTTTCACCCGACCACGCCTCGATGTCGCCCCCGGCGCAAAATGCCTTGCCCTCACCGGAGAGGATAACAACACGGGCATCACTGCGCTCAATCTCACGGCATCGCGAAGCCAAGCTGTCGACCATTTCCGCTGTCAGCGCATTCAGCTTCTCAGCCCGCTTGATCGAGAGACGCGCGACCTGGCCCGAAATGTCGAGGTCAACGCTCACAACGCCAACCCCATCAAGCCGGGCAAAAACAACTCCGCGGGCATAGGCTTCAGATCGTCAGCGACAGCCAATTCAGTTGCAGCCTGATCGAGAATATCACGCTGGAGATCCACACCCGGTGCAATCTCTGTGACCGTAAGCCCCTTGGGTCTCAGCTCAACGACACAACGTTCGGTAACATAGGTCGCAACTTGCCCCTGCATCTGCGCACGCTTGCCAGAAAACGACACTTGGTCAACGGCTTGCACAAACTTTGCTGTATGGCCTTCTTTGTCGATCACCAGTTTTCCATCTTCGATCCGCATTTTTGCACCAGCATTGAACGTTCCTGAGAAGACGATTTTCCGCGCGCGCGTCGTAATGTCGACAAAGCCGCCCGCGCCCGCTGTCCGGTGCGGCGTGGCAGACAAACGAGAGACATTGACCGAGCCGTTGGCGTCAATTTCAAGAAAGCTGAGCAAGGAACAGTCAAAGCCGCCAGCCTGAAAATAGGCGAACTGATGTGGCGACGCGACAAAAGCTTCGGCATTCGAGGCGCACCCAAACTTGAAATCCAAAAGTGGGATGCCACCGACCGCGCCCTGTTCAATCACCCAAGTGACAGCACAGTGTTGCCCTTCTTCTAAGAAAATGCGCGGGACGTTTGCAGAGACGCCGAAACCAATATTCACTGCCCACCCAGCTTCAAGCTCCTGGGCCACGCGACGTGCGATAACCTTCTGCACCCCAAACTCAGGAATTGAGAAACTGTCTAGCGGTCGGATCAACTCTCCGGAAATTGCAGGGTCGTAAGGTGTGGCCGTAGTTTGCAGCATGTCTGGCGTTTCAACAATGTAATCCACCAATATACCCGGCACACGAACATCATGAGGCCGGATTGACCCATTCTGTGCGACACGGCGCACCTGAGCGATCACAATCCCACCGCAGTTGCGGGCCGCTAGCGCCATTTCCATGGCGCCAAGATAGGCACCCTCGCCCTCGAAGCTGAGGTTACCGTTTCCATCTGACGTCGTAGCGCGGATGATGGCCACATCAGGCCGCAAGGCACGGAAATATAGCCAATCTTCCCCATCAAAGTTCTGCCGCTCAACGATTGGTTCTGATCGCGCAGCATCGTTCATCGCGCAACCTTCGAGATCAGGATCAACAAAGGTCTGCATTCCAACTTTCGTCAAAACGCCGGGTCGCTGCCCCGCGCCTTCTCTGAGCATGTCAAAAACGATGCCAGATGGGACGTTGTAGGCTTTCACCTCGTTTGCCACGATCATCTGCCAGATTTTCGGTGGGTCCGCCTTGGTTGGGCCGGACGGATAGCTGCCGCCGATGATGCGCGTCAAACAACCCGGTTTAGCGATATGATCGACGCCTTTGGTGCCAAAGAAGTCACCCGCGGCAATCGGGTGTATGCTGGTCAGGTCACGCGGTGAACCCGTTTCATCAAAGCGGGTGCCCAAAGCTGCGAGAATCGCGTCTGGGCAGCACAGACCACTTGATGAATTAACTGCAACCATGGCCCCATCTTGGATGTGGGATACGGCATCTGCTGCGGAAACTAATTTGCTCACGTGACATCTCACTCTGGTGTGGCCGAAGCCAGTAAGTAACTGTTTGGTTATATTTATGCCGACTCTCTTTGACTGAATCAAGCGCAGAAAAACTTGTGGAAATTCAGCTGATAGCAAAGACCCTCTTTTCAACAAGTAACCATTGAGTTACTTTTAAGTAGACCACCAAAACGGAGGCTTTCATGACCGTCTATTTCCAAAAGAACCATCAGCGCGCCTTTGGTACCTATCCTCTGACGGGTGACACTTTGCTCGCGTCTATCGAGTGCGCCGCGAATGTTGGGTATCGTGCGTTTGACACGGCGCAGATGTATGAGAACGAGGCAACAACTGGCGAAGGTCTGGCCGCGACGGGAATTGCACGCGAAGACCTTTTCATCACGACAAAAGTCAATATCGAGTGTTTCTCGGACGACAAATTTCTGTCCTCAGTCGAGCAAAGCCTAAAAGATCTCCGCACCGATTACGTCGATGTGCTTTTGCTCCATTGGCCACCTGCAGACGGTAACATTGCGCCCTCTCTCAAGCTGCTTCAACAGGCACACGACAAGGGCTTTGCGCGTAATATTGGAGTATCAAACTACACAGTCGCGATGCTGCGCGATGCCGTCAATATTGTCGACGCCCCGCTCGTGACCAACCAGGTTGAATTCCATCCGTTGTTGAATCAAGACAAACTAATGGCCGGTGCCAATGATACAGGTGTGCCCCTGTCTGCCTACTGCTCTGTGGCGCGAGGTGAGGTATTCAAGCGCCCCCTATTTGCCGAGATCGGCGCGACTTACGGTAAATCCGCGGGTCAGGTGGTTTTGCGCTGGATTCTGCAAAAGGGCGTCAGCGTTAATGTCATGTCGACCAACCCCACCAATATCGAAGCCAACTACGACATCATGGATTTTTCGCTGAGCCATGTAGACATGGCTCGAATTGACGCTCTGACTGCAGAAAACTACCGGATCGTCGGCAAAGACTTGGTGCCCTTTGCACCTGACTTCGACTAACTGCCAGAGAATGCCCCACGCCAAGCCGCAACTGCGGTTTGGCGTTTATCTGTTCCCCCGGATCAGATCCGCCGCCTTCTCACCGATCATGATCGTGGGCGCGTTGGTGTTGGAACCAATCAGGCTTGGCATGATAGAGCTGTCGCAAATCCGGATGCCATCAAGACCTCGCACGCGACATTGAGTATCTACAACAGACATCTCGTCTGTCCCCATCTTGCAGGTACAGGTCGGGTGGTAAGATGTGCGACCATATTGGCGTGCATAATCTTCGAACTCGGCTTGAGTTTTCACGCTGTCATTCGGGAAATGGATTGCACGGATATGCTTCTGCAGGGACGATTGGCGAAAAATCTCAACGCTCTTTTTCACGCCTTCAACAGAGCATTTCAGGTCATCCGGCTCAGCCAGAAAGTTGGGGTCGATCACAGGCAGGGCCGCCGGATCCGCCGACCGCAACCGCACGGTGCCGCGAGACTTTGGGCGAACTGTGTAAGAGTTCAGCGTAATCCCCGATGAATCTTGCGGCACGCTGGGCACACCCGCTTCCGCGCCCGCTCCAGCAAGGAAATGGAACTGCAGGTCTGGCACCTCACTTGAGCCAAGACCAGAATGCCAGAAGGCACCACCCTCGACGACATTCGACGTCACCGGCCCGGATTTAAAGGCGAGATATTCTAGCCCCGCCCAAGCGGCATTGTACCACTTATTGTATTTGTCGAGGCTGTAGTGCCCCGTGAGTTCGGCCACGATGTCGATACCAAAATGGTCGTTGAGGTTTTCGCCAACGCCCGGAAGATCGGCCACCACGTCAATGCCATGCTCGGTCAAATGCGCCGCAGGGCCAACGCCAGACAGCATCATGAGCTTGGGGGTTCCAATAGCGCCAGAGGTCACAAGTACTTCGTTCTCAGCCCGAGCGATGCACTGCTCTTTGCCATTGAAGTACTGCACACCGGTCGCCCGGTTCCCTTGAAAAACAACCCGTTTGACCAGACATCCCGTCTCGATCGTCAGATTGGGACGGTCCATCACCGGGCGCAGATACCCCACTGCTGCAGAGCAACGCCGATTGTTTTTTGTCGTTGTCTGGTAGAAACCCGCCCCAGCTTGCGTTTGCCCGTTAAAGTCGGGATTGTAGGGGATGCCCGCCTCTTGGCAGGACTGCACAAACGCGCGTGTCATGGGCTGTGGGTCTGGAATGTTTGATACGCCAAGGGGCCCGTCTGTGCCATGCAAGTCACCAGAGAGCACGGTATTGCCTTCGGACTTGAGGAAGTACTTCTGGATGTCCTTGAACGCCCAACCTTCGCAGCCCTCTTCCTCGGCCCATCGGTCATAATCTGACGCATGGCCGCGTGTGAAAACCTCGGCATTGATAGAGGAGCCACCCCCGATAACCCGCGCCTGAGCATAGGGTATCTCGCGGTTGTTAGCGTGCTTTTGAGGTGCTGTATTGAATCCCCATGTGTGCGGGCCGGTTGTCATTTTTGCAAAACCCACCGGCATATGGATCAAGGGATGATTGTCTTTCCCCCCCGCCTCCAAAAGCAACACACGCACTGCGCTGTCTTCGCTCAGACGATTTGCCAGAACACAACCCGCGGAGCCACCGCCAACAATCACATAGTCAAACCCTGTTTCGCGCATATTACCCTATCCAGTGACTGCGTTTGCCAATCTCGATATGAGTGGACTTCACTTCAGTATATTCTTCAACGCCCATTGCCCCAGCTTCCCGGCCCCAGCCAGATTGCTTGAAGCCCCAATGGGCAGTTCTGGTCCGCCTGCCAGCGTTGTGTTGACCCAGAATCGACCTGCCTGCACACGGCGCGTGACGGTCAGAGCTTTATCGATGTTCTTGGTCCAAACGCTCGCCGCTAGACCGTATTCGGTGTCGTTTGCGATCTCGATAGCCTCGTCCAGTGTCTCAAACGGCATGACTGCCAGCACGGGCCCAAAAATCTCTTCTCGCGCAATGGCCATGCTAGCATCGACATTTTTGAAGATCGTCGGTGCGATGAATTGCCCACGCCCCATGTCGAGCGCGTCACCGCCCAGGACGAGTTCAGCGCCTTCTTCTTGACCCTTCGCGATATATCCCATGATCGTTGTATTCTGCGCATCAGTGGTGATCGCACCGATTTGAGTGGACTCGTCCAGCGGGTCGCCAACCGAGATCCTGGACATCTTCTCGGTGACCATCTGTGCAAATTCGTCAGCAATGGCGGCTTCCACAATCAGACGTGCTCCTGAGACGCAACACTGCCCGCCGTTGAACCCGATACCAAACGCGACACCGTCTGCGGCATCCTCAAGATCGGCATCAGCAAAAACAATCTGGGGGTTCTTCCCCCCCAACTCGAGCCCAAGCTTTTTGAAGTTCGAGGCACCTGCCGCGGCTACAATCGCGCGCCCCGTCCGCGTCGACCCCGTAAAGGAAAGCATATCGACATCCATGTGTTCTGCCATGGCTTGCCCAACAGTCGGGCCGGTGCCAGTGACAACGTTGTAGACACCATCTGGCAACCCGGCTTCGGTGAGAATTTCACCAAGGATAACGGTCGACGCAGATGTGAATTCCGACGGTTTGGCAACAATCGAATTGCCGGACGCCAGTACATAAGGAACGCGCTCACACAAGATCAGGAACGGGAAATTCCATGGTGTGATGATCCCAACAACTCCAATGGGCTCGCGCGTCATGATGCCAAACATCCCATCGCCCAAGTTGTTAAAACTGTCCCCATGCAGAGATCGCGCGAGACCCGCAGCATATTCAAACATGCCGACGCAACCACCAACCTCACCGCGCACCTGAGAAATCGGTTTGCCGGACTCCAGAACCTCCCAATAGGCGATCTCTTCCAAACGCGCACGGATGCCTTCAGCAGCCTTCAAAAGAACGGCCGCGCGGTCAGCTCCGCTCAAACCACTCCAACGTCGATCTGAAAATGCGGTGCGCGCGGCTTTGACGGCGCTATCTAAGTCATTGGTGGTGCACTTGGGCAATCGTGTTACCGGAACATCATGCGCAGGTGAGTGCCGTTCGAACACCTCTCGTTCCCCCGCAGGAATGATCTGGCCGTCCACAAAGAACCCAAAGTCCCGAGGTTGTTCGGGTGGTGAGAGTCTCGTTGCGCTCGTGTCCATGGTTTACGCTCCTTCGGTGACCTGTCGGCCTTGTCAACTTCGGTGGATTCTAGCTCGTGGCATCAAGCGCGGTGCGCCATTCGTTCCAATCTGGCACCGAGCCTGGGGCAGCATGCCATTCCGGCATCGCCAGGCCGGTCGCCGGGTCTTTGAACGGAATGGGTAGCATCATAATCCGCTTGCAGGCGCGCTTGTAGTCCTCGTCAGACAGGAACGCCTCCTGAATGTCGTCCCAATCCCGCCCATCGGGATAGCCGCCACACATATGAATATCCTCAGCCATCGAGATCATTTCGTGACTGACACCTGCGGGCATGACGATCACATCACCTTGTTCAATGCGCACCTTGGTCCAACCGCCTTCGCCGACCGAAAGGTTAAACTCCATCCAGCCTTGCGCGCAGCCCAGGCATTCATGCGTTGTGGAATGAAAATGGGCGTACTCATAGATGCCGGGATAGTCCCAGTTGTTCGACCAGCCATTCTCGCGGAAACGCGCCTTTACGGCCTCTGCGCCACCGCCGGGGATCGCATTTCTGTGGACCAACAGCGGAAATCGGTTGTTTGGAATTTTGCCTTGCGGCTTAGACATATAGCTTTCTGTGGTGATCGACATAGCGCGCCTCCCTTAAGCTGCCATTACTATCTGGGTTTTCAGGTCTTGTGGCCGTTCTGCAAAGCTGTCGAAGGCCTCTTGAATACGCTCGAGTGGGTACTCCACGCTCGTGAAAGGCTCCGAGTTGATGCGCCCGTGAGTTAAAAGCGTCAGCGCGTCGTGCATATCCTCGCCCATACCGGCGACTGACCCTTTGACAGAGTTCTCCCTGAGAATTGTAGTCAGAATATCGAGCGACAAGGTTTCGCCAGGCCCGGTAATCCCAAACGCTGCAAGATGTCCGCCGGTCCGCATGAGTGTTTGGGCCTCAGCGTAGAGCGCAGGAATGCCAACACTTTCAATGACAATGTCAGCGCCGCGCCCGTCGGTCATCTCCATCACTTTGGCATAAAGCGCTTCCGGTTCCGCGACCGCATCAGCCCCGCATTTCAATGCCATCTCGCGGCGCTCTGCACTGATATCGGAGGCAATGATCGGGGCGGCTCCGATTGTGCGTAAAAGCTGCACGTGAAGGTTCCCAATTGGCCCTGCGCCCATGACGACCACGGATTGCCCAAATTGCACCTTGGCCTTACGCGCCGCTCGGACCACACAAGCGAGCGGCTCGGTCAGGGCCAAAACCTCGGTTGGCACGTCCTTTGCGGCGGGAATAACAAGCCTGGCAGGAACCGAGATATATTCGGCGAAGCCACCATCCATGTGAATGCCCATCTGGCGCATTTCAGGGCAGTTCAAGATTTCATTTCGACGACACCAATAGCAGCGTCCGCAGCCAATATTGGTGTCCACCACGACAGGCTGTCCAATGGTCAGACCTTTGACTGAACTGCCAAGCGAAGACACATGGCCGGTAAACTCGTGGCCTGGGACCATTGGGAGGTGCTCTGCCGAGTAGTTACCGTGAAAGATATGGATATCGGTTCCACAAATCCCGGTGCGCGCGATCCGGATCAAAGCCTCATCCGGTGCTGGCTCTGGCCGCGCGACATCGCGCAATTCAAACCGACCTGGTTCGACAAGATATGCTGCGCGCATCGTGGTCACTTGACGACGCCTCGCAGTTTCGAGCGGTCAATCGTCAAGGCAATCGCAGCGATCAGGATAATCCCAAACACCATCTGCTGTTGCGTTGCATCCACTTCGAGATAAACCATGGCTGCGCGGATCACCATCACGATCAACGTCCCTATTGCGGTGTTCAGAACACCACCGACCCCACCCGTGAGCGGTGTCCCTCCAACGAGCACGGCCACGATGGCCAGCAACAGGAAGCCGTTGGCAAGATTGGCATCGCCACCAGAAAGCTTCACTGAGAACATCAGTCCGGCGATGGCTGCGAAGGCGCCCGAAATGGCAAAGGCCGTGATCTTCACCCGGTCAACATTTACACCCGAAGCCACGGCCGCCAGTTCAGCCGCACCAACGGCCTTTAAGCTCCTGCCAAACGTTGTGCGGGTCTGCAAAACCCACGCGACAACCAACAGCGCCACAGCAATCATCAATTCATGTGGCACGCCTGCAGTATTGCCAAACATCCAACCAAAACTGCCATCGCGCAGTTCGGCATCCATGTAGAGCGCTCGCTGCCCAGAAAGCAATTTCGCAACTGATAGAGCGACAAACCCAATCGCTAATGTCGACACGAAGGACGGCACAAAAAGACGGGTTGTTACATAGCCAGAAATCGCGCCAAAGATTACCCCGCCAAGAATAGCCACAATGGCAACCCCTGCCCCCAATGACGCAAGATAGACAGTCGCAATAACGGTGATCATGTTGGCAAGCTGCTGTACGCTCAAATCGATACCGCCGATGTAAATCGCAAATGTCATGCCCAGTGCCATGATGAACAACGGCACGATATCTGCAGCCAGCAAGATCAACCCCGAGGGATTGAAGAAACTGGGATTGGCAATGCCCACGATCATGACCAGCACCAATAAGGTTATCCAAGGGAAATGCGGTTTGAGACGTTCCATCATTCTGTAACGCGTCCCGCCGCTCTGCTGTTTGAGGACATGTTCGACCCCTAAATCATATGATGGACGAGATCGTACAGCGAAGGCTTATCCCCCGGCGTCCCGTCAAATCGTTTTTGAAACACCCCGTCTTTCAGGACGAGGATCGTATGCGAAAGACCGATGGCTTCTTCCAGTGTGTCCGCAACCAGAATGACGCCACATCCATCCGCG
The DNA here is from genome assembly GCA_013214665.1 of Paracoccaceae bacterium. GTDB lineage: Bacteria > Pseudomonadota > Alphaproteobacteria > Rhodobacterales > Rhodobacteraceae. The sequence goes on from JABSSA010000105.1 coordinate 10,970, forward strand.
CACATCTCCCGAACCATTTCGTAGACATC
>JABSSA010000106.1 GCA_013214665.1 Paracoccaceae bacterium
CGAGGTGGGCACGGGTGCTGTGTTGCGCGGGCTTGATAAGCTCAACGGCAATGTTGTCGATATCACCTTGGGCACCAATGACATCACCGATTTTGGCGACCTGAAAATCCGTTTGACCGAATGCCGCTATCCCGCGGGCAACCCCTCAGGCGATGCCTTTGCCGGGCTCGAGATCACCGATCTGGGCCGGTCTCAGGTGGTGTTTCAGGGGTGGATGATCGCCTCATCCCCAGCACTCAGCGCGATGGAGCATCCGCGCTATGATGTCTGGGTGTTGCGCTGCGCCAATTCCTGAAGCGTCACCGCTGCGGGACCTTTGAAATCTGCATCCGTCAGGACCGCCTTGCGCAGCCGCGCGTGATAATCCTTGCGCGTGATCTCCTCCGCGCCCAGCGATTGCAGGTGATCGGTGATGAACTGCGTGTCAAAAAGCTGAAACCCACCGCGCCGCAGCCTGTCCACACAAGCCGCCAGCGCCATCTTTGATGCATCCGTGCGGCGCGAAAACATGCTTTCTCCGAAAAAGGCCGCACCTCGGGTCACGCCATAAACCCCGCCCACCATCTCGTCGCCATCCCAGATTTCCACTGAATGTGCGGTGCCGCGCCGATGCAGCTCAACGTAGAGCGCGCGGATTTCCTCGTTGATCCACGTTTCGGCCCGGTCGGCGCAGGCGGCAATGACACCGGCGAAATCGTGATCAACGCGGATGTGCCAGCCGGTTTTGCGCATTGCGCGGCTCAGGCTGCGCGACATGTGGAAGCCATCCAGCGGCAGAATGCCCCGCTTTTTCGGGTCTACCCAGAAGATTTCGGGGTCATCGCGTGTTTCGGCCATCGGGAAGACCCCGATGGCATATGCGTGCAACAACAGCTCCGGCGTGATCTCTTCAGCCATTACCCGCTTGTTGATCCAGCCAGTGTTCGAGCCAATGAATATTGTAGCTGCCAGACAGCACATCGGCCTCTTGCAGCAGCGCATCAAAGAGCGGCACAGTCGTGTCCACACCGTCAATGATCAGCTCACCCAACGCCCGGTCCAGACGCGCCAGCGCTTCGGCCCGGTCGCGGCCATGCACGATCAGCTTGCCAATCAGGCTGTCGTAATAGGGCGGGATTTTATACCCGGCATAGATCGCCGCATCCATACGCACGCCCAGACCGCCGGGGGCGTGATATTGGGTGATCGTGCCGGGGGAGGGTGTGAAGTTTGGCACCTTTTCGGCGTTCAGACGCACCTCAATGGCGTGGCCGTTGATCTGCAAATCATCCTGCGCAAACGACATCGGCATACCAGAGGCCACCTGAATTTGTTCGCGCACCAGATCGACGCCAAAGATCGCCTCGGTCACCGGGTGTTCCACCTGAAGGCGGGTGTTCATTTCGATGAAATAGAACTCGCCGTTCTCGTAAAGAAACTCGATGGTGCCCGCGCCGATATAGTTGATCTGGGCCACGGCATCCGCACAGACGCGGCCAATCTCGGCCCGCTCTTCTGCGGTGATGACGGGGCCGGGGGCCTCTTCCAGCACTTTCTGGTGGCGGCGCTGCAACGAACAATCCCGTTCGCCCAGATGCACGGCGTTGCCCTTGCCATCGCCAAACACCTGAATTTCGATGTGGCGCGGTGTGGTGAGGTACTTTTCGATATAGCACTCGTCATTGCCAAAGGCGGCTTTGGCCTCTGAGCGCGCCGTGCCAAAGGCGGTTTCCATATCCGCGGCGGTCTGGGCCACTTTCATGCCGCGCCCGCCGCCGCCTGCGGTGGCTTTAACGATGACCGGATAGCCGATCTCTTCCCCGATGCGCTTGGCCGCTTCAAGATCTGGCACGCCACCATCAGAGCCGGGCACGCAGGGCACGCCCAAGGCCTTCATCGTGTCTTTGGCGGTGATCTTGTCGCCCATCACGCGGATATGTTCGGCAGAGGGGCCAATAAAGGTCAGCCCGTGATCTTCGACTACCTGCACGAAATTGGCGTTTTCCGACAGAAAGCCATAGCCAGGGTGGATCGCTTCGGCACCGGTGACTTCGCAGGCCGCGATGATCGACGGGAAATTCAGATAGCTTTGGCCGGATGAGGGCGGGCCGATACAGACGCTTTCATCCGCCATACGCACATGCATGGCATCGGCATCCGCTGTGGAATGCACCGCAACCGATGCAATGCCCATCTCACGGCAGGCGCGGATCACGCGAAGGGCAATCTCGCCCCGGTTGGCAATGAGGATTTTCTGGAACATGTCAGCCGAGGATCACCAGTGGCGTGCCAAACTCAACCGCTGCGCCATCGTCCACGAGGATGCGCTTGACGGTGCCGGAGCGCGGCGCCGGAATGTGGTTCATGGTTTTCATCGCTTCCACGATCAACAGCGTGTCGCCTTCGTTGACCGCTTGGCCCACCTTGATGAACTCAGGCGCGCCCGGTTCGGCCTGCATGTAGACGGTGCCAACCATGGGCGAGATCACAGCACCGGGATCAGCGGCAGGATCGCCTTCGGCGTTCGGGGCGGCGGCAGGAGCGGCAGCCGGAGCTGCGGGCGCTGGGGCGGGAGCCGGATCAGCGGCGACCATGATGGGCGCTGCGGGCGCGGCGGCGGCCATGGTCTGGCGTGACACGCGCACATTCAGGCTGTCATCTTCGCCGTATTCCCGTTTGACCTGTAACTCGGTCAGATCGTTGTCGCGCAAAAGTTCAGCCAGGGCCTTGATAAAGGCCACGTCAGCGTCGTGAGTGTCTTGTGTCATGAAATCCTCGGACGGTTTTCTTTGTCCGCTCTATATGGCGGCGCGTACCTGTATATACCACTCTATAAGTCAAGGATTGCCGTTGGGGAAGCACCCAAGGCCTGATACCGCAGGAGAGACCTATGAATTTGGCGGTTTGGCTGGAAAACGCAGCGCTGGCGCATCCGGAGCGGCCTGCGCTGTTTGAAGGCAAATCCTGTGTCGCGACCTATGCGCAGTTCTGGGAACGCGCGCGGTCTTTTGCGGCGTGGTTGGCCGCGCGCGGGATCGAACGCGGGGACCGGGTGGCGATATTCATGGGCAATTGCCCCGACTATCTTGTGGCGCTTTACGGGATTTGGGCGATGGGCGGGGCGGCTGTTCCGATCAATGCCACGCTGCATGGGCGCGAGGCGGTCTATATCCTGGAAAATTCCGGCGCGCGGCTGGCACTGTGTGATGCACCGCGCGCTGCGGCACTGAGCGCGGCAGAGGCGCCGTGTGATGTGGTCACGGACCTGCACGAAACGTGTGAACACGCCGCTGTTGCCGGGGCGGCGGAGTGTGCGCCCGGTGATCTGGCATGGCTCTTTTACACCTCCGGCACCACGGGGCGGCCCAAGGGGGTGATGATCACCCACGGGATGATCGAGGCGATGACCACCAGCTATTTTGCGTCGGTCGACGACGTATATGCCACGGATGCAGCCCTTTACGCCGCGCCAATGAGCCACGGCGCAGGCCTTTATAACGTGATGCATGTGCTGAAAGGCGCGCGCCATGTCTGCCCTGCGTCGGGCGGTTTTGATCCGGCTGAGATTTTCGACCTCGCTGCGCATTTTGGCGCGGTTCATATGTTTGCGGCCCCCACCATGGTCAAACGCATGACCGATGCAGCCAAGGTAAGCGGGCAACGCGGAAGAGGGATACGCACAATCGTCTATGGCGGCGGGCCGATGTATGTGGCCGATCTGGCCGCCGCCCGCGCCACGTTTGGCGATGTCTTTGTGCAGATCTACGGGCAGGGCGAATGCCCCATGGCGATCACTGCCCTGTCGCGTGCGGATATCACGGATGACGCACATCCCGATTGGGCCCTGCGCGCGGCCTCTGTCGGGCGGGCGCAGGCCGATACAGAGGTGGCGATCACGGATGCCGCGGGGCAACGGTTGCCTGCTGGTGAGATTGGCGAGATCATGGTGCGCAGCGATGCGGTGATGCCGGGCTATTGGCAGAATGCAGAGGCAACCGCCGCCACTTTGCGGGAAGGATGGCTTTTGACGGGGGATATGGGCTGGCTCGATGCCGCCGGATACCTGACGCTACAGGATCGGTCCAAAGATGTGATCATCACGGGCGGCAGCAATGTCTATCCCCGCGAGGTCGAAGAGGTGTTGTTGCAGCATCCGCTGATCGAAGAGGTGTCGGTTGTTGGCCGTCCGCATCCCGATTGGGGCGAAGAGGTGGTGGCCTGTTGCGTGGGAACGGCCTCGCCCGGTGATCTGGATGCGCTGTGCCGCGCGCATATTGCGCGGTTCAAAGCGCCCAAGGCCTATGTTTTTGTGCAGGAATTGCCCAAGAACAATTATGGCAAGGTTCTGAAAACAAAATTGCGGGAGGTGGTTCTGTCATGACGCAAGGCACAAAGCCAAATGTGGTGGTTATTCTGGCGGATGACATGGGGTTTGCGGATCTCGGGGTCATGGGGTCCGAAATTCGCACGCCGACGCTGGATGGATTGGCCCGCGATGGCGTATTGATGACGCAGATGTACAATTGCGCCCGATGTTGCCCCACGCGGGCCTCTTTGCTCACGGGGCTCTATCCGCATCAGGCCGGCATTGGCCATATGGGCGCGGATCTGGGCACGCCGGCCTATCAGGGGTTTCTGCGCGAGGATGCCGCAACGCTGGCCGAACATTTGCGCGCCGGTGGGTACCGCACGCTGATGTCGGGCAAATGGCATGTGGGCGGAGATTTCATGGCCCGCCATGTGGACGCATGGGAGGTGGGATCGCCGCGCAATCCCACACCGCGCCAGCGCGGTTTTGATCGGTTCTATGGGATTGTTGACGGGGTCACGCACTTTTTCTCGCCGCATTACGTATTGGATGACGACACCCGCGTGACCGATTTCGACGACGATTATTACTTTACCGACGCTATTACCGACAAAGCCATCGGGATGGTCGAAGACGCTGTCGAGGATGAAACGCCATTCTTCCTTTATCTCGCGCATACCGCGCCCCATTGGCCGCTTCATGCGCCACCCGATGATATCGCGCGCTATGACGGCGTTTATGCCAAAGGGTGGGATGCGACGCGCACGGCCCGGCACGAAGAGATGAACGGGCGCGGTGTGTTGCAAACTGCGTGGGAAATTTCTCCGCGCGACGGTGAGGTCTGCCCTTGGGAAGATACACCACATCCCGATTGGGAGGCCGCAAAGATGGCCACCTATGCCGCGATGATGGACCGGATGGATCAATCCATCGGGCGGTTTGTGGCCGCGCTAAAGCGGCTGGGACAGTTTGAAAACACGCTGATCCTGTTTCTGTCTGACAATGGCGGCTGCGCGGAATTTATGGCCGAAGACGGTTGGGCCAAGTTCTTTCCCGACCGCACGCACGACGGGCGGCAGATCGAGATGGGCAACAGGCCCGATGTGCGCCCCGGTGATGCGCTGACCTATCAGAGCTATGACAAGCCCTGGGCGAATGTGTCGAATGCGCCGTTCCGCCTGTTTAAGCATTATGTGCACGAAGGCGGTGTATCGACGCCGTTGATTGCCCATTGGCCAAACGGGTTCGGACCGGGCGGGACAGCCCATGCGCCAGCGCATGTTGCGGATATCGTTCCGACGATTTTGGACGCCACCGGCGTCGCAGCTGCGACCGAAGCGCGGGATCAGGCGGTGCAGCCGCTGGAGGGCTTTTCTTTCTTGCCCCTGCTGAAAGGGGCGGATTGGTCGCGTGAGGCGCCGATTTATTTCGAGCACGAAGGCAATTGCGCAATCCGGGCAGGGCAGTTCAAGCTGGTGCGCCAGTATGGGATGGATTGGGAGCTTTACGACATGGAGGCCGACCGCACCGAGCTGCATGATTTGGCCGGGCGGATGCAGGACCGGGAAGCGGCGTTGTTGCGCGACTATCAAGGTTGGGCTGCGCGGGCAGGCGTCATGGACTGGGATGTGGCGTTGCCCCGTCTGCAGGCTGCGTGGGAAATGGAGAACGTGGAAGGGTAGGTGGGGCGGGTATCGCCTGCCAAACCACGACAAACGCCCGCTGCTTTCCAAAACCGGAAAGGCGGGTCGTTGTCATCTTGGATATGTGAAGCGGCGCCGCCCCGTAGGCCAACACGTTTACAAAGCGCAGATGGGTGTTAGGGGCAGGACCCATTAATTTGCTATGCTCAGTTCGCCAGATTTTGCATCAGGCTAGGCATGTGCTCGCAGGAATAGTAATTCTATTTCAAGAGCAAATAACGCAGGCTGAGGCAAAATCCGGCGAACCCGAAGGGCATGGAGAAATACACGCTCTCAGCGCCTCGGCTTTCTTGCAAAGGCAACCAGCCTTCGCGGCGAAACCCAAATCACTGAGATCGCGTATTTTTCCATGCTGAGCACAGCTAAATAATGGGTCCTGACCCTAGGCCATCTGATCTGATCCGCGGGTTTGTATGATGCCGGACTGTCACCCCGACCGCATATCGAAACCTGTTGGTGCCACGGGTTGCCCCGCGACGTGCATGCGGGGGCGGTTTTATGGTTCAGGTTTTAAGAAAATCTGACAGCACCGTACGGTGGCTGAGACGGGTAGGGCGGGGTTAACCCCGCCTTACACCTGAAGGTAAATCAGATCGCGAGGTATTCCGCGCGCAGCTCGTCATTTTCGAGGACTTCTTGCGCAGTGCCGTCAAAGACGATGCCGCCAGTGTCGAGAATGATGGCCCGGTCTGCGAGTTGCAGGGCGCGCACCGCGTTCTGTTCCACGAGGATGGTTGTGATGCCTTGTTCCTTGATCACAGCGAGCGTCTTTTCAATCTCGTCCACGATCACAGGTGCGAGCCCCTCGTAAGGTTCGTCCAGCAGCAGCACTTTGATGTCACGTGCCAACGCGCGGGCGATGGACAGCATCTGCTGTTCCCCACCCGAGAGCGTCACACCCTCTTGATTGCGGCGCTCGCCCAGACGGGGGAAGAGATCGTAAAGCCGTTCGATCGACCAGCCGATGGGTGGGGCGATCTGGGCGAGCTTCAGGTTTTCTTCGACCGTCAGGCCGGGAATGATCCGGCGGTCTTCGGGCACAAAGCCCAGACCGCTGACCGAGGCCTCGTGGCTCGACATATTGTGCAGTGGCTGGTGGTCCAGCCAGATCTCGCCATGGGTCACTTCGGGATCGCCAATCCGTGCGATGGAACGCAGCGTGGAGGTTTTGCCCGCCCCGTTGCGGCCCAGAAGCGCGAGGATCTCGCCTTCGTGGACGTTAAAGGACACGCCCTGCACAATGTAGCTTTCGCCGTAATAGGCGTGCACATCCCAGACCGACAGAAAGGCCGGCGCGCTAGTTGCGTGGCTGGTGCCTTTTGAGAAATCAGGTTTGGTGTTCATCTCATTCTCCTAGGCGGCAACTTGCGTTTCGCCCAGATAGGCTTCGCGCACTTTGGGGTGGCCTTTGATGTTGTCCGGCACGTCTTCGACCAGCGGCGTGCCCTGCGCCAGAACGGTGATCCGTTCCGCGAGCGAGAACACCACATGCATGTCGTGTTCGATGATGGCGATGGTGATGTCGCGCTCTTCCTTGATCTGCTTGAGCAGGTCGATCGTGTTGTTGGTATCGGCCCGCGCCATGCCCGCCGTTGGTTCGTCCAACAGCAACAGCCGTGGTTGCTGGCTGAGGCACATGGCAATCTCCAGCCGGCGCTTGTCGCCCCGCGACATGGAGGCGGCGTTCATCTCACGCTTGTCAGCCATGTTCATCGCTTCCAGCTCAGCTTCGGCGCGGCCCACGATGTCTTTGTCTTTCATCATGTCGGCATAAGCCGCCATGCTGAACGCCCCGTCGCGCTGTGCAAAACAGGGGATCATCATGTTTTCCAGCACCGTTAGATCGCTAAAGATCTCAGGCGTCTGAAACACGCGGCTGATGCCCATCTGATTAATTTCGTGCGGCTTGCGGCCTAGCACCGATTGCCCGTCAAACATGACAGAGCCGGTGTCAGGGATCAGCTTGCCCACAAAGCAGTTCAGCAGTGTAGATTTGCCTGCCCCGTTGGGGCCGATGATGGCGTGAACGGTGTTTTCCTTCACGCTCAGGTTCACATCCGAGAGGGCGTGCAAACCACCAAAGCGTTTGCCGACACCTTTGACTTCGAGGATTCCCATTGTCGTGTCTCCTTCTTATTCCGCAGGTGTGGTTTTGCCGCTGGCGTCTTTTTCGCTGGCTTTTTTGCCACGCCCAAAGAGCCGCGCGATGCGTTGACCGCCTTCAACAAGGCCGCCCGGCAGGAAGATCACCACCGCCATAAAGATCAGGCCAAGCGTCAGGTGCCAACCTTTGCCGATGAATGGGTAGAGGATGTTCACGATGAAATCTTCCACCCCGTCCGGCATGAAGGCGAACCATTCGTGCAGGATCTTGGAGTTGATCTTGGAAATGATGTTTTCCATGTACTTGATCATGCCTGCGCCCAGAACCGGACCAATCAGGGTGCCAGCACCGCCAAGGATGGTCATCAGCACAACCTCACCGCCGACAGTCCAGAACATCCGCTCTGGTCCCGCTTGCGTGTCCATCGCCACCATCAGGCCGCCTGCCAGACCGGCATACATTCCCGAGATGACAAAGGCCGCCAGCGTGTAAGGCTTGGAGTTCAGCCCGGTGTAGTTCATGCGCTGTTGGTTGGATTTGACCGCGCGCAGCATCATGCCAAAGGGCGAGCGGAAGATGCGGATAGCAAGATAGAAGCTCGCCAGCATCAGCACACCTGCGATGTAGTAGCCCGCGTTCAGCGTGAAGAGCCAACCGCCAATGCCCAGTTCATAGCTTGCGCCCATTTCCAGCCCAAAGAGGTTGGCTTTTGGGGTCGCCCCTTCGGCCAGTGCGCCATCGAGGATACGCGGATCGTTCAGCTTGGGCTGCAGACCCGTTTCACCGCCCGTGATCGGTGTCAGCACCGAATAGGCCAGGGAGTAGGACATCTGCGCAAACGCCAGTGTCAGGATCGAAAAGTAGATGCCCGAGCGACGCAGCGAGATCCAGCCCACCAGCAGGCTGAAGAGCCCCGCAAAGACGACCGACAGGATGATCGCAGGCACCACATTCATAGTGAGCAATTTCATCATCCAGATCGCCGCATAGCTGCCCACCCCGAGGAAGGCCGCATGGCCGAAGGAGAGGTAGCCGGTCAGGCCAAAGAGAATGTTGAACCCGATGGCAAAGATACCAAAGATCACAAAGCGCTGCATGAGATCCGGGTAGCCCGCGTTGAACTGGGCCATGGCCGAGTTTTCGGGGAATGGGTTCAGGATAAAGGGTGCCAGCACTACAAGGATGGCAACCAGGATCAGGAGGCGGGTGTCTTTTGTGTTTAGACCAAACATGTTCTTATTCCTCCATCACGCCCTTGCGGCCCATCAGGCCACGTGGACGGGTCAACAGAATGATAATGGCGACCAGGTAAATGATGATCTGGTTCAAGCCAGGCAGCACTTCGAGCACGGCGCCCATCGACGCAAAGCTTTCCAGAACACCCAGAACGAACCCGGCGAGCACAGCACCGGGCAAAGAGCCCATGCCGCCCACAACCACCACAACAAAGCTGAGCACAAGGAAATCCATTCCCATGTGATAGTTGGGGGAGTTGATTGGTGTGTACATCACCCCGGCCAGGCCCGCGACAGCGGCCGCAAGGCCAAACATCAGCGTAAAGCGTTTGTCGATGTTGATGCCCAAAAGCTGCACGGTTTCGCGGTCGGCCATGCCAGCGCGGACAACCATCCCGAAGGTGGTGAACTGGAGGAAGGCAAACACGGCGCCGATGACCACAGCGGCAAAAGCAAAGTAGATGATCCGCCAGTAGGGATAGATGATGAGGTTAGGATCAAAGCCCAGCATCGCGCCGAAATCGAACGAGCCTGTGAAGGCCGCAGGAGCGGGCGTCGGAATGGGGTTTGCACCGTAGAAATACTTGATGACCTCCTGCAACACGATGGCAAGGCCAAAGGTCACCAGGATCTGGTCAGCGTGGGGGCGTTTGTAGAAATGCTTGATCAGGCCCCGCTCCATCACAACACCGATGGCGATCATCACAGGGATCGCAAAGATGATTGAGAGCGGCACGGCCCAGTCGATGATCACATCGCCCGTGGCTTGCCCAAACATATCGTGCAGATAGGGCACATCGACTTTCAGCGGATTGCCAAGAAAGTCCTTCTGGGTTTCGTCGACCACTGTGTAAGACAAGGTCAGGATGCGGCTCAGTGTTACCGCGCAGAACGCGCCGATCATGAACAAAGCGCCATGCGCAAAGTTCACCACGCCCAATGTGCCGAAGATCAGAGTCAGACCAAGCGCGATAAGCGCATAGGCAGACCCTTTGTCCAGACCGTTTAAAATTTGAAGGATGATGGCTTCCATTGTCCCACCTCATGGGTGCCGCTTTAGGGCTGCACAACTGTGTTGTAGAGGAGGGTGGGCAGTGATCTGCCCACCCAAAGTTGGATTATGCGCCTGGGTTGCAGGAGCCCAGCTCGCCACCAAAGATGGAGGCGTCGTAGGTCACTTGCGACGTTGGCGTAACTTCCACGATTTCGAGCAAGTCGAATTCGGATGTTGGGTTTTCTTTACCCTTCACAACCAGCACGTCTTTGAAGCACTGGTGGTCTTCGGCGCGGTACAGCGTCTTGCCGTTGCCCATGCCGTCGAATTCGAAGTCTTCGAGCGCTTCGGCAACTGCACATGGGTTGAACGACCCTGCGCGTTCCACGGCATCCGCATAAAGCAGCGCCTGCACATAGCATGTGTGCGCCGCCTGGGATGGTGGGAAGCCGTACTTGGTGCCGAAGGACTGAACGAACGCTTTGGAGCCTTCGTCCTGCAGCGACCAGTGCCAGTTTGTCGAGCCGAAGATGCCCTTAACGTTGGCGCCCGCACCCTTCGCCATCAGGCGGGAGTACAATGGAACGATGATTTCGAAGTTCTTGCCGTTCACCTGCTTGTCGCGCAGACCGAACTGAACCGCGTTTGTCAGCGAGTTCACCATGTTGCCGCCGTAGTGGTTCAGAACCAGAACGTCAGCACCGGACTGCAGAACAGGCGCGATGTAGGATGAGAAGTCTGTCTGTGTCAGCGGTGTTTTCACTGCTGCAACAGTTTCCCAACCCATGGCTTCTGTGGACGTCCGAACCGCTTCTTCTGTGGTGTAACCCCAGTTGTAGTCGGCTGTCAGGTGATAGGCGCGGCGGTCTTTGCCGTAGTTGTCACCCAAGATTGGCGCGAGCGCCGCACCGGACATGTAAGAGTTAAAGAAGTGACGGAAACCGTTGGCCTTCTTGTCCTTACCTGTGGTGTCGTTGGAGTGGGTCAGACCCGCCATGAAGATCACGCCGGCTTCCTGGCAGAGCGCCTGAACGGCCACAGCCACACCAGAGGAAGAACCGCCAGTGATCATCACAGCGCCGTCTTTTTCGATCATGGAACGTGCAGAAGCGCGCGCCGCGTCGGATTTGGTCTGTGTGTCACCTGTGACGTATTCAACTTTCTTGCCCAGGATCCCGTTGCCCTGCAGGGCTTTGGAGCTGAACGTGTTCATCATGCCGCCGTCGCCGCCGCCATTCAGATGCTCGACCGCCAGCTCGTAAGCGCGCAGTTCGTCAGCACCCTCATCCGCGTAAGGGCCGGTTTGTGGCACGTTGAAGCCCAGCGTCACGGAAGAGCCAGTTGGCTCGTTGGTGAACGCAGCAGCTGATTGTGCTGTGAAAATCGTGGGCAGGGCCAGGCCGGAACCTGCGACCGCGCTCGTCTTGAGCATGCCACGACGCGTGAGATTTGTTTTGGACATTCATATCCTCCCAAAAATTTTGAAGAACGGCTGGGGGTCCTCCTCCCGCGCCGCCACGCACTTTGGTGCAAAGATTTTATCGCCCGTACGGTGAAAACGGATCAATAAACGCTTCATTCTCAAGGATTTTTCTGTAAACAATTACACAATACGGCGGTATGCACTGTAAATTTTATTTCGTTGCGGTGCAGAAAGCCTTTGAAATGGTTCACTTTGTTAGGAGGCAGAGACCGTGACCCGTGAGGCCCTGACCGGCAGCAGAATTCGTGAAAAGCGGATCATGGCCAAGCTCAAACAGGCTGAACTCGCGCGGCAGGCGAATATATCAGCCTCGTACCTCAACCTTATCGAACACAACCGTCGCAGAATCGGGGGTAAGGTGCTCTTGAGCATCGCGGCGGCCTTGGAGGTCGATCCTTCGGACCTTACCGAAGGGGCCGAGGCGCAGCTTTTGGCAACACTGCGCGCGGCGGCAGATACCAGCGACTTGCCAGAA
>JABSSA010000107.1 GCA_013214665.1 Paracoccaceae bacterium
AAGGGCGCGGTGGCGCGATTATGGCCGTGCCTCCGGTCAGCGGGCAGGGCGCACATTTTCGCATATATTTCCCGGGTCGCATGACAACGGCACACAGCAGCTATGCAAAAACGCAGGGGCGGCTCTGCGCGTGACCCCCTCGCTAACGCTGCGGAAAAGGCGTATGGCGGGGGCATGTTCACTCCCGTTCCTATAGATGAATCCCATTCCCTGCCGGTTTGGCGCAGGCCGCTGACGCTGCTTTTCCTGATGGCGATTGCCATGCCGATTGCCTTCAATGGCTGGTGGGCTCTGCTGAATAACTTCATCATCGAGGTGGGCGGCTTCAACGGTGCGGACAACGGATTGTTGCACACCGTGCGCGAAATTCCGGGATTTCTGGCCGTTGGGGTGATCTTTTTGATCATCTTCATTCGCGAACAGGTGCTTGGCCTTGTGTCGCTGATCATGCTGGGCGTGGCCACGGCGCTGACGGCGCAATTCCCGCAATACGGCGGTATCCTCCTGCTGACTTTGCTCAGCTCCATCGGGTTTCACTATTACGAGACGGTCAACCAGTCGCTGCAGCTGCAATGGCTGCCGAAAGACAAGGCGCCGCAAACGCTGGGTTGGCTGATTGCAGCAGGGTCAGCGGTGACCTTTGTGGTCTACGCCATCATCACGCTGCTTTGGGACACGTGGAACCTGTCTTACAACAGCGTCTTTATGGTCAGCGGCGGCCTGACGGCGGTGATCGCGGCTTTTGCGCTGCTGGCGTATCCGCAGTTCGAAGCGCCGACAAAGCAAGCCAAAAAGATGATCCTGCGCAAACGCTATTGGCTTTATTATGCGCTGCAGTTCATGTCGGGCGCGCGCCGGCAGATCTTTATGGTGTTCGCCGCCTTCATGATGGTCGAAAAGTTCGGCTTTGAAGTACACGAGGTCACCACGCTCTATCTGGTGAACCTGCTGGTCAACGTCTTTGCCGCCCCGGTGATCGGGAAAGTGGTGCAGCGTTTTGGTGAGCGGATGGCGCTGGGCGTGGAATATGTTGGGTTGGTGCTGATCTTTTTGGCGTACGGCGGCGTTTACTACATGGGCTGGGGTTTCATGGTCGCGGCGGCGCTCTATGTGCTGGACCACATCTTTTTCGGGCTGGCGCTGGCATTGAAAACCTATTTCCAGAAAATCGCAGATCCGGCGGATATCGCGCCCACGGCCGCAGTCGCCTTTACGATCAACCATATTGCCGCCGTCACACTGCCGGTGCCTTTGGGCCTGTTGTGGCTCGTCTCTCCGGCGACGGTTTTCTTTCTGGCGGCGGGCATGGCCGCAACGTCGTTGGTCTTGTCGCTGTTGATTCCGCGCCATCCCGTGCCGGGATATGAAACGATCCTGTCTGGCCCCGCGCCAGCACCGGCGGAATAGCGCATGGAGCCGGGCCGCTTTCTGAGCGGATCAACAATGGGGCATGTGGTGCGGATGACGGCCACAGGCGCGTTCGGGATCACCTTTGTCTTTCTTGTCGACGCGGCCAACCTGTTGTGGCTGTCGCAGCTGGGGGAACCCCAGCTGGTCGCGGCCATCGGCTTTGCCTATGCGATCCAGTTCTTTTCGGTCTCGTCCGGCGTTGGCTTGATGATTGCGGCGACCGCCATCGTGTCGCGCAGCATCGGACGCGGCGCGCGGGATGTGGCGCGCAAGCAAGCCGGGGCCGCGCTGGTTTTGGGCACAATTGTGCAGGCCTGTGTGGCAGGCCTCGTTGTTTTGTTCAGGCATGATCTGGTGGCTCTTGCTGGGGCCGAAGGGGAAACCGCACGGCTGGCGGCGCGCTATCTGGCAATCACGGTGCCTTCGCTGGTGCCGATGGCGGTGGCGCTGGTGTGTTCAGGTGTGCTGCGCGCGGATGGGTTTGGCGCAAAGGCCATGTACATCACGCTGATTTCGGGTGTCGTCCTGATGGTGATCGACCCGATCCTGATCCTGTGGATGAACCTTGGGC
>JABSSA010000108.1 GCA_013214665.1 Paracoccaceae bacterium
CGTTCCATCGACTTCTTCACAGCGAGGGTGAGATTGTCGAAGTCCTCTGCGGCCATGGTCACACCGTATTCGGTCCCGCCATCCTGGTTTTCCCATTGCGACTGGCGAAGTGTCCCACGTGCATTCACCAGATCGCCGGGAGCGACATTCTCGAGCGCCCATTTCATCACGTTGGGATTGAAGATCGTCACCTCATTCCAGTAGGGATTGGCCTGGAAATCGCCCCGATCATCCTTGCGCCCGTACTCGGCAGCGATCGTGATCCGCACGGTCTTGCCAACTTCCTTGACCTTGCCGACGCGGCCGAGAATCTGAAATTCCGCAAATGTGCGCATGACTGTCTCCTGTGACGGGCTGGCTGCCCCGAGTGGGTATATGCCCGCTGAACAATATTATAATATTGAAATGCTCGCAATCGAGCCGGTGCAAGATAGCGGAAATTCGCCAACTCCCGATTTTCTACAAGCGTAGGAACCAGGTGCGGCGGAGAAGTTGCGTGGCGCGTCTCGAATTGACCCCAGGCAACGGCCTTATTCCGGGCAGATCAGTTCGAGGGCCGGAAAATAGGTCCGGTACCGTCGCGCATCCCGCGTCAGCAGCGGCACAGACAGCACCGTCGCATGCGCACCGATGAAGAAATCAGGCAGAACGTTCTGCTTCGTCCCCTTGGACCGCCTATAGGAAGAAAAGGCTTTCCCTGCCAGGAACAGGGCGTCTTTTGGCATCATTTCGTGGCGGAGCCCGGCGGCCTCAATGAAGGCATCGAGCCGTTCCTTCTCGCGATATCCAACGGAGAGCTCGGCATAGACACTGTCATTGATGAGGAGATCGCCCTGAAGCGCGGCGGCTTCCAATTGCGAAACGGACCATTCAGCGAAGGTCTCGTCATCCGTTACAACATCAAGAAGGACATTCGTATCGACGAAGATCACCCGTCGCCCCGCGTCAGCGCCATGATCTCATCGGTGCTGAGCTCTGTTCGCGCATGGCCGCGAAGCGCGCCGAAGCGCGAGACCGGCGCAGACTTGTCCTCCGGCACAATCTCGACCCGACCATCCTTCGTACGATTGAAGGTCACCTTGCTGCCTGCCTTAAGTCCCAGAAAGTCGCGAACAGCCTTCGGGATTGTGACCTGGCCTTTGGTTGTGAGCGTCGTTGGCATTTGCGCCTCCAGTAATACCTTTACTCAATAAGGTATTACTTTTTAGGCCGTTTTGCAAGCTCTGGTGCTGGTGCTGGCCGACAGCCTGCCCTGTCTGACGGCACGCAGCGTGCAACCCGGAAACCTTGCTCTGGTGTCTGGAACGTGCGTGAGGGCGGCACCTCTGCCGCCCCTCTGCTCGATAGGGTCTTATTCGGTGACCTGGCCATCGTCTCCGTCCGCCTTGGGCGGAAAGGCGACCAGCTCGGTGACCGCAACCGGGAAGTCGAGCTTGATGGAGAGCACGGTCTCGCCATTCTCGCGGGTGTTCTCGAAGACCGCGCCGACGCGCCGGAAGCTGGTTTGGTCCTTGCCGTCTTTCTTGAAGGTGACGGGAACAGTGAGGGTGAACATCTTGTTGGACATTGTCGATCTCCTTGTTTCGATGCGGGTGACCCGGCGGATCGACCAGGGCAGATCGGGCAAGTGGAAATTCGGAGGGTCCGCCCTGGAGGGTGGAAACCGTACTTCTGCTTGCCGGAGCAAAGCGACGGGCACGCGAGCGGCCGAGATCCGCAACCCGTAGATCGAAAAGAAACAAGGCAGATCGACACGCCCCAACGGTGTCAGACCATCCTCATCTCGGAGCCATGAGAGACGGGGAACCAACCCCGCAGCCGATATCATACACGGTCTTCGACAAAGGCCCGTGCGGTACGCGAAACGCACCACCATTTGTGCCACACCCGGGCCATTGGTCGTGAGGGGCCTATCGGTCCTCCAAGGCGGGTCGAGATGCGTGTTCAGTCCACCTATGGCCTAATGAGGGGGGCAGAGGTCCTGCCCAAACACGATGAAGGACATTCCGGCGAGGCGATGGGCACGGCCTGCCCTAGGGATCGTCACCCGCATGGGCGAAGACAGCCTGGCTGGCTTAGTGCGCAGCATAGAGCCCGGTCGGCTCTGCCGAAGGGCCAACCAACAGCGAAACTGGAAAAGACCTACCGATCCTTCGACAATAGACCCCGCGGGGTAATGGATGTCAGATTGTCAGGTGTCCGCCGCGTCATCTCCATGCCATCGGAAGACACCGCGGCCTCAACAAACTCGGTCTTCTTCAGGACACCGCCATCCGCCTCGACCCAAGTGGTGCTGTCGCCGTCCTCGCGCGTGATCGAGCCGTCATGATTGATGCGGATCGACACGCCGCCGACCTTGACGGCGACAGAATGCGCATCCGCGATGATGCCCTCCCAGGCACCGTCGAAATCCCGGCGCAGTACCACCATGTCAGGGCGCAACTTGATCTGCACATCCTGATCGGCATCGCCATCGGCACTCTTGAGCATCAGGAATGTTTCCTGGATGTCCGGATCGGCGTGAATGCTCGCCCGCGCATCTTTCGGGGGCCAAACCTTTGGCGCGCTGCGCTGTCGGCCCTCCGGGTCCCGGTGAAAGCCGATGTAAAGCTGTGCCGATTTCCAGACGCGGGCGGCTTGCGATGCAATCTTTGACATGGTCGGTCTCCTGAGCGGGGCGAATGCGCGGCTCTTGGCTCTAGTGAGCCGGGAGCCGCGCATACCGAGGGACTTGGGGAAGCGAGGGCAGGGTAGCTGCCC
>JABSSA010000109.1 GCA_013214665.1 Paracoccaceae bacterium
GCTGGCGCTTTTCAGCAGGCCCGCGTCGATGTTGATGGCACCGAAGTCATTGACCATCACAAGCAAACGCAGCCCGTGATCTTCTGACAGCAGCCGGTTGATCAACGTGGTTTTCCCTGCGCCGAGGTATCCACCAATAACCGTCAGCGGTAATCTCATAGCAAATGCAGCACGCCGCCAGCGACCGTTCCCAACACTTCGATATCCTTCAAACCAGCCCCGCCAGCATCGTACGGATCTTGGTCCAGTACGGCGAAATCCGCGATCTTGCCCACCGATATCGACCCAATCTCGTGATCCAGTTTCAGCGTATAGGCCGCTCCCATCGTGATGGCATAAAGGGCCTCATCGAGGGTGATCTTCTGCGCTTCTCCCAGAGTTACCCCCGACATCGTCTCTCTGTTCACTGCACACCATGCCGTGAAAAGTGGCCCGAGTGGAGTAACCGGCGCATCGGAATGCAGCGCGACATGTACACCATGATCCAGCGCAGACCGCGCCCCATCCATCCGCTCCGCCCGTTCGCGTCCGATGGTCAAAGCGGCGTGTTGATCGCCAAAATACCAGATGTGGTTCGAGAAGATATTGCAGCACACGCCCAGCTCAGCAGCCCGCGCAAACAAGTCTTCGCCCATCATTTGGCAATGCTGCAACACATGGCGATGCCCCTGCCCCGGATGGGCCCGGAGTGCTGCCTCAATCGCGTCCAGCGACACTTCGGCCGCTTCATCACCATTGACGTGGATGTGCATTTGAATGCCACGCTTTTGCATCTCTAAGCACAGAGCGTGAATGCCTTCGGGCGGGGTGTTCCAAATGCCATTGGGCTGTCCGCCAATATATCCGGGCCAGCGGACGCGAGCCGTCCACCCCTGGATTGACCCGTCGGTCATCAGTTTAACCGCCCCCAAACGCAGCTTGTCAGTGCTGTGTTTGGCGACGGCCTCAGCTCGGTTCGCCACGCTCACAGGATCTTCGGCAGCTCCCAAAGCCGGCACAATCCGCAAAGGAAAGTCCGGCGCGCCAGTGACGTCTTTCATCACGGCGACGTCTTCTTCTTCCAGGCCGGAAAACAGATCGGTCATGGTCGTGACGCCCGCGCGTTTGGCCACTTCTCCATAGCTGCGGATCGCCTCAGGCGTCTGGCTCAACCCCCTGAAATCGACGCCCAGGCGCCGCATGACCGGGTACATTGCGGCCATTTCCTGCAACTCGCCTGTGGGCTGCCCGTCGCCGCCTTTCACAATCCCTTCTGCGTTTGAGCCCGCATCATATCCAACCATATCGAGCGCGGTGGAGTTCACACACATCAGGTGGAAGTTTGAGAACATGATCGCAATGGGTCGATCGGTTGAGATCTGGTCCAGATGCTTTGCGCTCAACCGTTCGGTCGTCAGGAAAATCGGATCGAATCCCCACCCAACCAAGGGTTCATCGGGGCCGAGCGTTTTTTCATAGTCTTTCAGCCCAGAAATGACGCTGTCGATGTCCGTCATGCCTTTCCACAACTTGCCATCCGGGTCGATCCGATCATGATACCCGGCATAGGCATAGCGCCACATCGCACCCGCCATCATGTGCGCGTGCCCTTCAACCAAACCGGGCATCAAAACCGCATGCGCAAGGCTGTCATCGTGCACAACATCGCCCCAAGCATCCGCGCAATTCGCATCTCCGACGGCCAAAATGCGCCCATCTGAGACCCCAACGTGAGTTGCTATCGGTTGGTTGGGATCCATCGTAACGATGTTTTTTGCTTTAAAAACAGTGATTTTTGGCATGACCATTCTCTTTTGCTTGCTTATCGGTACCTGAGGTTTGACCATTCAAAAAATAGTTTTACTGTCGGGCGTACAGCTAATTTTTGGCGGATCGAGATGCACTTTACCCTGAAACAGCTCCGATACTTTGATGCAGCACTGCGTACAGGCTCCATAGCCAACGCTGCGTCGGAGATGAACATTTCGCAATCCTCGATCACCGCGGCTATCAATGCAGTCGAGGATGCAACCAAGGCTGAGCTGTTTCGCAGAATGCCCGCCAAGGGGATCAAAGCGACCGAACGAGGCCGAGAGGTTGGCAAGCGCATTCAGCAGTTTCTTGAGCAGGCGCGCATTTTTGAATCTGATGTTTTATCGTTGGCGGGACAGCCGTCGGGGACATTGCGACTTGGATGTTACGCGCCCACAGCGCCGCATGTACTGCCGCCCATACTCAAACAGCTTTCCAAGCAATACCCCGACATCCGGATCGATTTGCGCGAAGGCGATATGATGTCGATTCAGGACCTTCTCAAAGCAGGCACGGTGGACCTTGCACTGACCTACCGGCGCGATGAGCCCGAGCAATTGGGATTTGTTCCCATGTTCGCGGCACATCCGATCGCATTGGTGCCTGACATGTCGCCGCTGGCCCAACAGACAAAGATCTCGTTGCAGGAATTGGCCGATCAACCGATGATCCTTTTGGATTTGCCGGGTGCAAGGCCCTATTTCTTCGGCCTTTTTGAAGCTGAAGGCCTAACGCCTCGCGTTGTTCACACCACGAAGTCTTCGTCCGTTTTGCGCGGCCTTGTGGCCGCCAACTTTGGCTATGGTCTTGTGAATATTTGCGGCCCCAATGAACGAGATGGCCAAAATGGATTTGTCGCACGCCCGGTCGGCGGCGATCAGGAGTCGCCTCAGTATGGCGTGGCCT
The DNA here is from genome assembly GCA_013214665.1 of Paracoccaceae bacterium. GTDB lineage: Bacteria > Pseudomonadota > Alphaproteobacteria > Rhodobacterales > Rhodobacteraceae. The sequence continues at coordinate 2,698 of JABSSA010000109.1, forward strand.
TCACCGAAGTTTCGCGCCGCTCAACAATCGTTCAAGCGGCTTTGACAACCTGTGCAGACATCTCTGCTCAAGGCGGGTTCGACCATCTGATCGTTAACACTTGAGTGAAAAAACTGCGCAATTCTCCGATTAAAGCGCTAAATTTTGGCGGTTTACCTCCAGCAAAAGACTGTTTTCTGTTGCTTGTGATTAGGGCAGCGTCAGGAAAAGGCCAGAAAACAATAGGGAGAATTACATGAAACTCATGTCTAAACTGATGGGCGCAGCTGCATTTGCTGCCCTATCGATTACAGCGGCACCCGTCTTTGCGGACGGTGGCACGCTCGTGATTGCATCGACACAGGTGCCACGCCACCTCAACGGTGCGGTGCAATCCGGCATTGCCACGGCTGTACCATCTACTCAGATTTTCGCATCACCCTTGCGCTATGACGAAAACTGGAACCCACAGCCATATCTGGCGGAAAGCTGGGAAGTTTCCGAAGACGGCCTGAGCGTGACGCTCAACCTGGCAAAGAACGCGACCTTCCATGACGGCAAGCCTGTCACGTCCGAAGACGTTGCATTCTCCATCATGACAACGAAGGAAAACCACCCCTTCAAGTCGATGTTTGCGCCGGTTGAAACCATTGAGACACCCGATGCCAACACAGCTGTGATCAAGCTGAGCCAGCCGCACCCAGCGTTGCTGTTGGCGTTGTCGCCCGCATTGGCGCCGGTTCTGCCAAAGCACATCTATGGTGACGGTCAGGATCCAAAATCGCACCCCGCGAACTCGGCACCGATCGGCTCCGGCCCCTTCATGCTGGAAGAATTCACCGCCGGTGAAGCGGTTGTGATGAAGAAGAACCCAAATTTCTTCCTCGAAGGTCGCCCAAAGCTCGATGAGATCATCATTCGGATCATCAAAGATCCATCCGCTTTGCTGATCGCGATGGAGAATGGTGACGCGGATATGTATCCGTTCATGGCCGGCTCTCAGGAAATCCGCCGTCTTGAAAAAGACGAAGATCTGGCGGTCACCTCAGAAGGCTATGCCGCCGTTGGCCCGATCAACTGGCTGGCGTTTAATACCGCCTCTGAAAAGCTCTCTGACGTACGTGTGCGCCAAGCGATTGCCTACGCGGTCGACCGTGAGTTCATCACCAAAGCTCTGCACCGCGGCGTATCTAGCCCTCAGCGTGGCCCAATCATCGAAAGTTCGCCTTACTTTGACGAAAGCATCCCCGCCTACGACGTCGACCTCGACAAGGCGAATGCACTCATGGCCGAAGCCGGGTTTGGCGACGGGATGGATTTGACGATCGACTACATCCCCGGCCCCAAAGAGCAGCAGCAATCTGTGGCTGAATACATGAAGTCGCAGCTGAAAAAGATCGGCATCAACGTCACAGTTCGCGCCGCTCCTGACTTCCCAACATGGGCGGGCCGCGTTGGCGGACATGACTTTGAACTTTCCATGGACGTTGTGTTCAACTGGGGCGACCCTGTGATCGGGGTGCACCGGACCTATCTCAGCTCGAACATTCGCCAGGGTGTGATCTGGTCCAACACGCAGCAGTACACGAATACATCCGTTGATGACATTCTGAACGCTGCGGCCGTTGAGCAAGACGATGACAAGCGGAAAGCGCTTTACGCTCAGTTCCAGCAGCAGGTCGCAACCGATCTGCCGATCTACTGGATCAACTCGCTGCCATACCACACAGCGTACAACAAAAAGCTCAAGAACGTTCCAACCGGTATCTGGGGCACAATGCACCCAATGGATATGGTTGAATGGGGCGAGTGATCGCCACAATGCTCAAAGTGGAGGCCGGTTTTTCCGGCCTCTGCACCTCTCTGGGATAATCAAATCCCCGCCGACAGTATCGTCGGCCTGTTCCAAACACCTCCGCAGGAATAGTATCCGTGAATGCTTCTTATGTGATCCGTCGCCTGATATATGGCTTTTTGCTCATGCTGGGCGTGGTCGTTTTGAATTTCCTCCTGATCCGCCTCGCGCCAGGCGACCCGGCCGTGGTGATTGCCGGCGAGATGGGCGGTGCGACCGAAGAAATGCTGGAAAGCATTCGCGAAGCCTATGGCCTCAACAAGCCCGTCCTGACGCAGCTATGGATTTATATCTCAAGCGTGGCTCAGTTTGATCTGGGCGAAAGCTTCTTTTTCAACCAACCCGTCGCGAGCCTCATCGGAGATCGGATCTGGCCGACCATACTGCTGGTCATCACAGCACAGCTTTTGTCGATTGTGCTAGGCGTGTTGATGGGCGCGATCGCTGCGCGCAAGCCGCATGGACCGCTTTCTGCGCTCGTGTCGGTCTTGTCGACGATTGGTTACGCCGTCCCGGTATTTTGGACCGGGATCATGTTGATCATTCTCTTTGCCTCCTGGCTCCCCTGGTTCCCGGTTGAAGGCATGCAGTCGGTCAAACTGCGCAACGCAGATTGGTGGACGCAAACCAAAGACATCGCCCACCACCTGGTGTTGCCGGCCTTCACCCTCGCGATCATCTATCTGGCGCAATACGCCCGCCTCACACGCGCATCGATGCTCGACGCCCTCTCCGCAGACTATATTCGCACGGCGCGCGCCAAGGGCTTGAACGAGCGTATCGTCGTTTTCTCGCACGCGTTGCGCAACGCTCTGTTGCCAATTCTGACAGTTGCCGGTCTTCAGTTTGGCAACCTGATATCGGGCGCATTGTTGGTGGAAACCGTCTTTAACTGGCCCGGCATGGGGCGGTTGGCGTTCGACTCCATCTTGCGCCGCGACTACCCGACCATCATGGGCGTTTTGTTCTTTGCCTCGTTGATGGTCGTTGTCGCCAACCTGATCACTGATTTCAGCTACCGATTTGCTGATCCACGCCTGAAGGACGAAACATGACCGATTTGGCCGACCCTATCAAAGAGAACGTCAGCCGCTCCCCCATGCGGGAGGCCTGGCACATGTTTCGCAAAAATATTCCTGCGATGTTCGGTCTCATTTTGATGATCGCGATCCTGGGCATGACGCTATACGGCACCTTGTTGTTTCAAGGCGATCCTTACGAGATCGTCTGGGCCCCCCATGAGCCCCCTGGCATGACACCCGAGTTTCCACTCGGCACGGATTATCTGGGACGTGACATTGTCGCCGGGTTACTTTCGGGCGGGGGGCCCACCCTAACAGTTGGCGCATCTGCCGCGGCAATTACGATGGTCATTGGCCTGCTTCTCGGAGCGACGGCTGGTTATTTCGGCGGCTGGGTCGATAACCTGCTGATGCGTGTTACCGAGTTCTTTCAGGTGCTGCCTGCGCTGCTGTTTGCGATGGTGCTTGTGACGTTGTTCACGCCGTCTCTTTTCGTGATTGCGCTTGCCATTGGCGTGGTCAGCTGGCCGCAAACCGCACGATTGACCCGCGCCGAATTTCTCAAGATCAAAGAGCTTGAATATATCACTGCCGCCCGCGCGAGCGGGACACCCACGTGGCGGATCATGTGGCGGTTTATCCTGCCTAACGCCGCGCCACCGCTCATCGTCTCAGCGACCCTTACAGTGGGCGTCGCGATCCTGTTCGAGGCGGGTCTGTCATTTCTTGGCTTGGGCGATCCCAACGTGATGAGCTGGGGTCTGATGATCGGCGCGAACCGCGAGTACATTTTGGACGCGTGGTGGCCCGTGACTATTCCCGGCCTGATGATCTTTCTGACGGTGTTTTCCGTGAGCCTCATTGGTGACGGGCTCAACGACGCATTCAATCCGCGCCTGCGTCAACGATAAAGCAAAAGAGGAACGCGCTATAAGCGCGTTCCAAGCCGCTTCGAAGCGGCTTACGCGCGCTCAGAGTATTCCATAGTCTCTGTGTTGACCACGATGTCTTCGCCCTCGCCCACGAACGGCGGGATCATGACGCGCACACCATTATCCAACACAGCAGGCTTAAAGCTGTTGGCGGCCGTTTGACCTTTGACCACTGGCTCGGTCTCGACAATCTTGCACACCACTTTTTGGGGCAACGTCGCGTTCAGCGCTTCGGCGTCGTAGAATTCGACGACAATGGTCATGCCATCCTGCAAAAAAGGACGGCGCTCACCAAGCAGGTCAGCGGAAAGCTCGATCTGCTCGTAGGTCTCAGTGTCCATGAAGACCAGCATGCCGTCGCTTTCATAAAGGAACTGTTGGTCCTTCTGCTCAAGACGCACGCGTTCTACCTTGTCCGCGCTCCGAAAACGCTCGTTCAGCTTGGAGCCATTGCGCAGATTGCGCATCTCGACCTGCGCAAAAGCGCCGCCCTTTCCGGGCTTTACGTGGTCGACTTTGACCGCTGCCCACAACCCATCGTTATGTTCAAGCACATTTCCGGGGCGGATTTCGTTTCCGTTAATTTTAGCCATTCTGGAAAACCACTTCATATGGTTGATATCGTGTCATTAGACCCTATATCCCGCTCAAGGTCGGGTCTCAAGCGCCCAAATTCCGCCACAATCAGCTCTGAGCTATGCACTCGACGCATGGGGGCCATGCAAAATATCGGTACCCGAATCGGTGCGTTTAGGCCATACATAGCTTCACGCCGAAAAGACAAGAGCAAGAATAATAGGAAGGACGACGAATGACTCAGTTCGTTGACGGCACTGCCTTTAATAATGAACAAGGTAATCGTGCACGTAAACTCTTTGCAGCCGTGGTACTGGCTGCGCTCGATGACGCTATTGCTGACGACAAAAAGTTTGGCAATGGTCCTGAGCAAATTGCCCGTTGGGCCCGGTCGCGTGACGGCCGTGAAGTGCTGACATGCGCCGGGATTGACCCGAACGAGCGTGTTGTAGATGGCCTGATGGATTTCGTGGCAAAGGGTGTTCGTACATCTGTCGCTCTGTCGCGCGAAGAATCCGAACGCCGCAATGCTGCCCTGCAGGCTGAAGCCGCGTAAAACATAGCTCAGCAAGTTTTTAGAACGCGCGCCCAATTCGGGCGCGTTTTCTATTTTGAGCGGAGTTTTTTGCGATGCACTACTTTAAGCCGCGAAAACGAAAATCCACTGGAAGACGATCCAGCCTTCCGCCGCAAGCAAACACGCGCCGACCAATAGCGCCCATCTCGGCACACGGCGGACCACCATGCTCGCAAACGCAAGGACGACGAGCACAAATTCCAAAGGCGCAATCCAATTGGCACCCTGGCTACGATCCCAGTAGCTGAACGGGCTTTCAAAGACCCAATCCGACACCGGCCAGAAATGTGGTCTGCCGTCGTCGTGATGCAGTGGAAAATCCAAAGCCACATGCAACAACGCCGCCGCCGTCAACGCGACGGCCCAGGGCTTTCGAAGGTAGATTGCAATCCCAAGCAGTGCGCCCCAAACGAAAAACGAATTATCGATTGCAAAAACGGTCTGCCAGGCATCGGAAAAATAGAGTTCGTTGAACACGACGCTCGGCGGGATTTGCAGCACAAAGAGCGAAACAAATCCCATCACGTAGAGCGACAGATCGGGCAACATCCCTCCGATGAAGGCGGCGCCAATTACTTTCGAAGTTGGAGGGCGACCGCAAAGGGCCGCACCAAGAAGCAGATGTGCAGGCGTGTTCAATTCACCTGCCGGGTGCGCGTGACGACCCCCTGCTTACTCATAGTCCTGTGCCGCGAGAATTCTGTGAATCTCTCGCCTCACCAGCTTGCGCACGTTGCGAGTGATCTTTTCACCCAACGCACCCTGTAGCTCTTCACGGACGATTTCGCTCACCAAATCGCGCAACGCATCTTCATCCAGCAGATCTTCGTCAAAAGCTGGTGACGCTTCGGCAGCGGGCTCTGCAGCTTCTGTGACAGGCGCTTGCGCCGCGCGCGGAGCGTCTTCGTCGACCAGCGGTTCGGTCGCTGTATGATCTTCTGGAACGATGTCTTCGCCCGGCTCTGAAGTCGATGTGTCCAGGTCCACAACGTGACCCAAAGGGGTTACATCCTTCCAAGCCATCGGCGGAGCCTCGGTCCCGGCGTATTCGTCTGTACCGGCATCATCGGGTTCCCACTGATCACTACGGTTTTGGATCAGCGTTTCCAATGCGGCGACCTTCTCACCCAGACTTTCGGCTGGCTCTTCCGCTTCAGACGCGTGCACTTCGTTCTCTTGCGGCGCGCCGTCAACCCGCTGTGCGGCAAAATTGGCAAGCGTTTCGTGGCGCACGCTTTTCCAGTCAATTTTTGGATCAGTATCCTGCGCTTCGTCTTGCTCTTCGTTTTGAGCAATCAGAACGTCATTTTCATCGGCGTCGCCATCCAACCAGCCCGTTGGAACAAGGTCCTGCGACTCCTCGCTTTGCACCGTTTCCGAAGGTTCTTCATCCGACTCTACGTCTTCGCTGGCGAACACTTCGATATCCGCCGTGGCGGCATCGTCCTCTTCTGCGTCATCTTGAGACGTCTCAGCATTTTCCTGGTGATCTTCCTCAAAAACCTGTTCGGACGGCACCAGAGTAAGAGGCGCTGGCTTCGGCTCCCGAATGGTTTGTTCAGCTTCATCAAGAAGGGCTGTGACCCGCTGCAGAGGATCAAGATGCGAGTCCCCATCGTCTTCGGCATCGGAGCGATTGTCTAACGCGTCTGTCACGCGCAAAGACGGCGTCAAAACCAGCTTGTCGGTCAGACGCGCGTCAGTATCAGGCTCGGTCTTTGGTTTGGTGTCGGACACAAGTTTGCGGATAGATGATAATACATCTTCGACCTCGGAATGAGACATTGGATCCGACATAAACCTAAACCGCTCTTACCTTGAGACGCATGTTAGCGCTCGCCAAAGATTCTCACAACAGACCGATAAAATCGTCAGTTCTTTTGCAGCGATTTCAACACACGATCTAGTGCCTTGCCTTGTTTGCTTTGCAAATGCGGCGCTTCTTTGACCAGCTTGTAATACGCAGCAGGGTCATAAAGCTTTACAGGCAATTTCAAGCGTTCCGCCGTCAATTCGCCCATTGCCGCCAAAACCGAATAGGCCGCGATGTACTGATCCGCTTGCGCTGCGATCTTGGCGGCCTGCGCGTCCAGCAATTCTTGTTCGGCATCCAAAACATCCAAAGTCGTCCGTGCGCCCAACGATGCCTCTTCGCGGATCCCACGGAACGCGACGCGTGCCGCGATGATCTGACGCTCTGAGGCTTCCAGGCTCGCAACGGCGGCCATTAGCCGGGCAAAGGAGTTGCCAAGGTCTGCTTCGACGTTGTGGCGGACAACATGCAAGTTGGCCCGCTGGGAATCGCGTATGGCGGCCGAACGACGCGCCAATGCGGATAGGCGCCCACCCTGGTAAATCGGTCCTGTCGCACGCAGGCCGAAATTCAGGTTGTTGTTGTAACCATCGTCATGAATGTTGTCTTCGACAAAAGCCGTGCCGCGCAACGACAACGTTGGCAGCATGTCGCGCTCTGCCGCGTTGACCAAAAGCTCTGCTGAAGCGACCTGACGCTGCGCTGCAACGATATCAGGATGCTGACGCAAAGCGCGCGAGCGCGCCTCTTCCATCAAGTTGGCTGTCGCGGGCAAAGGTGGCGGAGGTGACAGTTGTCTCGCCTTACGGCCCACAGCGTTGCGGTATTCTTCCTGGGCCTGCACAAAGTCGCCTTGTGCGGCGGCCAAACCGCTGCGGGCTTGCGCCAACCGTGCTTCGGCCAAGGCCACATCCGTGCGTGTCACTTCGCCAACATCAAACCGATCCTTGGCTGCGCGCAATTCTTCTGTCAGCAGCCGAAGGTTGTTTTCGCGCAAAGCCACCGTTTCGATGGTGCGTCGCAGGTTCATAAATGCGGATACCGCCCGGAGAAGAACGTTTTGCTCCACCGACAACAGCCCAGCGCGCGTTGCCAGCACGGATTCTTTCGCAGCGGCGACACGCGCCGAATCTGCGCCGAAATCGAACAATTGGTAATCAAGCGCGATCGAGATGCTGATGGTCGCCGAATTCACGTCGATATTGCTGCCCAGCGTCGCCGCGCTGTTGTTATTGCCGATGCTCTGTTGGATATCAGCTTGCCAGCTCACGATGGGCTTCAACGCCGCAAGGGATGTCGCGACATCTTCGTCAGCGGCTCGCAAAAGCGCGCGGTTCTGATCCAGCAAACCGCTGTGATTATAGGCCCCGACAAGCGCATCAGCGAGTGTCTCAGCGGAGGCATTGTGCGGGATTGCGAATGTTCCGAAAGCCGCGGCAATCGCCACCGACGCTCCGATTGCTTTGAAAGACCCGAACCAGGTTCTCGTAATCGCCATCTTGTCCCCCTGCATCTGTCCAACCCGTCCCGTTGTCAGAATGTAAATTCTACGACCGCCTCAAAGCCAGGCAAAATCGGTGCGCCCGCATTGAACGCGCTGCGCCATGTTATGTTGCCGTCAATCTTATAGCCAATCCGCGCTTCGCCAACCCCGTTCTCAACAAAAACGGCTCCGATCCGCGCCCCATCTTTCATTTGGTCCAAAATCGCGGCCGGAATTGACGCAACACCGCCCTGAACGATGATCACATCATAAGGCCCGTGCTCTGGCGCACCTTCGGCCAACGGCGCTTCGTGCAGGATCACATTGTCGGCCTGCGCTTCAGACAAAGCCTCTTGCGCATCGCGGGCGATGTAGCTGTCTTCTTCCACGGCAACCACAGCCTCGGCCATCCGGGCAATCACCGCAGAGGAATAGCCGTACCCACAGCCTAGATCCAAAACCAGATCGTCGGGCGAGATATCCAAGCCATCCAGCATTTTCGCCAATGTGCGCGGTTCCAAAACCACCCGATTGTCCCCAATCTCGAGGTTTTCCCCGACATAGGCGGTCTCTTTTTGCGAGGTCGGCACAAATTTTTCGCGCGCTACCTGCAACATCGCATCAATAATAGGGAATTTTGTCACATCCGACGGACGAACTTGCGTATCAACCATCGTGGTACGCCGCGCGGTATAAATGTTCATGCCGAACCTGTATTCATTTTACGCTACTTGAGGCAGACTTCGCATATCCCGGGGCGCGCAGCAACGCAGTTGAACAGGATTTTATTGAGTCCTGCGAACCGAGTGCGGTTTTTTGCGCACACACCCGATCTTCCTAACTGTTGATAAAGTCCTCAAAGGCGCTCGTGTACGATGGATGCCATCGGCTGAGCGCGGGCCGGTTTTCGATAATGTCCCCGACAGACCAGGCAATGCGCTTTTCGTCCAAGCTGCGCGGTACATCATTGTCGGGACACAGAATGTAGAAGTCTCCTTTGCCAATACTGTCGAGAAAGAAATCCACCGTTTGCTCAGGGGTCCAGGCCGCAGGGGGTTTTTCTTTCAACCCAATCATGCCCGTGTGTA
>JABSSA010000011.1 GCA_013214665.1 Paracoccaceae bacterium
ATCACCTCGGCCTGTTCGACCTCGCTGCATTGCATCGGCAACGCGGCAGAACAGATCATGCTGGGCAAACAAGACGTGATGTTTGCGGGCGGCGGTGAAGAGCTGGATTGGTCGCTTTCGTGCCTGTTTGACGCGATGGGCGCGATGTCATCGAAATACAATGACACGCCCGAAAAAGCCTCGCGCGCCTTTGACGCCAACCGCGATGGGTTTGTGATCACCGGCGGCGGCGGCATTGTCGTGCTCGAAGAGATTGAGCGGGCCAAGGCACGTGGGGCCAAGATTTATGCCGAAGTGACGGGCTATGCCGCCACAAGCGACGGCCACGATATGGTCGCCCCGTCGGGCGAAGGCGGCGAACGCGCGATGCGCGGCGCGCTGGCCACGCTGCCCGAAGGGCGCGCGATCAGCTATATCAACGCGCATGGCACTTCGACGCCGGTAGGCGATGTGGGCGAGATCGAAGCGGTCCGTCGCGTCTTTGGCGAAGGCAGCACACCGCCCGTCAGCTCGACCAAATCCATGACAGGCCACGCGCAGGGGGCTGCAGGCGCGTTGGAGGCGATTTTCTGTCTTCTGATGCTCGACAATGACTTTATCACCCGGTCCATCAACGTAGAAACGCTGGACCCGGCGCTGAACCCCGAAGAGATCGCCACCGAGACCCGCGAAAACGCAGGCCTTGATTCCGTGATGACCAACTCCTTTGGTTTTGGCGGCACCAACGGGTCGATGATATTATCCAAACTTCAAGACTAGGTACTTTTTGACATGACCGGATTGCTTGCAGGAAAACGCGGTTTGATCATGGGCGTTGCCAACGAACGCTCGATCGCCTGGGGGATTGCCAAAGCGATGGCAGAGGCCGGGGCCGAGCTGGCCTTTACCTATCAGGGCGAAGCCTTTGGCTCCCGCCTGCGGCCCTTGGCGGAAAGCGTCGGGTCGGATTTCATGGTCGATGCGGATGTCACGGATGATGCCGCATTGGATGGGGCCTTTGCCGAGCTGCAAGAGCGTTGGGGCACGATGGACTTTCTGGTCCATGCCATTGCATTTTCTGACAAATCCGAGCTGACGGGCCGGTTTTTGAACACCAGCCGCGAGAACTTTAAGCATTCGCTCGACATCAGCGCCTATTCCTTCATCGAGGTCGCGCGGCGGGCCCATCCGATGATGATAGACAATGGCGGCACGCTGATGACGTTGACCTATCAGGGCTCCAACCGGGTTGTGCCGAATTACAACGTGATGGGCGTGGCCAAGGCGGCGTTGGAAAGTGCGACGCGCTATTTGGCCAACGATCTGGGGCCGGAAGGTATTCGGGTGAATGCCATCTCTCCCGGCCCAATGAAAACGCTGGCCGGGGCCGCAATCGGCGGGGCGCGAAAGACCTATAAGCACACCGATCAGAACGCGCCGATGCGCTCAAATGCGACCCTTGAGGCGGTTGGGGCCACGGCGGTGTATCTAGCCTCAGACGGCGGCGCCTGCACCACTGGCCAGATCATCAACGTGGACGGCGGGTTCCATGTGCTGGGGATGCCGCAGCAAGAGAACCTGTAAGGTTTCTCAACCATTCTAAGCACCAGAAGCGTGGAACCAGGGCTTTAGCCCGCCACGCACGTGCTGGGCCTCCCCACGGCCCAGCGCGATGTCGACACCCGCGCCTCCATCTGTTCGAAGAGGCAAAGTGGCCGCCATAAATCGCACCGACCCAGTGCTGCATCGCTGGCCCGAGGCCCAGCCCGCACGCGGCTCCGACAATCAGAACGAAAAGCGCAAGCCGGGCGCGCGCCGGACCGCGGGGCGGCGCTGCTCCGTCAGTTCGGCGGCGCTTTATGGCAGCCAGGTCTTCTTTCGATCTTTTGGCGCGCATACGTCAACAAAGCGCCGGCCCTCCGGGGCGGTCCGGCGCGCGCCCGGCGGCCTGCGGCCATGTTCCGGGCGCAAGACAACCGCAATCTACCACACACGTGCCCCGCACCCCCGCCTAATCCCGCTTTCCCTTCCCGCAGACCCGTGACAGGGTGCTGTCAAAGCGAAGGGAGATCACCCATGCCCATCACCACCTGCGTCTTTGACGCCTACGGAACCCTGTTTGACGTCGCCGCTGCCGCGCGCCAGGCTGCCTCGGAACCCGACCACACCGCGCTGGCGGATGTCTGGCCGCAAGTGGCCGAACATTGGCGCACGAAACAGCTGCAATACACCTGGCTGCGGGCCGTAACTCGCGATCACACGGATTTCTGGCAGGTCACACAAGATGGCCTCGACTGGGCGCTGGAAAAGCTGGGCCTTGCAGGCGATGCCGCCATGCGCGAACGGCTGCTGGCGCTTTATTGGGAGCTTCAGGCCTACCCCGAAGTGCCCGACATGCTGGCCGCGCTGAAAGCAAATGGCATGAACACCGCGATCCTGTCGAACGGCTCGCCGGATATGCTGAACGGCGCGGTGCAATCAGCAGGCATCGAAGAGGTGCTGGACACCACGCTTTCTGTGGAAAGCGTCGGCATCTTCAAACCGGATGCGCGGGTCTATGACCTCGTGGGCCAGCACTTCGGCTGCGAAAAATCCGAAGTTTTGTTTGTCAGCTCAAACGGTTGGGATGCCTGCGCCGCAGCGGCCTATGGGTTTGAAACCGCCTGGGTCAACCGCGCAGGCGAGCCGGTGGACCGGCTCGTGGCCGCGCCCAATCACCACCTGACCGACCTGACCGGCATTCCAAAGATTGCGAGCGCCTGATGCCCACGTTCCAAAGCTTTGATGGCCTGACCCTGTATTACACCGACGAAGGCACTGGCCTGCCGGTGATCTGCCTGCCCGGTCTCACCCGGACCACGCAGGATTTTGACGAGGTCGCCCCGCATCTGATCGGCTGCCGTGTGATCCGCATGGACATGCGCGGGCGCGGCCAATCGGAGTGGGACACAAATTGGCAGAACTATACCCTGCCCGTGGAATGCCAGGACATCATAGGGCTGATGGACCAACTGGGCCTCGAAAAGGCGGCGTTTCTCGGCACCTCGCGCGGTGGAATGCAGGGCATGATGCTGTGCATGGCGGCAAAAGATCGGGTGCTGGGTGTCGCGCTCAATGACATCGGCCCGGAACTGGATCTGAGCGGGTTGGCGGCGATCATGACCTATCTGGGGCGGCGTCCGGCCTCCAAAACTTATGAGGAAGCGGCACAAGCGCTGGCCTATGTGTTTCGCGGCTTTGAAGGCGTCTCGCACGAACGATGGGTGCGTGAAGCGCAGAAGAACTTTACCGAAGACGCCGATGGGCTGAACATCAGCTATGATCCGGGCTTGCGCGACGCGACCGAGGCGGCGGGCACTGAGCTGCCGGATCTGTGGCCTATGTTTGACGCGATGGAAGGCCTGCCTATTGCCTGTATTCGCGGGGCCAACAGCGATTTGTTGACCCAAGACACGCTGACCAAAATGCAGGCGCGCAGGCCCGACATGGTGGCCGCCGTGGTGCCGGGGCGCGGACACGCCCCGTTTCTGGACGAAATTGAATCGGTGGCCGCGCTCTCTGCGTGGTTGGGGAAAATGCGATGAATATTGACATGATCCGCGCCTCTGCGGCCCGTGCAAAGGGTGTTGTGCGGCGTACGCCGCTCTTGAACTCCCCCTTTCTCGATGAGATCGCGGGCCGCCGGGTTTGGCTCAAGCCAGAATGCCTGCAACACACCGGCAGCTTCAAATTTCGCGGCGGATGGTCTGCGGTTTCTGCCTTGCCTGAGGCAGACCGCGCGCGCGGTGTGATCGCCTTTTCCAGCGGCAATCACGCCCAAGGCGTGGCGCTGGCGGCCAAGATGCATGGCGCACCGGCGGTGATCATCATGCCCTCGGACGCGCCCGCGTTGAAGATCGCGAACACGCGCGCCTATGGGGCCGAGGTCGTGCTTTATGACCGCGCGGGCGAAAGCCGGGAGGCCATTGGCGCGCGGCTTGCCGAAGACCGCGGGCTGACCTTGATCAAACCCTATGATGAGCCGCAGGTGATCGCGGGCCAAGGCACCACCGGGCTTGAAATCGCGGAACAGGCCGCCGCGCAAGGCATTGAAACAGCAGATGTTCTTGTCTGTTGTGGCGGTGGTGGGCTGACGGCGGGCATCGCCTTGGCGCTGGAGGCGGATGCGCCCGGCCTCACCGTGCGCCCGGTGGAGCCGGAAGGCTATGACGACGTGGCCCGCTCGCTGCGGTCCGGTGGGATTGAACGCAACAACACCACCGCTGGGGGCTTGTGCGACGCAATCCTGACGCCCTGCCCCGGTGATCTCACCTTTCCCATCATGCACAGGCTTTGCGGGCCCGGCATTGTCGTGACCGAAGAAGAGGCGCTTCGGGCGATGGGCCATGCCTTCCTGCGCCAGAAACTGGCAGCAGAACCCGGTGGCGCAGTTGCTTTGGCCGCAGCGCTCTTTCATGCAGATCAAAGCACAGGCGACGATGTGATTGCCGTCATTTCCGGCGGCAATGTCGACGCAGAGATTTTTCAGCGCGGTTTGGAGACCATCGCAGCATGACAGATTTCACGATTGCCTCGTTCAACGTCAAAAACCTGATCGGCCCGGATCAGGAATATTACACGTTCCAATCCTACACGCCCGAAGAATACGCGTGGAAAGTCGATTGGCTGGCGGAACAGATCCAGACGATGAACGCCGATATTGTGGGCTTTCAGGAAATCTTTGAAGAAAGCGCGCTGCGCGATGTGATCGCACAGGCCGATGTCGAAGGGATGGCGGGCAACGAAGATCATATTCCGGGGTGCAACAAACGCTATCGCCGCAAGGCGATTTTCGCCAAGCTGGCCTACCACCCCTATACCGATGCGGCCTTGGCCGTAGCCCCCAACATCAACGATGGCGGCCCCGGCGCGCGGCGTCCGGGCCTGGCCATCCTGTCGCGACTGGGCTTTGCCGAACCGCCCGTTGTCTTGCAGGATCTCGAAACCCCGGTCGACATCCCCTTTTCCGGCATGGGCGGGGATGAGGGCGGCGGATCGTTTCGCATCGAACACCTGTCGCGCCCCATTCTGAAGGCGCGCATTCCCGTGGGCGGGCACATTATCACGGTGTTCAACTGCCATCTGAAATCCAAGCTAGGGGAATTCCCCCGCGCCGCAGATGGCGCTGCGCCGCCTGAGGTGGATCTGGTGAACTATGATCCGGTGGGCCGCGCCTTGGGCAGCCTGCGCGCCGGTCTGCGCCGCATGGCGGAAGCCTGGGTGTTGCGCCGGGAAATTGTGGCCGAGCTTGAGGCGGGCTTTCCCGTGTTGGCGCTGGGGGATTTTAACGACGGGATGCATGCCGTCAGCTCAGAGATCATTTCGGGCGAGGTGCCGTTTCGCAACTATGCCTGGATGCTGCGCCATGATGCGGAACACCGCGCGGACCGCTACAGCGATGCGGAAAACGAGATTATCCAGGAGAAGGTGCAGGCCGCACAGCTGCATTCCGCAGAGACACAATTTGTGCGCCGGTCCAGCCGCGACATGGTCTATACCACGGCCTTTGGCGGTGTGTACGAGAGCATCGACCAGATCTATATGTCGCGCCAGTTTCTGGCAGAGAGTGCCGACAGCATCGGTGCGATGGAATATTTCAGCGTGTTCAACGACCATTTGACCGACGGCAGCCACCCCGAAGCGCCCTATAACAAGCTGGCGTCAGACCACGGGCAGATCATGGCGCATTTCAAGCTGAATGAAGGATGAGCCGCCCAGTTTTTGGGCGGCAGCGCCCTGTGGCGAGCTTGGGATGTGAGTATTTGGATCCAAAAGAAGGAGAGACGCGATGCAGATGACAGATGTGGGGACAGCGCGGCTGCATGTGCGCATTGACGGGCCAGATGATGGCGCGCCGGTGGTCTTTGCCAATTCGCTGGGCACGGATATGCGGCTGTGGGATCCAATCCTGCCTTTGTTGCCTGCGGGGCTGCGCATCCTGCGCTATGATAAGCGAGGCCATGGGTTAAGCTCTTGTCCGCAGGGCGATTATTCCATGGGCGCGTTAGTTGCGGACGTCGAAACGTTGATGGAAGCGCATGGCTTCAAGGATGCGCTGTTTGTGGGTCTGTCAATTGGCGGGATGATTGCGCAAGGGTTGGCGGCCAAGCGGCTGGATCTGTGCCGGGCAATGGTATTGTCAAACACCGGGGCCAAGATCGGCACGCGCGAGATGTGGGCGGACCGGATTGCGGCGGTGCGCACAGGCGGGATCGAGGCGCTGGCGGATGCGGTGATGGAGCGGTGGTTTTCGGCGCCGTTCCGGGCGGGGCCGGGTCTGGAGCTGTGGCGGAATATGCTGACGCGGCAGGAAGATGCGGGTTATGCGGGCTGCTCTGCGGCGATTGCGGGCACGGATTTCTTTAGCTCTACGGCGGCACTGCGCCTGCCTGCGCTGGGGATCGCGGGATCGGAGGATGGCTCAACCCCGCCTGATCTAGTGCGGGAGACTGTGGGGCTGATCCCCGGCAGCAAATTTCACCTGATCCGCGGGGCGGGGCATTTGCCTTGCGTCGAGAACCCGGAGGAGTATGCACAGGTGTTGACGCAGTTCATGCGCGATACCGGGCATATCTGAGGCGGCACAGGAGAGACAGGATGCGGTTACCGGTCGTCTTCATTTTGATGACGGTTTGCATAGATGCGATGGGCATCGGGCTGATCGTGCCGGTGATGCCGAACCTGTTGCAGGAGGTGAACGGCGGCAGCCTGGGTAACGCCGCGCTGTGGGGCGGTGTTTTGTCGACCACTTTTGCGGTGATGCAGTTTCTTTTTGGCACGGTGATTGGCGCGCTGTCGGATCGGTTTGGGCGGCGGCCTGTGTTGCTGGTTTCGCTTGTGGTGCTGTGCCTTGATTATCTGGTGATGGCCGTGGCAGGCAGCATATGGTTGTTGCTGGCGGGCCGGGTTGTGGGCGGGATCACGGCGGCCACGCAATCCACGGCAAACGCCTATATGGCCGACATCTCGGAGGCCAAGGACAAGGCGGCGAATTTCGGCCTTGTCGGCGCGGCCTTTGGGTTGGGCTTTGTGCTGGGCCCAATGATGGGGGGCGTTTTGGCCGAATATGGCACGCGCGCCCCGTTTTATGCCGCCGCCTTTCTGGCCGGGGCCAATGCCGTTTTCGGGTGGTTTGTGCTGCGTGAAACCGTCACTGATGAGATCCGCAGGCCGTTTGACTGGCGGCGGGCAAACCCGTTTGGGGCCTTTCGGGTTTTGGGCCAATTGCCCGGGATTGCGCCGCTTTTGTGGGTCTATTTCATCTATCAGCTGGCCTTTATCGTCTATCCGGCGGTGTGGAGCTATTTCACGCTGGAGCGCTTTAACTGGTCCCCGTCGATGATCGGGCTGAGCTTAGGGCTTTTCGGCATCATGATGGCGATCATTCAGGGCGGGTTTATCCGCAAAATCATCGGTGTGCTTGGGGAGCGCGGCACGGTGATTTACGGGCATCTTTTTGATGTGGTGGCCTTTATGGCCATCGCTCTGGTGGCCAATGGCACCATTGTGCTGTGCCTTGTGCCGCTGGCGGCCTTTGCCGGGGTGATCACGCCCGCGTTGCAGGGGATCATGTCAAAAGCGGTGGCTGATGATCAGCAGGGGGAATTGCAGGGCGCGCTGACAAGCGTGAATGCGATGGGGATGATTATTTCGCCCCTTGTGATGACGTCGATTTTTGCAGCCTTCACGGCGGAAGCGGCACCGATATACTTGCCTGGGGCACCGTTTATCCTGTCAGCGGCGTTGATGGCGCTTGGGGTGATTGTGTTCATGCGTGCACCGCTGACGCGACCGCAGGAGGGTGGCCAAAGTGACGCGGGATGAACGCGACGGGATTGGTCGCTTTCCCACTTGCATGATCTGCCGATGCACGGTGCACTGCGGGCGTTAAGCTTCGGTTGGGGGCGCTGCCCCCACGCGGCAGGCCGCGTTCCCCCGGAGTATTTGGGATCCAAAAGAAGAGGTGGGCCATGCGGCTTTCGGAACTCGACATCATTGTGACCGCGCCCCCTGCGCCGGGCTGGGGTGGGCGGTATTGGATTTTGGTGAAGGTGACGACCGATACCGGGATCACCGGATGGGGGGAGTGTTATGCCTCATCGGTGGGGCCGGAGGCGATGGGCCATGTGATCCGCGACGTCTTTGACCGGCATATGGCGGGTGAGAGCCCGGAAAATATCGAGCTGATGTTTCGCCGTGCCTATTCTTCGGGCTTTACTCAGCGGCCTGATCTGACGGTGATGGGGGCCTTTGCCGGGCTTGAGATCGCTTGTTGGGACATTCTGGGCAAGGCGCGCGAGCGGCCGGTTTGGGCGTTGCTTGGCGGGCAGATGAATGATCGTATCCGGGCCTATACCTATCTTTATCCCCTGCCCCAGCATGACATGACCGCGTTTTGGACATCGCCGGAGATGGCGGGCGAACCGGCGGCCGATTGTATCGCGCGGGGCTATACGGCGGTGAAGTTTGACCCGGCGGGGCCTTACACCATGCGCGGCGGGCATATGCCGGGGATGCGCGACATTTCCATGTCGGTGGCGTTTTGCAAAGCGATCCGGGAGGCCGTGGGCGACCGGGCGGATCTGCTTTTCGGCACGCATGGGCAGTTCACCACCGCAGGCGCGATCCGGTTGGGGCAAGCTTTGGAGCCTTATAGCCCGCTGTGGTTCGAAGAGCCGATCCCGCCTGATGCGGTGGGTGAGATGGCCAAGGTGGCGCGCGCGGTGCGCATTCCGGTGGCCACAGGCGAGCGGCTGACCACCAAGGTGGAATTCGCAGAGGTTCTGCGGCAGGGGGCAGCGGAGATTTTGCAGCCTGCGCTGGGGCGTGCCGGCGGGATTTGGGAGATGAAGAAGGTGGCCGCCATCGCGGAGGTGCATAATGCCCAGATGGCGCCGCATCTTTACGCCGGTCCTGTGGAATGGGCGGCGAATGTGCATCTGGCGGCCTCAATCCCCAACATTCTGATGTGTGAAACCATCGAGACGCCGTTTCATGACGCGCTGATCAAGGGCGGCATTCAGGTGGAGGATGGGTTCATCACGCCGCCGGAAGCGCCGGGCTTGGGCATTGAGGTGGACGAGGATCTGGCGCGGGCGCATCCCTATACGGGCGACGGGCTGCATTTGCAGATGCAGGACGACCCCTGTGATTATGCCAATGGAAACGCCTTTGAAGGGGGCGCGCCGTCGATCAAGACGTAGGCGCGCCCGGATATGTGGTAGGGTCAGGACCCATTATTTGGCTGTGCTCAGCATGGAAAAATACGCGGTATCAGTGATTTGGGTTTCGCCGCGAAGGCTGGTTGCCTTTGCAAGAAAGCCGAAGCGCTGAGAACGTGTATTTCTCCATGCCCTTCGGGTTCGCCGGATTTTGCCTCAGCCTGCGTTATATGCTCTTGAAATAGAACCACCACTGACCGGCAACACATGCTTGCATGTGTGAGAGGGAATTCCTACGAGCATATGCCTAGCCTGATGCAAAATCTGGCGAACTGAGCATAGCAAATTAATGGATCCTGACCCTAGGTCCGCGCGGCCTCAAAGGCGGCCCAGGCGGCTTCGAAATCTTCGAAGGTGATGCGCTTGCCTTTCACGGCGTCAAAGACGATGCCTTCGGCCCTTTGCATCGCGGAAATCGCTTCAGCGAGGCGCGGCACCACATCTTCGGGGATCACCACCGCGCCGTGGCGGTCTGCATGGATCAGATCACCAGGAGCAACGGTCAGGCCAAAGACTTGCACGGGCTGGTCAAAATCAACCACATGGACAAAGGCGTGGCTGGGGCCGATAGAGCCGGCGACCACAGGATACTCGGGCGCCAGATCGCCCAGATCACGCATGACCCCGTTGGTGAGCGTGCCCGACAGGCCAAAGGCCTTGTGGATGTTGGTGTTGACCTCCCCCCAATAGGCCCCCACGGCGGCCGCGCCGTCCACGTCTTCGACGACACACACACCGGGGCGCGGGCCTTCGGACATGTAGCGGTAATAGCCCATGCGCCGCGCTTTGATCTCATCTGCGGGCGCTGTGGGCGGGGCCACGGCGGAAATGCGGGCCGTGCGGACATAGCCCACCATCACGCCGGTTGGGTCCGAAATGAGCGGCGTGCCGCGGGTGAAGCCGTTAAAGCCACGCTGGCCTTGCGCCACTTCGATGGCATTGCAGACCGACGGCGTGTCGACCGATTTCAAAAGGGAAAACAGCGCATTATCCATCAGGTTTGACCCACTCTCTCAACACCTTGTTTCAGCATCGCCAGCTTGGCATAGGCGATTTCGGGATCCACCGCGCCAAAGCCCGCAAAGGTGCCAAAGCCGCAATCGGAGCCTGCCACCACGCGCTCTGCGCCCACAATGTTCACAAAACGGTCCAGTCGCTGCGCCACAACATCGGCATGTTCGATGAAATTGGTTGTGCTGTCGATCACGCCGGGCACCAGCACCTTGTCATCGGGAATATCAGCCTTGCGATCACGGAACACTGTCCATTCATGGGCGTGGCGTGGATTAGAAGTTTCAAAAAGCAGATATTTCGCCTTCGTGGACATCAATGTATCAAAGACTTTTCCCATACCAATATCACAAACGTGCGGTCCCTCGTAATTTCCCCAACAGATATGCACACGCACCTTTTCCGCTGGCACATCCGCCAGCGCGTGGTTCAACGCATCCACATGGGCCTGCGCGATCTTGACGAATTCATCATCTGAGAGATCAGGAAACAGCATATGGCGGGACAGCGCCAGATCCGGGCAATCCAGCTGCAAATCCAGCCCGGACCCCACGATTGTTTCATATTCCGCCTTCATCACATCTGCCAAAGCCGCGAGATAAGCCTCTCTGGTTGCGTAATAATCGTTTTGCAGAAAGCGCGAGATCACACCGGGCGACGCCGCATTCATGAAACCGCGCGCGACACCGTGTTTTGCCATCGCGGCCTTGAGATTTGCGATGTCTTTTTCCAACTCGCCCTGCCCTTTGGAGCGCACCTCGCCCGTGCACATCGGGCGCGCATAGGTGGGTGTACCGCCACCCTGCGCCAGCCGGTCCAGAAATGTGGGATAAAGCTTGAGATCGGCAGGTGCGTTGCGCGGGCTGTCGCCGGAAAAGCCGGTGTAGCGATCTTTCACATACGTGGCATAGCTGATCTTGGAGGTTTCACCGTCGCTGACGATATCAATGCCGGCCTCCACCTGCCGCGCCACGGTGGCGTCAACGGCGGCGGTCATGGCGGCGTCAAAGGCGGCTTGGTCATAAGGTTCTTCGCGTTCGCGCGCAAAGATGAAATCCACGATGTCCTGGGTGCGCGGCAAGCTGCCCACGTGGGTGGTTGCGATGGTCATCTCTCTGTCCCTCCTGATCTTAGCCCAACTGGCGCGTGAGGAAACGCAGCCAGTTTTCGCATGTCAGTTTTTCAATTAATTCAGAGCCATACCCGGCCCTGCTCATCGCTTCAACAAGAACGGGCAAATCTGCGGCCGACGCGATCCCCTGAGGCAATGGCGCGCCATCAAAGTCCGATCCCAGGCCGACGTGATCTTCGCCGGCCATCTGCATCATGTGATCCAGATGGCGGATCATGTCATCTGTCGTGGCCTCCAGATCGAACCAGCCCGATTTGCTCAGAAACAGCGTGCCAAAATTCAGACCAACCATCCCACCGGTCTCGCCCACGGCGCGCAATTGCGCGTCGGTCAGGTTGCGGGTGGTGTTGGTGATGGCGCAGGCGTTGGAATGCGTGGCCACCAGCGGCGCGCCCAGATCTCCGATGTCCCAAAAGCCGCGTTCGGTGATGTGGCTGGTGTCGATCACCATGTTCAACGCCATGCAGCGGGCAACAAGTGCCCGGCCTAGATCGGTCAGACCGCCGCCCGTGTCAGGCCCTTGACCAAAGACAAACGGCACGCCTTCGCCAAAATCGGTGTTGCGCGACCAGACCGGGCCAAGCGAGCGCAACCCGGCGGCATAAAGCAGGTCCAACACCAAAAGCTCGTGGTCGATACAATCCGCCCCTTCAAGATGGAGCAGGCAAGCCATCTGGCCTGCTGCCATCGTCTCGCGCAGTTCGGTACCCGTCAGGCATATCCGCAGCGCGCCTGCCTCGTGTAATCGGCGGGCGACACCGGCCTGTTCGCTCGCATCGCGCAGCGCAAGGGTTTGATCCATCGGCGCGGCAAAAGGCATACTGTCACCATCGGGTTTTAGAGCAGAGAAATCGAACATCTGTCGTGAACCCGATGAAAACATAGCGAAAAAGCCGCCACCAAGCCCGCCCGCCTTGGCTGCTTTGATCGAGACATGCCCGCCCGATGCAAAAGCCTCCACAGGATCGCCGCCGGTTTTCCAAAGACGCGACAGCGCGTCGTTATGGCCGTCAAATATCATCTATTCATCCTTTCGCATTTCGCAGCGCTGCGTTTTCCGCCTCCAACGCGCGGATGCGCGCCTCCAACGCGCGGATGCGCGCCTCCAGTCGGTCAAACTCGGGGCCAACCACGGCGGCAAGCTCGGCCTGATCCATGCGCAATGTGATGAATTGCGGGCAGTTCCAGTCAAACGCCTCAACATCCACAAGGACCAGCCGTTCTACGCGCCCCTGCCCCTCTGTGTGGAGTTTTTCAGCCAATTCAGGATTGGAATCGGCTGGCATCATGCGCGCATGACCTTGCAGCTTTAGCCGCGCTTTTTGCGGATAATCCATTGCAAAGAATGACGTTTTCGCATTCCCAACCAGATGCCCTTGCGAGACAAGCTGCCGATTGCCGCGATAATCGGCAAAGCCGAATTGCGTAGGCGATACCACTTTAAGAAAGCCGCGCGGCCCGCCGCGGTGCTGAATATAAGGCCAGCCGGTTTCGCTAATGGTCGACATGTAAACCGAAGTGCGGCTTTGCAAAAAGGCAATCTCATCCGGCCCCAACCCATCAGGAGCTTTGGCGTAGCGGGTGCCAAAGGCCTCTGCGCTGCCTTCCGCTTCCTGACCTGCACGCACATTGGGCGTGAACATGAGATCGCCATAGCTTTGCATGGAATGCCGTGCCTTTCTGCGCCGCGCTACTGCAGACGCCCGCCGGGTGGTTTTTGCTTGATCACCGTCTGCGGTTTCTCGGCACGTACACGCCGCGTGGGTTTACGGCCCGCGCCCTGCAAGCCGGTTTGCATCAGGATCTGCTTCCAAACCGCTGTTTCATCAAAAAGCGCATATTCCCGGCGGATCTTGGCGGTTTCGGTGCCGACCTGGCCAAATTCAACGTGGTTGAGGCCCAACACGTAAACCTCTGCCCCTGTGGGTGCCCCGAAGTAGCCCCAGCCGTCGTGGCGGCCATAAAGCGACCAGCGGATCGCAGCGCGGGGCGGCATGTGGGGATCTTCTCGGCCAATCTGGTGCTCGATAGTGAATTCTGCGCTGGGGAAAGAGGCGCGCAGCCCCATCCAGAACCGATCGACCGCATCCCAGCCGTGACCGGTGATACCGCCAGGATATTCGGATTGAATTGCGCGATCGTATTCCGCTGGCACAACACCCAGGTTTGCGCTCATGAGCCGTTTGAGCACATCCGCATAGTTTTGCCCCCAAACATTATCATTGCCGCGTCCCGTATACGGGCCGCGTTTGTTGGTTTCCGGGGTCAGCGGTTTGACACATGTTTCAATCCCGCCTTCGCGCTGGATCAAATCGCGGGCGTAGTCCTGTGGGTCCCAGTTGAGCTGGCGCACAATCGCAGTTTGATCGCGGATCAACCATTCGTCATTGATTTGATCGTTGATCGCATGGCAATCCGCGATAATCCGATAGGCCAGCTTTCGACCTGTGGCTTTGCCGTACACACCGTCCGCCAGATGCGTGGCGGTTGACAAAATCCGGTGCGAACTCAGCATGCCCTCCTCTGGGGTGCCGGACCAGATCACATCTTCGCCCAAGAGCTGACGATCAGGAAACTCTGCCAACGTCGCCATCGTGGCGCCAATCACGCTTTGGTTGCCCACCACGACGCTGGCGGGCGAGCGCACAACAATGTCAGGCGCGTAATAATGGTGCAGCGTGTGCAGGCCCCGCTCTTCCCAAATTTCTTTGGTGATCCCGATAATGTAATCGGGAAAGTCACGCCAACGGTTTGAAAAACCTTTCATATATTCCATCCTCCCGGGACGCGGGTCACGCCACCCACATCAAATTCGCAGGTCAAAAAAAACGACCAATTCCGCATGTCCTGTTGCGTCCTCCCCCATGCTGCACATTTGTTCCTCAACTTTGGCCATCAGACGGCGAAATGGCGCCTGTGATCAAGCGGAGGCCTAACGCGCCGCGCGGACCAGCATTTGTGGCATGTTAGGCCAACCGATCACAAAGACGTAAGGCCCGTAGCAAAAGATTTTCTGGAGGGAAGCGACAACCAAGTGCGGGCGGTCGGACCTTGCCGACGAACGGGGAACTTGGGGCTGAAAGAGAAGACTTGCGAAAACCGCACCACTCAGCGGGTTTGCAATATATTGCCCAGATGTCAGGGGCCAGAGGGGCGCGCCGCCCCCCTGCCCAAACAAATGGCTTAGAAGAATGCCTGCAAGCCGGTCTGCGCGCGGCCCAGGATCAAGGCGTGCACGTCGTGCGTACCTTCGTAGGTGTTGACCGTTTCCAGGTTCATCATGTGGCGCATCACCTGGAATTCGCCGGAAATCCCGTTGCCGCCGTGCATGTCGCGGGCATTACGCGCAATTTCCAACGCTTTGCCGCAATTGTTGCGTTTGACGATCGAGATCATCTCGGGCGCGGCTTCGGCTTTGTCGAGCAGTCGGCCCACCTGCAATGAGGCCTGCAGGCCCAGCGTGATTTCCGTCATCATGTCAGCCAGCTTTTTCTGGAATAGCTGGGTTTGCGCGAGCGGCTTGTTGAATTGTTTGCGGTCCAGGCCGTATTGAAGCGCAGCGTGCCAGCAGAACTCAGCCGCCCCCATAGCCCCCCAAGAGATGCCATAACGGGCGCGGTTCAAACAGCCGAACGGGCCTTTCAACCCTTCGACGTCTGGCAACAACGCATCTTCGCCAACTTCGACGTTCTCCATCACGATCTCACCCGTGATAGAGGCCCGCAGCGACAGCTTGTTTTGAATTTTCGGGGCGCTCAGACCCGCCATGCCTTTTTCTAGCACAAAGCCGCGGATACGACCGCCATGTGCGTCGGATTTGGCCCAAATAACAAAGACATCCGCAATCGGCGCGTTGGAGATCCACATTTTCGCGCCGTTCAGCACATAACCACTGTCAGTCTTTTTGGCAGTGGTTTTCATGCCCGCCGGGTCAGAGCCCGCATCCGGTTCGGTCAAACCAAAGCAGCCGATGTATTCGCCAGAGGCCAGTTTCGGCAGGTATTTCACACGCTGTTCTTCGGAGCCGTACGCATAGATCGGGTACATCACTAGCGAGGATTGCACAGACATCATTGAGCGATAGCCGCTGTCGATCCGCTCCACCTCGCGGGCGACAAGACCGTAAGCCACGTAAGAGCCGCCCAAACCGCCGTATTGCTCTGGTACGGTGACACCCAAAAGGCCCATCTCGCCCATTTCGCGGAAGATGCTTGGGTCGGTTTCTTCGTCTGCAAAGGCTTTGATCACGCGCGGCGCCAGCTTTTCTTCGGCATAGGCGCGCGCGCTTTCCTGAATCATGCGCTCGTCTTCGGACAGCTGATCCGCGAGACGCAGCGGATCTGACCAATCAAAACTCCCTAGATCCGGGGCATCTTTCGCTTTCAGAACTTTGGCCTGCACGTTCATGTCGCTCTCCTCGTCCGCGAATCCGATTTGCGCAGAGTATGACAAACTCTTGACCCGAGTGCCAATCCTTGCATTTGGCGGCATACGCGCTAGCACGGCGATCCGACATTGGGGCGTTTTGTTGCGATCACTGCGCTAATTAACGTTGGTTATGCCTCCTGTTCTTGACCAAGAAACACTGACCCGAACTGGTCGAGCACACGCCGCAATTTGGCCTTAATCTCCCCCTAGCCGCGAAGGGTATTGTTAAGAAATGGGACAGGAGGTCCTTGGCATGACATTTTTTACTTCGAGCGCGGCCTGCCTGTGCGGCGCAGCGGCTCTGGCGCTGACCACCACTGCGGCGATGGCCCAAGAACATCTGGTTCTGGTCCTGTCTGACGCATATTTCCCTGACATCACACATGTGAAAGCCGGCGACACTGTGACCTTTATCAACGCGTCAGAAACCACCCAAAACGTGGTGTCCGAATCTGAAGCGTGGAGCGTTGGCCCGATCCCGGTCCAGGGTCAGCTCAGCATGATCATCACCGCAGGCCAGGAAACAACCTTTTTCAACGCCGCAACACTTGATGGCGACGCCGACGAAGGCGTCAGCGGCTATCTGAGCTTCGAGCCAGCCCCAACAAACTGATTGCTGTCCCCTGCGCGATCAGGCCGCGTTCACCTTTGGTGGGCGCGGTTTTTTGCGTTTGCTAGAGCGGTTCGATCAACGCAGGACCAGAGGCGCGGTTTGAGTTAACCGCCGGGTCCACCCGATGCCAGCGCAACGCGTCATCCGCAGCCGCACGCATCAATGGGGCCGCGCCTTTGCCCTCTTCCCCCAACCACAAGGCCCAATCCTTTGGCTCAAGCACCACGGGCATACGGTGGTGGATCTCTGACATGGGTTCATTGGCCGCTGTCGTCACGATCGCGCATGTGCGCGTTTGATCGGCGGCATCATCTGCGCCCTTTGGCTTCCACGATTGCCAGACAGCGGCAAAGGCCAGAGGCGCGCCATCGCTGCGGGTGATATACCACGGCAGACGCGCCTCTTTAGTGCGGGTCCATTCATAAAACCCACTGGCCACCAGGATGCAGCGTCGTTCCCGGCACGCGGCCCGAAAGGCGGGCTTTTCCGCAATCGTTTCCCCCCGCGCATTGATCAGCAGCGGGCCATCGGTGGGCGTCTTGTACCAATGTGGCAAGAACCCCCAACGCATCGCGCCCAGCGCGCGCCCGGTTTCGCCGCTGGTGACCACATGCACCTGCGTGGTCGGACATACGTTGAAATTCGGCACATCCGGCAGATCATTTGCAGGCGCCGCATCAAAAAGCTGCGCCATGGCGTCATTGGGAAGGGTGATGGCAAATCGTCCGCACATGTGGGCAGTTTCCGACACTTTGCATGTCGTGTCACGCTGAGATCGCAGCGCAGGTCTGTGATATCCGGCGCACATCAAACAGGAGACTGCCCATGCTGATGCCCGAGACGTGGCGCCCCGAGCACAAGCTTTTCACCCACCAGGTCGGGTTTACCTGCCCCCCATTTGATTATGACGCAGCGCCCTCAGACTTCCTGCGCATGGCCCCGGAAAACGTGGGCGTGCACGGGTGGATGCTGCATGTGCCTGACTATGTGCACGGGCTGGACCAGCGCAAAGCCAACTTTGGCATGATGGAGGATTTTGTGCATTGCATGGCGCGCAACGGCGCGGATGTCTGTGGGCAAGTCGGCTCAAACTGGGTCCATGCTTCGGGTTTAGGGGTTGAGGGCATCCGCCAGCATTGCGCGGATCTGTCGGACAAATACGGCGTGCCGTTTCACATGGCGGGGTACGCAATGGTGGAGGCGTTGCGCGAACTGGGGGCCGAAAAGGTGGCGCTCAACGCCGCCTATCATTGGCCAACCTGGTGGCAAGGCACGGTTGGGTTTTTGAAAGAGGCTGGATTTGACGTGATCTGGGCCGGGAATTTTCACGATCAGGGGTGGTTTGACAGTCAAGACGCAGTGAACGACTGCCGCTGGGTCTTTGACGGCGATCTGGCAGAGAAAAGCTTTGCCTATGTGGCCGAACAGGCCCCCGATGCAGATGTCTATCTGATAAATGGGATGTGCAATTTCCGCTCTGGCCCGGAGGGTTTGCCGGAACGCCCGCTGCATTTGACAAAGCGGCTGGAAGCCATGTTGGACAAGCCCGTCGTCGGTCATGACACCGCGCTTTACTGGCGCATTTTCAAGACACTGGGGATCGCGCCCACCCTGCCCCGTGGTCGTTTGCTAGAAGGATTGAGCCATGCATAAGATCGTCGCCCTTTGGGCTGTGCCCCGTTCGACCTCAACCGCGTTTGAATGGATGATGCGCCAGCGTGGTGATCTGGATTGCCTGCACGAACCCTTTGGCGAGGCCTGGTATCAAGGCGAAGCGCCGCTGTGGCATCGGTTTCAACCCGGTGACGTGACCACGCCCGGCCTGACGCTGGAAAGCGTTTGGGCCGACATCCAAGCGCGCGCAGAACGCGGGCCGGTGTTTCTCAAGGATTTTCCGCATTATATCAATCACATGTGGACGCCGGAGTTCTTGGCGCATTTCACCCATGCCTTCCTGATCCGCGATCCAGCGAAAACGATCACGTCGATGCACGACAAATGGCCGGACTTTCACGAAGGCGAAGTGGGCTTTCCCGAACAGCGCGCGCTCTTTGATCTGCTCTGGGCGCTGAACGGCACACCGCCGCCGGTGATTGACAGCGATGATTTGCTGGAAAACCCCGAGGCGGTGACAGAGGCGTTTTGTGATGCAGTCGGCATTCCGTTTTTGCCAGAGGCCCTGACATGGGAGGCCGGTGGCGACCCGTCTGAGCACAGTTGGTGGGACGGTGGGTCGTTCCATGCCAATCTGGCAAAGTCGACAGGGTTAACCCGGCAGGCGCGAAAATATGTGGAGCTGAGCGAAACGCCCGAGCGCGTACAGCAGGTGCACCGCCGGATGATCCCGCACTACAACCGCATGTATGCGCATCGGATTGGGCTATAGGGCATTCCGTATGAAAGGCGAGGCAACGCGCCCCGCCTGTTCATCGCGCCACGGCCCATCGATGGCGCGGCGCTCCACAAAATGCGCTGCCCCCTTAAGGGCAGCGCATCAGCACTTACTTCATCGTGATGCGGCCATCGGTGTATGGCGTCACCGGACCCGTGGACGCCATATGCTCGGCCAGAACATCGGCAAGGTCCGGGCCAAAGTCATACGCGTTGGACGCGTTGCGGAACATCTTGTAACCGTCACCGCCATTGCGCACGTAGTTGTTGGACACAAGCTTGTACATCCGCGCCTCATCCAGCGCGGCACCACCCACCATCACATTGGAAATGCGGCTGCCGGGCGCGGCAGAGGCATCCACGGTAAAGCTCATGCCAGCCACCTGTGGGAACCGGCCTGCGCCGTCCTCAATCTGGCCCACACCGTTTTCAAGAGCGGCCAGAATATCAGCCCCGCTTGATTCAAAGGTCGACAGCGTGTTCTGGAACGGCAGCACGGTCAGCACCTCGCCCATGGTCACTTCGCCCGCGTCGATGGAGGCGCGGATACCGCCGCCATTCTGCAGCGCGATCTCGACGCCCTGATCCTTGACCCGCTCCAGCATCGCATCCGCGATCAGCGATCCCATCGCGCATTCCATCGCACGGCAAACGGAGCGATCCCCTTCGATGGCAGCTGTGGATTGCGCCACAACGCGCGTCTTCATCTCTTCGATCGGTCCAGCCAACTCGGCCACACGCGCCACGATCGCCGGATCTTCGGCCACGGAGGCATCCAGCACGATGGTGTCACCTTCAGCATAAGACAGCGTGCCGTCGTCGTTGAAGGTAAGCTTCAGATGCCCCACGTATTTCGAATAGGCATAGGCCTGTACCACCGGCACCAGCGTACCATCGTCTTGGCTGACCCATGTTGGGTAAGCGCCTTTGCGCTTGGGATCAGAGGCCGACAGGTATGTGTGGCTGTGGCCCCCCACAACCGCATCGATGCCCGACACGGCACCGGCGATTTCCATGTCGCGTGGCAGACCCACGTGGGTCAGCGCGATGATTTTATTCACACCCTCGCCTTCGAGGGCAGCGACATCAGCGGCCAGGCTGTCGACCTCATCTTGGAAAATCACGTTCTCGCCGGGGGACGAGGTTTCCACCGTGTCCGTAGCCAGCGCAGAGATGATCCCCACCTTTTCGCCGCCCACATCCAGAACAACATGGTTTTGAAGCTTGCCCGCAAGAAGATTGGATTGGCTCACGTCGAGATTGCCAGAGATGACAGGAAAACTGACGTTGTCGATCAGCTTGGCCAAGCCTTCGGGGCCATCGTCAAATTCGTGGTTGCCCACGGCCATCGCGTCAAAGCCGATGGCCTCCATGAACTCGGCTTCCACATCACCCTTGTAGGTCGTGTACATCAGCGAGCCCTGGTACTGATCGCCCGCATCCAGCACGATCACGTTTTCGCCCGCCAAATCCGCGCGCAGCTGATCAATCATCGTCTTGACCCGCGCCACACCGCCAAAGCATTTCCCTTCGGCATTGTCCTCTGGCTTACAGGTGGAATCGAACCGGTTGATCGGCTCAATCCGGCTGTGCAAATCGTTGATGTGTATGACGTGCAGCGTAAAGTCGGCCTGCGCAATCCCGGCGCTGAGCGCGAGCGTGGCGGCGGTGGCAAATAGGCGGGTCATGAAAATCTCCCCAGACGGTTGTGATTGGTTTGTGAACGCAGTGTGAGCGCAACGCAGGCCCAGAGTCAAAGCGTGTTGTGCAAAAATGACGTCGGATAAACGCGCCAAGTGCCTTGACCCGAATATTTACGCAGCGCATCACGGGGCCATGCTGATTTACAAAATTTTTCGCGCGCCCGAATGGGCAGATCTACAGACAAACGGGGTCACATCCGGGGCGCCGATTGATCTGAGCGATGGGTACATTCATTTCTCGACCGCCACTCAAGCCGCCGAAACAGCCGCAAAACACTTTGCAGGCGTGGAAGGGCTGGTGCTTGCCGCCATCGACACCGACGCAGTTGCAGATGCGCTGAAGTGGGAAGAATCCCGAGGCGGGGCACTCTTTCCGCATCTCTATCGCGATCTGAACCTCAGCGAGGTTGTTTGGCACAGGCCTCTACCTTTGCAAGACGGGGCACATGTGTTCCCACAGGAGATGACATGAGCGACAGCCATATCGACCCGACCCGCGCGCAATTCGAGGCGTTCAAAGATCTCGACCGTGATCGACCGATCAACATGCTCAACCTCGTCCGGTTCCGCGATAAGGCCGCGTATCCTGATGGACATGCGTTGGCGGGCAAAGGGCTCAGCGGGGCGGAGGCATACGCCAATTACGGGCGCACATCGGCACCCGTTTTTCAAAAACTGGGGGGCAGCATTCTGTGGCGCGGCCGCTTTGAAACCACGTTGATCGGTCCGGATGGTGAGTATTGGGATGCCGCCTTTGTCGCGCGCTATCCCACTGGGCACGCCTTTCTGGCGATGGTCTCTGACCCGGAGTATCAGATCGCCGTGGCCCACCGGCAGGCCGCGGTTCTGACGTCCCGTCTGATCCGCCACGCGGAAATCGACGGAGACAACGCCTTCGGATGAAACACTGGGCCGAACAAACCGCGCTGAAAATTCTGTGCCGGATTGATCCCGAAGGCGCGCATGGGCTGGCGCTAAAGGCGCTGCACACGCCCTTTGCCGATCTGCCGGGGCCGGTGACATCTGACCGGCTGCGCACCGAAGTGGCCGGGCTGGCGATGCCCAACCCGGTGGGCCTTGCCGCAGGCTTTGACAAAAACGCCACCGCCGTAGCCCCGCTGATGCAGGCGGGCTTCGGATTTCTCGAAATCGGCGCGGCAACGCCCTTGCCCCAGCCTGGCAATCCGCAACCTCGTCTCTTCCGGCTGAGCGAAGATCAGGCGGCCATCAACCGCTTCGGCTTTAACAACGAGGGCAGCACGGCGATTACCGCCCGGCTGGCCAAACGCCCCAACGGCATCCCCGTTGGCCTCAACCTCGGCGCCAACAAAACCAGCACCGACCGCGCCGCCGATTTCGCCCAGGTGATGGCCGAAGCCGAACCGCATGTGGATTTCGCCACGGTCAACGTCTCCTCCCCCAACACCGAACGCCTGCGCGATCTGCAAGGGCCCGCCGCTCTCGCCGCATTGCTCGATGGCGTGATGCAGGCGCGCGGCACCACGCCAGTTTTTCTGAAAATCGCCCCGGATCTGGAAATCGAAGAGCTGCCCGATATCGTCGCCGTCAGTGAAAACGCAGGTGTCGCAGGCATCATCGCCACCAACACAACACTCGACCGCACCGGGCTGCAAAGCCGCCACGCCCCCGAAAAAGGCGGGCTCTCCGGCCAGCCGCTGTTCGAAAAATCCACCCACGTCCTGGCCCACCTCTCGGGCCTCACCGACTTGCCACTCATCGGCGTGGGCGGCGTGGCCAGCGCCGAACAGGCACTCGCCAAGATCAAGGCAGGCGCCCACGCGGTCCAACTTTACACCGGCCTCGTCTACGGTGGCCTGTCGCTTGCTGCGCGCATTGCCCGCGACCTCGACGCGCGCCTCGCCGCTGACGGCGTCACCTCGTTGCGCGACATTATTGGCACCGAACGGGCCCGCTGGACCTGAGCCTGCTTCTTTTGGATCCAAATACTCTCAGGGGGTTTGGGGGCAGAATGCCCCCAATTGTACCAAAAACCTCTAATGGATTACGGTGCGAAACACTGGTAACTTCCGGCCTCCATCGGTATCAGCTGACACGCTTTAGCAGAGGATCACGCCATGAGCTTCACAACACCCGGACCGGTCGAACGCGATTTGGCGGACGCGATCTCGCCCATCGAAGAGATCATCGACGCCGCGCGTCAGGGCAAGATGTTCATCCTGGTCGATCACGAAGACCGCGAAAACGAAGGTGATCTGGTGATCCCTGCCGATTTTGCGACGCCTGAGGCGATCAATTTCATGGCCACCCACGGGCGCGGGCTGATCTGTCTGACGTTGCCTGCGGACCGTGTCGAAGCACTTGGCCTGCCGATGATGGCCACGCACAATTCCTCGCGCAATGAAACCGCCTTTACGATTTCGATCGAGGCGCGCGAAGGCGTGAGCACCGGGATCTCGGCTGCTGACCGCGCCTTGACGATCCGCACCGCGATCAATCCGCAATGCACCAGCGCCGATCTGGCCACACCCGGCCATGTTTTCCCTCTGCGCGCGCGCAAAGGTGGCGTGTTGGTACGCGCAGGCCACACAGAGGCAGGCTGCGATGTGGCGCGGCTGGCGGGCCATTATCCGGCGTCAGTCATCTGCGAGATCATGAACGAAGACGGCACCATGGCGCGCCTGCCTGATCTGATCGACTATGCGGCCAAGCATGATCTCAAGATCGGCACCATCTCGGATCTGATCGCCTATCGCCGCCGGTTCGACAATCTGGTGGTCAAAACCGATGAACGGACCGTTCAATCGCAGCATGGCGGCGCATGGCAGCTGTCGATCTGGACCGATCAGACCTATGGGATCGAACATGTCACCATGTCCAAAGGCGATCTGAGCGATGGTGCGCCTGTGTTGGTGCGCACCCATGCCATTCAGGCTGTCAGCGATCTGTTGGGCATCGGCGATGCGCCGGTGGGTGAATTGCCCCGCGCGATGAACATCATCGCAGAAGAAGGGCGCGGTGTTGTCTGCCTCTTCCGCCAGCCGAAAAAAGCGCTCTTTAATGACGACGAAGACGAAGACGGGCCGCGCGTGGTCAAGAACACCGGCCTTGGGGCCCAGATGCTGGCGGCCATGGGGCTCAGCAAGCTGATCTTGCTGACTGACAACCCACAGACCACCTATGTCGGCCTTGATGCCTATGGCCTCGATATCGTCGACACCCGCCCGATCTTGAAAGGATAGGCAGATGGCAAGCGTTGAACACCATATTCTGGATCGGCCCAGCTTTGACAAACCGGTCAAGGTGCTGATCGTGACGGCACCTTACTACAAGGCCATTGCCGACAACATGCTGCAAGGGGCCGTGGCGGAGCTTGAAGCCGCGGGTGCCAGCCACGAGGTGGTTGAGGTGCCCGGCGCGCTGGAAGTGCCCACCGCCATTGGCATTGCAGAACGGATGTCAGACTTTGACGGCTATGTCGCTCTGGGCTGTGTGGTGCGGGGTGAGACTACGCATTATGAGACCGTCTGTAATGACAGCTCGCGCGCCCTATCTCTGCTGGGTTTGCAGGGGCTATGTATTGGCAATGGCATCCTGACGGTTGAGACCATGAAACA
This sequence comes from Paracoccaceae bacterium, assembly GCA_013214665.1. Lineage (GTDB taxonomy): Bacteria > Pseudomonadota > Alphaproteobacteria > Rhodobacterales > Rhodobacteraceae. Next base: position 24,114 of record JABSSA010000011.1, read on the forward strand.
GGCAGAAGTGCGCGCCGATCCAGCGGATCAAAACAAAGGTGGCGGAGCGGCTGCAGCGGCGTTGCATCTGATCGCGCTCAGCCGTAAGTGGGGCGCCACAACAAAGGGCGTTGGATTCCTGCCAAGCTCTGACCCCATTCAAATTGCCTGAGACATGACACTTTCCGGAAACCAGAAACGCAAGATGCGCTCCGCAGCACGGCTTTATGCTGTGCAAGCCCTGTTCCAGATGGAGCATTCATCGCAAACCGTCGATCAAGTGCGGCGCGAGTTTCTGGATCACCGGTTTGGGGCCACCTATGACGGTGTGGAGCTTATGGATGGTGATCTGGAGCATTTCGCCCGCGTGATCGATTCCGCCGTGAATTATCAGGCTCCGATTGACCAGGCGACGGACCGGGCGCTGGTGGCCAAATGGCCCATTGCGCGGCTTGATCCCACGTTGCGCGCGCTTTTCCGCGCGGCTGGCGCAGAGTTGCGCGACAGCTCCACGCCGCCAAAGGTTGTGATCGTGGAATACGTAGACGTAGCACAGGCCTTTTTTCCCGACGGCAAAGAGACAAAGTTCGTCAATGCTGTGCTGGACCACATGGCCCGCGAAGCGCGGCCTGACGCGTTCTGATTTTCAAAAAGGGTGTGACCATCATGAAGGCCATGCAACTCATCGAACGAGGGTCTCCGCTGGAGCTGCGCGAGGTTGCTATGGCAGACCCCGGCCCCGGTCAGATCAGGATGCGGGTTGCGACCTGCGGGCTGAACTTTGGCGATCTCTTGATCATCAAAGGCACTTATCAGGAAAAACCGGAATTGCCCGCGACCATTGGCATGGAATTTGCCGGGACAATCGACGCCGTGGGCGAAGGTGTGACCCATTTGGCCGTCGGCCAGCGGGTCGCGGCTTATGCTGGATTTGGCGGTTTGGCAGAATACGCCGTGATTGACGCGGCCATTGCGGTGCCGATCCCGGATGGGATGCCTTTTGACGACGCCGCCGCCTTTCTGGTGGCTTACGGCACGTCGCATGTGGCGCTGGATTACAAAGCCAGGATGCAGCCGGGCGAGCGCCTTTTGGTGCTTGGGGCCTCTGGCGGTGTCGGCCTGACGGCTGTTGAGCTGGGCAAGCTCATGGGGGCCGAGGTCATTGCCTGTGCGCGCGGGCCAGAAAAGTTGAAAATCGCAGCTGGCGCCGGGGCCGATCACCTGATCGACAGCGAAGGCGCAGATTTGCGGGGCCAGGTCAAAGCCCTGGGTGGCGCCGATGTGGTCTATGACCCGGTTGGCGGCCGCCTGTTTGACGAAGCATTGCGGGCAACAAACCCGAACGGACGTTTGTTGCCGCTGGGTTTTGCCAGCGGGGACGTGCCGCAAATCCCGGCAAACATCCTGCTGGTCAAGAACCTGACCGTGATCGGGTATTACTGGGGCGGCTATATGCGTGTGGACCCCAGCGTGTTGACCGACAGCTTCAAAGTGCTTTTGGGCTGGTATGCGGAAGGCAAGCTGCGCCCCCACATCTCGAACCGGCTGGCGCTGGAGGATGTGAATGACGGGCTGGAGCTGCTGAAAACGCGCAAGGCCACGGGTAAGGTCATTATCGAAATTTGAGGGCCTAGGCGCCGGGGCGAACCTCACCGCGCACTTTCGCGCGGGCCTTTTGCCGTTCGCGGATGAAGACAAAGACCCCGCTGGCCAGGATCAGGGCAATACCGATCCAGACCTCTAGCACCGGCAGGTCAGCGAAAATGATGAATCCCCAAAACACTGAAAGCGGCAGGCCGACATATTCGAAAGGCGCAATCGTCGCGGCATCCGCGACGCGGTAGGCTTGGCTGAGGCAGTAGCCAATGGCGGCCGAATTCACGCCCAGCAAAAAGAACACCCATTGATCCTGCGGCGCTGGCCAAACCCAAGCGCGGAGCAAAAAGGTCATCGAGTCAGAGCTGTTGGCATCCACAAAGCGCCCATCCCCCGCCACAAAGAAAAACCCAAGCGAGACGATAACAAACATGCCTTGGATATAGACCGCGAGGGCGCTGGCCTTGCTTTCTACGCCCAATTTGCGGGTCAGCAATTGGTTCAGCGCATAGGTCAACGCTGAGAGCACCGGCAAGAGCAGGATCAGGCGGTTGACGGTCAATTCCTCTGATCCGGCCCAAGGGCGCTGCATGATCAACACACCCACAAAGCCGATTGCAACAGCGCTCAGGCGCAGCGGACCGACCTTTTCGCCCAATATCGGGATCGACAGAACGGTGATAAAGAGCGGTGCCGCAAAGAAAAGCGCGGTGGCATCCGCCAGGGGCAAAACGGCCAACGCCAGAAAAAAGGTCATGTTGGCGATCACAATCAGGAGACCGCGCAGCATATGAAGACCGGGCCGACGGGTTTTGAGAATGCCCCATCCGCCTTCCATCTGCACCAGAACCAGGCTGAACATGATGCCAATGCCAGAGCGCGCAAATACGATCTGGTGTAAAGGGTAATCGCCCGAGAATTCTTTGATCATCACGTCGTTGAGCGAAATGCAAAACATGCCCAGCACGACAAACAGAATGCCCAGGCCCGCGCGATTTTCGGGGGTGGTGGTCATACGCATTGCCTATCATACTCGCGCCATGCGTCTAGGTGCATAACCGACCAATCGACGTCGGATTGTCACCACTGGTGCCCGCCCATGATCCGCGATATGGCTCATGACCTATTCAAAGACGTGCAATTTTAGGCCACACGACAGGGAGAAACGCCATGCAAATGTCAGATACGCGACGGATCGAAGCCAGCCCCGAGGACGTTTACGCAGCCCTGTTGAACCCTGAGGTGCTCAAAGAATGCGTACCGGGGGCCCAGGAGGTTTCGGGAACACCTGAGGCCGGCTTTGAAGCCACTGTCATGCAAAAGGTTGGACCGGTGAAAGCCACGTTCAAAGGGGCAGTGGTGCTTTCCGAGATGGTCGAGAACCAAAGCCTGAAGATTAGCGGCGAAGGTAAAGGCGGCGCGGCAGGCTTTGCCAAAGGCGGCGCTGACGTGCGGTTGGCTGCGGTCGAGGGCGGCACCGAATTGAGCTATGATGTGGAAGCCAAGGTCGGCGGCAAGCTGGCGCAATTGGGCAGCCGCATCATCGACGGGTTTGCCAAGAAGATGGCAGATCAGTTTTTCACCAACCTGCAAGAAACGCTGGAAGGCCCCAAAGAGGCCGATGGCGATGCAGAGAGCAGTGGCGAAAAGAAAGGGTGGCTGGGCCGGTTGACTGGCGGCGCCTAACCCCCACCTGAAACACCGCGGCATGGGATCAGAAGGAACCGGGCCAGTGACGACGATTTTGGATGTGCAGAACCTGCGCAAAACCTACGCGGGCGGCTTTGAAGCGCTCAAAAACATCAATTTGCAGATCGAAGAGGGCGAAATTCTTGCCCTTCTTGGCCCCAACGGCGCCGGGAAAACGACTTTGATCTCAGCGATCTGTGGGATCACGACACCAAGCGCGGGGTCGATATCCGTGGCCGGGCATGACATCGTGACCGATTTCCGCGCCGCGAGAAAAGCCATTGGCCTCGTGCCGCAGGAAATCGCGCTGGAGCCGTTTGAAAAGGTGATCAACACCGTGCGGTTTTCGCGCGGGTTGTTCGGCAAAGGACGCCGGGACGATTTCGTTGAAAACCTGCTGCGGCGGCTGTCGCTTTGGGACAAGCGCGACAATCGTATTCGCGAATTGTCAGGCGGGATGAAGCGGCGCGTGCTGATCGCAAAGGCGCTGGCGCATGAGCCGCGGGTCTTGTTTCTCGATGAGCCCACCGCCGGTGTGGATGTCGAGCTGCGCAAAGACATGTGGGATATTGTTGCCGATCTGAAGAAAGAGGGTGTGACGATCATTTTGACCACCCACTACATCGAAGAGGCCGAAGCCATCGCCGACCGGGTGGGCGTGATCAGCAAGGGCGAAATCCTGTTGGTTCAGGAAAAAGCCAAGCTGATGGAGCAGATGGGCAAAAAGGAACTTGAGGTGCAATTGGCTGCCCCGATCAGCGACGTGCCTGAAAGCCTGCGCTCTCATGCTCTGCGTGTCGGGGAAGATGGGCATAGCCTGATCTATACCTACGACACCACGCGCGAACGCACGGGCATCACCAAGCTGTTGAACGATGTCGCCGCAGAAGGTCTGTCACTGCGCGATGTGATGACGCGGCAATCGAGCCTTGAGGACATTTTTGTTTCTCTCCTGAAGGAGGACGCGGCATGAACTGGAGCGCGGTAAAATCCATCTACGTGTACGAGATGACGCGGTTTTTCAGAACGATCGCGCAAAGCCTCATCTCACCCGTGGTCTCAACATCCCTGTATTTTGTGGTGTTCGGCGCGGCCATTGGCAGCCGGATGCAAGAGATCGAAGGTGTGTCTTATGGCGCGTTCATCGTGCCGGGGCTGATCATGCTGACGGTCATGACCCAATCCATCTCGAACGCCTCGTTTGGCATCTATTTCCCGAAATTCATCGGCACCTTTTATGAACTGTTGTCTGCGCCAGTGAATTTCATCGAGATCGTGATGGGCTATGCTGGTGCGGCGGCAACCAAAGCGTTTTTGATCGGGCTGATTATCCTGGGCACGTCGTTCCTCTTTGTAGACATCACCATCGCCCATCCGCTGGCTATGTTGGCCTTTTTGGTGCTGACTTGTCTCAGTTTTGCGCTTTTTGGCTTTATCCTTGGTATCTGGGCCGACAATTTCGAACAGCTGCAGCTGATCCCGCTTTTGGTAATCACGCCGCTGATCTTTCTGGGTGGGTCGTTCTATTCGATCACCATGTTGCCGCCCGTGTGGCAGACCATCTCGCTCTTTAATCCCGTTGTGTACCTGATTTCCGGGTTCCGCTGGGCGTTCTTTGGAATGTCTGACGTGCCGGTTGTGACATCCCTGTTCGCAATTGCGGTGTTCTTTGCGATTTGCCTTGGATTTGTGGGTTGGATTTTCCGCACTGGCTGGCGCATCAGACAATAATGCGTGTCATCAGCGCCAAAGGTCGTTTTCCTTTGGCGCTGGGCCTTGTTTGACCCCTCTGACGTCTCTACATGCCAATTTATGAGACGCTGGTTCCCATTTTTTAACTCCGCGCCACTAATTTCGGTGGTGCGCCTTCAAGGCGTGATCACGAGCGGTGGTCGCGGGGGGCTGTCTGATCGTGGTTTGGCCGCGACGTTGGAGCGGGCGTTTTCCAAGGGAAAACCTGCTGCCGTCGCTTTGGAAATCAACTCGCCCGGTGGTAGCCCGGTGCAATCTTCTTTGATCGGCGCACGCATTCGCCGGCTGGCCGAAGACAAAGGCATCCCGGTTTTCGCATTCGTCGAAGATGTGGCCGCCTCGGGCGGGTATTGGCTGGCTGCGAGCGCGGATGAGATTTATGCAGATCCCAGTTCGGTTGTCGGCTCCATCGGCGTGATTTCGGCCAGCTTTGGCGCCCATGATCTGATTGCGCGCTATGGGGTTGAACGGCGGGTCTATACGGCGGGCACGTCGAAAAGCCAGTTGGATCCGTTCCGCCCCGAAAACGAAGAGGATGTTGCGCGGCTGAAAAGCCTGTTGAACGACATTCATGGGAATTTCATCGACCACGTGAAGGCGCGCCGGGGCAGCAAGCTGTCAACCGAGGCTGATCTCTTTAATGGCGAAGTTTGGTTGGGCGAAAAAGCTAAGGCGCTCGGCCTGATCGACGGGATCGACCATGTGAAACCGTTCATGCAACAGCGTTTCGGCAAAAAGGTTAAGTTCCGCAGATACGGTATGCGCCGCCCCCTGCTGTCACGCATCGGTGGTCAGTTGATGGGAGACGCCGTCGCCCAGATCGAAGAACGCGCGGCATTTGCGCAATACGGGTTGTGACGGCGTGCTAAGCAAGATTGTCCTCCTGTTCTTGGCGTTTATCGCTGTGCTCGCCATCTTTGGTAAGTTGCACTGGATTGGTGGAAAAAGACTGGCTTCGGCCAAATGCCCCAAATGTGGGCGCTATCGTATCGGGCGTGGGCCCTGTGGCTGTGGGCATAGGAGCCGGTGATGCATGACGTGATGCCTTGGGCGCTTTCCGGGTTGGGATTGATCATTCTTTTGCTTGCCGGTGACGCGCTGGTGAAGGGGGCGGTCAACCTGTCGCTGAGGCTGGGCGTGCCTGCGTTGATCGTCAGTCTGACGATCGTGGCCTTTGGCACGTCGGCGCCGGAATTGCTGATCTCTGTTTCGGCCATTCTGGATGACGCACCGGGGCTTGCCCTGGGCAATGTGGTCGGCTCGAACACAGCTAATATTCTGTTGGTGCTGGGCATTCCGGCCATTATGGCGACGATGTTCACCTCGGAATGCGATAGCCGCAAAACCTATAACATCATGATTGCGTCGACAGTGTTGTTCATCGCGTTGGCGTTCCGTGGTGTGTTTGATTGGATTGCGGGCATTGTCCTCTTGGCGGTGCTTGCTGGTGTGCTGGGCAGCGCTTTTATGGAAGCACGCGCGCATCATAAGGCGGGAAAAGAGGCCACTGAAGAAGAAGAGGTGGAAGGTGCGGACCCAGACCTGCCTGGCTGGCGCATTGCGCTCTTCATGGTTCTGGGCCTGATTGGCTTGCCCTTGGGGGCCGATCTGCTTGTTGACAACGCAACAATCATCGCGCGCCAATATGGCGTGACCGAAACGGTGATCGGCCTGACCCTGGTGGCGCTGGGCACCTCTCTGCCCGAGTTGGCAACCACCGTCATGGCGGCGTTGCGGCGGCAGGCGGATGTGGCGCTGGGCAATGTGATCGGGTCGAACATGTTCAACCTGCTTGCCATCATCGGCGTGGCCACCTTGGTTGGCCCCATTCCTGTCGAAGACAAATTCCTGACCTTTGATCTTTGGGTGATGCTGGGCGCTTCGGTGCTGATCCTGCCATTTGTTTACAGTGGGTGGAACATCACAAGACCGTGGGGCATTGCCTTGACCTTGCTCTACGTGACTTATGTTGCCGTGGTACTGCACTGACCAAAAAGGCGAAACACATGGCGCGAGCATTGGTGACCGGCGCGGGCGGGCGCATCGGGCAAGGTATGGCAATCTATCTGGCGAGCCGGGGCTATGACGTGGCCGTGCATTACGCCTCATCTCGTGATGGCGCAGATGCCACAGCAAAAGCCATCGAATCCCACGGGCAAAAGGCCGTGTGTCTGAAAGCAGATCTGCTGGATGACACCGCAACCAAAGCGTTGTTTTCCGACAGCGTTGACGCGTTGGGCGGCCCAATCACCTGTTTGATCAACAACGCCTCCATCTTTGAATATGACACTATTCACACCGCGACCGACGCAAGCTGGGACCGCCACATTGGCAGCAACCTGCGTGCGCCTTTTTTGCTGACGCAGGCGATGGCGCATCAAAATCTGGCCGCAGAGACGGATGCTCAGGGGGAACCCATTGCCACCGGTCTGGTCATCAACATGGTCGACCAACGGGTGCGCAAGCTGACGCCTGAATTCATGACCTATACGATTGCCAAGATGGGTCTTTGGGCAATGACACAGACCACTGCGCAGGCCTTGGCACCAGCCATTCGGGTCAATGCCATTGGCCCCGGTCCCACGCTGCAAGGCTTGCGCCAATCAGAGGAACATTTTGCCAGCCAGCGTGCCGCGACTGTGCTGGGCCGTGGTGCCAACCTCAGCGACATGACCGGCGCGCTTGGGTATTTCCTCGATTCGCCGGGAATCACCGGGCAATTGCTATGTGTCGACGGGGGGCAGCATTTGGCCTGGGAAACGCCAGACGTGTTGGGTGTGGAATAACGCCCATACTTAGTTGTGCACCGTTCACGTCCGCTTCACACAAATGTCATAAAATTGTCTTTGTTTTCAGTGTTTTGCCAGGGCATCAAATTATTATCTTTTAGATTCAATGCGTTAAAATTGTGCCTAATTTTTAGGCACATTGATGAAGCCCCAATAAAACAAGGAAAAATCCCACGTCTCAAGAAGTTACTCTCAGACTTACCCACAGGTTTCGTGGATGCCTCTTTGCTTGATATCTCAAGCATCTCGGTGCAGCCGCGTGTGGCTTGAGCACCGAATCAATAATATCCTCTTAACGTGATGACGACGCCCGACTCAGCTCCAGATACCCGCCCCGGTCACAAAGTGATCGCCGATTATGTGAAGACCCTCGACAATTCGCCGGGGGTGTACCGCATGCTCGATCACGAAAGCCGCGTGCTTTACGTCGGCAAGGCCCGCAACCTCAAAGCACGGGTATCAAACTACACGCGCCCCACCGGGCATAGTGGCCGGATCGCCAAGATGATTTCGCTCACGGCTTCGATGATGTTTCTGACCACGCGGACCGAAACAGAGGCCTTGTTGCTGGAACAGAACCTGATCAAGCAGCTGAAACCCAAGTTCAACGTTCTGCTGAGAGACGATAAATCCTTTCCCAATGTGCTGGTGACACGGGATCATGATTTCCCGATGATCAAGAAACATCGCGGGGCGAAAACGCAGAAAGGCGCGTATTATGGCCCCTTTGCGAGTGCCGGTGCGGTCAATCGCAGCCTAAACCAGCTGCAAAAGGTGTTCTTGCTGCGCAATTGCACAGACAGCCAGTTTGAGAGCCGCACGCGCCCCTGCCTGCAATACCAGATCAAGCGCTGCTCGGGGCCTTGCGTGGGTCTGATCTCAAAACAGGATTATGCGGCCTCCGTGCGGGATGCAGAAGCGTTTTTGAGCGGTAAGTCCACCGACGTTCAGGCAAAGCTGGCTGAAGATATGCAAGCCGCCTCAGAGGCGATGGAGTTTGAACGGGCGGCGGCCCTGCGCGACCGTATCCGCGCGATGACATCGGTGCAGACAGCCCAGGGTATCAACCCACAAACCGTGACTGAGGCGGATATTATCGCGCTGTACCTGGATCGTGGGCAGGCCTGTGTTCAGGTGTTTTTCATCCGCGCCGGCCAAAACTGGGGCAACAAGGATTACTATCCGCGCGTTGGAGCCGATATTGACGCCGCCGAAGTGCTGGAGGCCTTTCTGGGCCAGTTCTATGACACCAAGGAACCACCGCGTCAGGTGATCCTGTCCAATGCGATCGACAACATGCCGCTGATGGCCGATGCGCTTACCCAAAAGCTGGGCCGCAAGGTTGAGCTATTGGTCCCGCAGCGGGGCGAGAAAGCCGAGCTGATTGACGGCGCGATGCGCAACGCCCGTGAAAGCCTGGCGCGTAAGATGGCCGAAAGTGCCACACAGGCCAAGTTGCTCAAAGGTTTGGCAGAGGCATTCGAGTTGCCTGACGCGCCTGCGCGGGTCGAGGTGTATGACAACTCGCACATTCAAGGCACAAATGCGGTTGGCGCCATGATTGTTGTCGGCCCAGAAGGGTTCGCCAAAAACAGCTATCGCAAGTTCAACATCAAAGGTGATGATCTGACGCCGGGTGATGACTTTGGCATGATGAAAGAAGTGCTGACCCGACGTTTCAAACGGCTGAAAAAGGACGACCCAGACCGCAGCCTTGGGCATTGGCCTGATCTGTTGCTGATCGATGGTGGCGCCGGACAGGTGAGTGCGGTGGACGAGATCATGCGCGAACACGGGGTCGAAGACATTCCAATGATTGGCGTCGCCAAGGGCGTGGATCGCGACGCGGGCAAGGAAGAGTTTCACCGCACGGGCAAACGCCCCTTCGCTTTGCGCCACAACGACCCGGTTTTGTATTTCGTGCAGCGGATGCGCGATGAAGCACACCGGTTTGCCAACGGCACGCACCGCGCCAAGCGCGCAAAGGCGATGAGCGCCAATCCGTTGGATGATGTGCCCGGCGTAGGTGCTGCGCGCAAACGCGCGCTGTTGGCGCATTTCGGATCGGCCAAGGCGGTGTCGCGGGCCAATTTGGCGGATTTGAAGGCTGTTGACGGGGTGTCAGAGAGCCTGGCGCAGAAGGTGTACGACTTTTTTCATGAACGCGGGTGACAGTCCGGTTCACCTTCACGCGCCAAACCCGCGTTACTTGATTTACATTTTTCCCCAGCGTGCAGTAGCTTGCCCATCAACGCCACGCGGACAGGATCAGACACATGGCAGTGATGCAAGGGTTCCCCCCAGCCGAAACAGATCGCGCAACGCTCGCCAATTGGCGCACGCGCCCTTATTCCGCCTGGGCCTTTCATCACGTGCGCGAGGTTATTCCCACGGCCCCGATCCCACATGATCCTTCTGCAATCTGGGCCTTGGAACAGGGTGCGCCGATCCTGCCGGACGAAGAGATCAATGCGCTGTTGGCGGACACGAAAAACGATGCGCTTGTGATCCTGCACAAAGGCAAGATCGTGCATGAAAGCTATCGCCACGGGATGACGGCGCAGGATCCGCATATCTTGATGTCTGTGTCGAAATCCATGCTGGGGCTGTTGTCGGGTATTTTGGCCGACAAAGGTCTTTTGGATGTTGATGCGCTGCTGACCCATTATGTCCCCGAGTTGGCTGGTACGGCTTATGCCGGGGCCACGGTGCGGCAAGCGCTTGATATGCGCGTGGGTGTGGATTTTGTCGAAGATTACTTTGTCACCTCCGGGCCGATCATCGAATATCGTAAAGCCGCAAATTGGAACCCGCTTGGGGCGGGTGAAGACGCTATGGATTTGCGGTCATTCCAATCGCTGTTGACCGAGCCGGATGGCCCACATGGCGGGCGGTTTCACTATGCCTCTCCTGTCACGGATCTCTTGGGTTGGGTGATCGAGCGGGCCACAGGCAAACGCTATGCGGATGTGATGGCCCAGCATCTGTGGCAACCGCTGGGCGCGGAAACCGCCGGGTACATCACTGTCGACCGGATCGGAGGCGCACGCACGGCGGGGGGCATGTGTGTGACCGCGCGGGATCTGGCGCGGGTCGCGCAGTTGATCGTACAAAACGGTGCGCGGGATGGGGCACAAGTTTTGCCCGCCGCGTGGCTTGATGACATCTGGAACGGCGGCGATACGGAGGCTTGGGACCAGGGTGATTTTGCCGACAAATTTCCGGGCATAACAATGCACTATCGTTCCAAGTGTTACGTGCGCCACGAGGCCACCAAGCTGATGCACGGTCTGGGTATTCACGGACAGTACTTCTTTGCTGATCCCGCGCGGCAGTTGGCGATTGCGTGGATGTCATCGGAGCATGACCCGATCAACGAAGAGGCCCCACGTCGGGTGATGGGTGTTCTCGAACGCGTACGGCAGGCGGCGGAGGCGGCAGGCTGAATGACCTGGACTATTCCCAATATCCTAACGTTTCTGCGGCTCTTGGCGGCACCCCTTGTTGCGGTGATGTTTCTATACTTCACAAGGCCTTACGCCGACTGGATCGCGCTTTTCCTGTTCGTGGCGGCAGCGATCACGGATTATTTTGATGGCTATCTCGCCCGCGCCTGGGGACAACAATCCAAGCTCGGCACGATGCTCGATCCGATTGCCGACAAGGCGATGGTGTTGATCGCACTGATGGTTATCGTGGGCTTTTCCAGTTGGTCGCCCTGGTTGGTGTTACCCGCCACATTGATCGTGTTCCGCGAGGTGTTTGTGTCTGGCTTGCGGGAATATCTGGGGGATGTGTCGGGCACGTTGAAGGTAACGCAACTGGCCAAGTGGAAAACCACGGTGCAAATGATCGCCATTGCCACGCTTTTTGCGCAAGGCGTCTTTGAACACTACTTTGGCATGTCCATCTGGGGCATGGATCAGGCGATGGTGCAGGCCATCCTGAACGGTACGGAAGAAGATGTGTTGGGCCTTGGCTGGAAATTGGCGGGGGCAGAGTTTACAGGCACGGCGGGGCTGGTTCTGTTGTGGGTGGCAGCCCTTTTGACATTCATTTCGGGCGTTGACTATTTCCGGAAAGCCATGCCCCACCTAAGAGAGGATACGTGATGCAGGTGCTCTATTTTGCCTGGGTCCGGGAACGGATTGGCGTGCCGCGCGAAGAAGTTGAAACCAGCGCAGCCACGGTTGCCGATTTGGTCGAAGAACTCAGCGCGCGCGAAGAGCGCTATGCCGTGGCTTTTGCCGACCGGGCCGCATTGCGCGTGGCGGTGGATCAGACGTTGACCGATTTTGATGCCTCTTTGGACGGCGCGCGCGAAGTGGCGTTTTTCCCGCCCATGACAGGCGGCTAACCCATGCGGATCGTCGTGCAAGACGCGCCCTTTGATCTGGGCGAAGAGGCCGGGCGCTTTGCGCAAGCAGACGCAGGTGTGGGCGCGGTTGTGACCTTTACGGGCATCGTGCGCAACACGGCGGCAGGTGATCTGAAAGCCATGGAGATTGAGCATTATCCAGGCATGACCGAGGCGGCGCTGACCGAGATTGCAGAGCGTGCGCAAACCCGGTGGAGCCTGAGCGATGTATTGGTCATTCACCGCCACGGGCACCTGACCCCCGGCGAGATGATCATGATGGTCGCCACAGCCGCGCCGCATCGTGCAGATGCCTTTGCCGCGGCTGAGTATCTGATGGACTACCTCAAGTCTCGTGCGCCGTTCTGGAAGCGCGAGATCACGGCGGATGGAGCTGCGTGGGTCGACGCCAAAGACGAAGACGAAGCGGCACTCGATCGGTGGTAAGGGCCGTGACGCGTGGCGGGGTGACCCCCGCCCTACGGTCAGAATGGGCGTTTTGGCGGGGATTTGAAACCGAGCGGCAGGTCGTCAAAGAGATCGCCGGTGCGGCCGTCATCATCGGCCCGGCCCCATCGCGTCATCCACGGCAGAGGCGTGGCAATCTCGCCTTCCTGTTCCCATTCGAAATACCCCAACTCCCCTGCACAGGGGATCGGCGCGACCGGAACCGGATTTTGCAACAAAAGCCCCACCTTGCCGCCATACCAAGGGCTGTCAGATCGCGTCACGAAATCAACCACCTCAACCGTGCCGATGATGGCGCGGCGCACCAGTTGGTCTGGCGGTGGAGTGGTCACGCCATTCTGCGCCATGCGGTAGACCAGATAATCGTATTCAGCGGCCTTCAAGCCAATGGCCGCGTGGATACAAATCCGGCCTGTGGTCATGCGGCCCGCGCGCACGGAACCTTCGCTGCGGTTTTCGATGTCTTTTCCGCCATGAATGATCGCCCAAGCCGAAGGCTGGCGCACCGAAAGTGCAAGGCGGGGAAGATCAGCGGCGGACATGTGCGAAAGGTAAGCCCGAGGCCCGGCCTGTCAAAAGACGTGGCCTAAGTGCCGAAATAGCGCTCTGCCGAAACGTAGCCTGCGGCGCGAGCGGCGGTGGTCCATTCCGCCTCAAGAGCCGTATCGCCCACGATCACCACCTGATCACCGACAAGATGCCGATCCCGCACAAAGGCGCCAAGATGCGCCCGCACGCCAGACCACGGCATACGCAGGTCGGGGGCACGGGTCGCTGCGTCGATCACCTCCTCTGCTGCCGCGACCGCCGTAGGGTCATGGGGCAGATAGACCAGCGCCAATCGCCCTGCCCCTTTCAGGCCCGCTAGCTTATCAGCGCGGGGTTCCGGGATGCGCGGTTGCCCCGGCCCGATGATCCCCAAGGCGTTGGATGAAAAGAGAAAAGCACAGATATCACGGCCCGTCGCCTGCCGAATGGCGGCATAGGTCTTGTAATCCATCCCCAGCTCGGTCGCCCGCCGAAGCCGCATTTTGACGATGGCCAGAGGGATTGTTTTTGGCATCAACGCCTTTTGCGCCTGGCGCCACTGATACGCCAGCCAACGTTGGCCCCTCTCGATGGTGGGGCCTCCGTTATGACCGATGCCGCTCACCCCTGCGCCTCAGCCAGCCGCGCGACATAGCGCGCCAGCGTGTCAATTTCGAGGTTTACGTGATCGCCTACGGCAACATCGCCCCAGGTTGTCACCTCTTTGGTGTGCGGGATAAAGTTGATGCCAAAGACATCTCCCTCCACCTCATTCACCGTGAGCGACGTCCCGTTGAGGGCAACCGATCCTTTGGGCGCAATAAAACGCGACAACTCGGATGGCGCGCGCAGCTGTACGCGCGTGCTGTCGCCTTCGTCGGTCACGGCCACCACTTCGGCCACGCCATCCACATGGCCTGACACGATATGACCGCCCAGCTCATCGCCCACCTTGAGCGCACGCTCCAGATTGACGCGCTTGCCATCGACCCAAGCGGCGATGTTGGTTTTGGAGACGGTTTCCGCGCTGATCTGTACGTCGTACCAATCCGGCCCCAGATCAATCACGGTCAGGCAAACCCCATCAGAGGCAATGGACGCCCCCATATCAATGCCGCTAGTGTCATAGCCCGTGGTGATGCGCGCGCGCAGATCGCCTTGCTGTTCAAGCGACTGGATGGTGCCAACATCAGTGATAATTCCGGTAAACATACGGCCCTCAAACTTCTTTTGGTTTCCAGAACGAGGTAGCGGCCCTAAGGTAGCTCAACAAGGCACAGCTTGAGTGATGAGGTAAATTTCGCCATATAATCACCAAATTTGCACTCTATACGTGCAAATAACATAATACGAGTGAGCAGGTTTCGCATGTCAGGTCTGTCTTCTGACGAACGGGTTTTTCTTTTTCTGCAAGGTCCACATGGGCCTTTCTTTCATCGTCTTGGCGCAATGTTGCGCAAAGCGGGCAGCACGGTGTGGCGTGTGGGGTTCAATGCGGGCGACCGAGCGTTCTGGTTCCACAAGGCCTCTTACATTCCTTACCGCGATCAGGCGGAGGCATGGCCCGCATACTTTGCAAAGCTCTGCACAGACCGGGGTGTAACCGACATCGTGCTTTACGGAGACACGCGGCCAGTGCACGCAGAGGCGGTTGCCATCGCCAAGGCGCGCGGCATCGAGGTGCATGTGTTCGAAGAAGGCTACATGCGCCCCTATTGGGTGACGTATGAACGGGGCGGTACCAACGGCAATTCCCGCCTGATGGATATGACCATCCCTGAAATGCAGGACGCGTTGGCGCAATCTGATCTCGATGCGCCTTTGCCGCCCGGATACTGGGGCGATATGCGCGCCCACGTCTTTTATGGCGCGCTTTATCATTGGTTCGTGATGTTCTGGAACCGCCGCTATCGAAACTTTAAAGCGCATCGGGATCTGCCGGTGTCCAAGGAATTCCAGCTCTATCTTGTGCGGCTTTTGCTGGGGCCTTTGCACGCGTTGGACCGGATGCAGGCCACAATGCGCATTCGTTATGGTGGCTTTCCCTACCATCTTGCGCTGTTGCAACTGGAACATGACAGCGCGTTTCAATGCCATTCACCTTTCAGCAAAATGACCGACTTTCTGGAGGTTGTGATCAAAGGCTTTACCGAAGGCGCGCCCAAGCACCATCACCTCGTGTTCAAGGCCCATCCCTTGGAAGACGGGCGCGCACCCATCCGCCGCGCCATTCGCGCGTTGGCGCGCACCCACGGGCTGCAAGGGCGCGTGCATTTCGTGCGCGGCGGCAAGTTGGCCCGGCTGTTGAATGACACGCGCACGGCGGTCACGGTAAATTCCACCGCAGCACAGCAGGTGTTGTGGCGCGGCATCCCTTTGAAGACATACGGCAAGGCGGTGTTTGAAAAACCTGAGTTCATTTCAGACCAGCCGTTGGCCGAATTCTTTCAGGCGGCAACGCGGCCTGACAACCGCGCCTACAAAGACTATCGCCGCTATCTTTTGGAGACCAGTCAGGTGCCCGGTGGGTTCTATTCCGCACGGGGCCGCAGACAGCTCTTGCGGCAGGTGGTTGATATGATGCTGTCACCTGAAGATCCGTACGACACATTCGCCTCGGGCACAGCGGCGCCGAGGCAACAGTTGCGTATAGTGACTTGACCACCCACTACCCCTAGTCTGGATTTTTTCGCCAAAGCGCTGTAAATTGAACATGATAACCGCACAAAAAACCGCGGATCAGAGGCAGATTTCAGGTCGAGGAGACCACGCAGTGACACATCCAGGACACCGCTGGGCGCGCCGCGCCCTTTCCGTTGTGGCAATTTCGGCGCTTGCGTCGTGTAATATCCTTCCTCAGGCCGGGCCGACCAAGCGGCAGATCTATTCCGGGTCCGTGCAGAAACAGGGCGATTCCTTTATCGTGTCTGTGAACGACCGCGTGACACGTGCCACAGCCGTGACACCGGCACTGGGCTTTTCGGACGCATTCAAGAACGCGGGCATTCTGCCGTCGGACATCATTCAAAACGGTGACACGCTGTCTTTGCGGGTTTGGGAAAACGTCGAAGACGGTCTTTTGGCGGTTGAGGGTGCGACGCAGACAGAACTGGCACAGATCGTGGTCGACGGCACAGGCTTTATCTTTGTACCCTACGCCGGGCGCATCAAAGCCGCCGGAAACACAACCGAAGCCATTCGCCGCATCATCACTGAGCGTCTGCAAGACCAGACGCCCGACCCACAAGTTGAAGTGGTCCGCGAAGCGGGCGATGGCGCAACCGTCACCATCGCAGGCGAGGCCGCAGGCGCCGGGATTTATCCGATTGAACGCCCGACACGCACATTGGCGGCCATGATCGCCCAATCGGGTGGCGCGACAGTCAACCAAGAGATCGCCCGGATCACCGTTGTACGCGGGCACATGACCGGCACGATCTGGTATGAAGATCTGTTTGAAAATCCATCGCTCGATATTCCGTTGCGCCCAGGCGACAAGATCCTGATCGAAGGCAACGAACGGTTCTTCACCACGCTTGGTGCCACGGCGCAAACGCGGGTGCCATTTGAAACCCAAAACCTTTCGGCCCTCGAAGCGATTGCGCAAGTGGGCGGGCTTCAGGCCAACGCAGCCGACCCAACTGGTGTCTTTGTCTTGCGCAACGAGTCTGACGTTGTGTCGAACTCGGTTCTGGGCCGCAGCGATTTGGTGGGCCCACAGCGTTTGATTTACGTGCTGGACCTGACGCAACCCAACGGGCTGTTCCTGGCGCGAGATTTTGTGATCCGCGACGGCGATACGATCTATGTGACAGAAGCGCCTTATACGCAATTCACCAAGATCATCAGCTCACTTACGGGCGCGGCTGGTTCGGTTAACTCGCTGGCAAGCGTCACTGGCAACTGATCTGCGATGTCAGAGACATGGCGTGATCCGTCGGACCCCGAACCGGTTCGGCGGTTGCGCATTTTTAACGGTGGTTTTTTAACGCAACCGCGCGTGCGGCGCATTCTTGCGCTGCGCGGCTGGCAAACCGGATTTGGCCGCGTGCAAGACGGCGATCATATCGGCGTATGGGGGCAATCGCCCACCGCACATCGGGGCGAAGCCGTTGCCGCACTAAAAAATACACCCATTGTGCGTGTCGAAGACGCGTTTTTGCGGTCGTTGTTTCCGGGTCGCGTAGAAAGCGCGCCGCCGCTTGGGCTTTTGATCGACACATCCGGCGTTCATTTTGACCCAAGCCAGCCTTCCGATTTGGAAAAACTACTGGCAACCGACCCTTTGGATGACGCCGCGATCCTTAGCGCCGCGCGGGACGCGATCGCCGCCCTGCAAGCGGAGCATCTGACCAAATACACCGCATTTGATCCGCTCGCCCCTGCGCCAGAGCCCGGTTACGTGCTGGTTGTCGATCAAACAAAGGGCGATGCCTCCGTCACCGCCAGCGGCGCGGATCGGAACCGGTTTCTCGAAATGCTCTTTGTCGCGCGGGAAGACCATCCGAACGCGCGCATCCTGATCAAGACCCACCCAGAAACCCAAGGCGGGCACCGCCCTGGGCATTTCACCGACGCAGACATCGGTGGCAACGTCGCGTTTTTCAGCGATCCGGTCAGCCCCTATGCCCTGTTGGAAGGTGCGATTGCGGTGTATTGCGTCAGCTCGCAATTTGGGTTCGAAGCGATCCTTGCAGGCCATAAACCCCATCTGTTCGGGCAGCCGTTTTACGCGGGCTGGGGTCTGACACAGGATGCCTTTCCCATCGATCTTCGCCAGCGCAAGCTCACCCGGGCACAGCTATTTGCGGGTGCTATGATGCTGTATCCGGCGTGGTATGACCCCTATCGCGATGCCCTGACAGATCTCAGCGGCGCAATGCAGGCGCTGGCCGCCGAGACGCGGGCCTGGCGGGAAGATCATCACGGATGGTCTGCCGCCGGTATCCGCATGTGGAAGCGCCAGCATATGCAGCGGTTTTTCGGGCGGCATCAGCCGATGAAGTTTGACGCGCCCCCAAAACCAGACCAACCGCAGCGCCGGCATATGGTCTGGGCCAGCACTGCAGATGTGACCATGCCCGGCGTGTGCCGCGTTGAGGACGGGTTTCTACGTTCAAAAGGTCTTGGCGCTGAATTGGTGCCGCCAATGTCGCTCGTGGTGGATGATCTTGGGATTTACTATGACCCAACTCAAGCCTCGCGGCTTGAGACTTTGATCCGCAAACGGGCTACCTTGCGCCAAGATGAAAGACGGCGGGCTGAGGCATTGGTCAAACGCTTCGTGTGCATGGCGCTGTCCAAATACAACGTGGGCGGCGCGGCGCCCACGCTTCCAGAAGGGCGGAAGGTATTGGTCGTGGGTCAAGTGGAAGATGACGCATCGATCCGGCTGGGCACGAGTGACGTCACCACCAATGCCGGTCTGTTGGCCGCAGCACGCGCCGCGCGCCCCGATGACGTGATCCTATACAAGCCACATCCAGACGTGGAGGCGGGATTGCGCATCGGCACGGTCGAAGACACCAGTGCCGCCGATCTGGTTTTGGAAAACACCGACATTGCGCCACTGCTGAGCGCGGTAGATGAGGTGTGGACCATGACATCGCTCACCGGGTTTGAAGCGCTGTTGCGGGGGGTGCATGTGGTCACGCTGGGCGCCCCGTTTTATGCCGGTTGGGGACTGACCGAAGATCGCGGCGATGTACCGCCCAGACGGCGCGAGGATATCTCGCTTGCCGGTTTGGTTCATGCCACGTTGATCGACTATCCCCGCTATCTGGATCCGGTGACAGGTGCCCCCTGCCCCGTTGAGGTTGTGGTAGACCGATTGGCAACAGGCGCCGTCGCCCGGCCCGGCGCCGGGAACAGGATTTTGTCAAAGCTACAGGGCGTGTTTGCCAGCCAGGCACATCTTTGGCGCTAAAGCGTTAGAGCTGTTCCACCAGCAGGCCCGCGACATCGGTGACAAAGGCATCGTCTTGCCCGCCGATCAGCATGTAGCCAAATTCCCCTTGCGACCAACTTGCCGTCGACAGCCCCGCCAAGACCTCGCTGTTGACTGGTCCATCCGGCTTCCCCTCACCACGCAGGAAAATGCACAAGGCAAATGGCGTACCGTCAGATTTGGCATAAGCCAGCTGGATCAAGGGCTTGCCTTTGAACGCAAGAATTTGCGCCCGCTTCAACTCAAGATCAGGCAGGTCTGACAAGGAGTCCTGCGGCAACGCGCGGTTCAAAGCGGCTTCGGCAGAGGCAAGTTGCGCCGAGACGGCAGCGCTGTCTGCGGGAATGGCCGCAACCGTTTCTGGGACATAGAGCGCCTGATAAAGCGCGGCCTGCAATTTCCAACCGATGGGTGCGGGCTCTGGTGTGGGGCCCGGCGGTGAAATCACATACCCCACGACACCGGCAACCAACATAGCCGCAACCGTGCCAACGAGCCGCAAGCCACCAAAGCGCGCAGGCGCAACAACCGGCTCGGCGGCAGGGATCGAAATCGCCGCGATGTCAGCGTCGCGCGGCACACTTTCGAACGCCTGCCCCACCATGGCGGCAAGCGGATCAAGCCCCATGAGGCGCTGTTCCAGCTCTGGATCTTCGCCCACAGCCTGCTCAAGCGATTGGGCGGCGTCCTCGTCAAAGTCGCCGTTCAGATAGGTCAGCAAGTCTTCGTCTGTATAACGTGTCACCTTACTCTCCCGCCGCTGTGTTCGCGTCGTTCATCAAATGTTTCAGCTTGCCGCGCGCCGCAGACAATCTGGACATCACCGTGCCGATCGGCACATCCAGAATGTCGGCCGCCTCGCGATAGGCATAGCCTTGCACAAATACCAACATCACCGTCGCCCGTTGCGCTTCGGGCAACTGCATCACCTTTGTAAACACCTCAGATGCGAAAAAATTCGTTTCCGTATCTGCACGCGGGTCCAATAGTGCGGCATCTGGCGCGTGGGACAAAGATTGGGTCTGGCGAATGCGCTGTGCGCGCAGGTCATTGAGCCAAATAGAGCGGCAGATGGTCATAAGCCAGGCATCAAGCCGATGATCTGACGTCACTTGGTGGCTGCGTTCCAACGCCCGCACGCACGTCGCCTGAACCAGATCATTGGCTGTTTCCGGGTTCCCGCTTAGCGAAAAAGCAAAGCGCCAGATCCCCTTGAGGTTCTGGGTCAACGCCTCTCGCACGAGCGCGTCTAATGAATTTGAAGACACCATCGAATAATTCGCCGCCACCACGTGTTTACGGTTTGACAATAACGTCACCACGTTTGTTCGGAAATAGATTGGGAGGCAATCATGAAAACGTTACTGAGCACCTCAGCTTTGATTTTGGGCCTGACAGCCGCACCACTGCTCGCCGCAGATTGGACTTTGAACGCCGATGCGTCGCGTTTGGCATTTGGGTCCATCAAAAAGAATATCATCGGCGAAGTGCATAATTTTGACGGGTTGAGCGGATCGGTGAACGCCGATGGTGTCGCGGCGATCGAAATTGATCTGGCCTCTGTCGAGACCAACATCGACATCCGCAACGAACGTATGGCGGAACATGTGTTCAAATTCGCCCCCAAAGCGATGATCACCGCGCAGCTGGATATGGAAGCGCTTTCGGCAATGGAAGTAGGCCAGTCTGAGGTGATGGATGTGGAAGCCGTCCTTAGCCTTTTGGGTGTCGAAACGGAGTTTTACACTGAGGTTTTCGTCATGCGCACCAGCGAAAAAAGCGTTCTGGTGACCTCGAATGACATGATCTTTCTGACCACCGAAGATCTGGAAATCGATGAGGGTGTCAGCAAATTGCAAGAGCTGGCCGAACTGCCTGGGATCACCCGCGCCGCCCCCGTGACCCTGCGTTTTGTGTTTGAGCAAAGCTGACGCGCAAGCCCCTTTGCAGCGATGTCAGCCTGCCACGCTGGTCTTATGTGCCCCCAACACCGCACAGACCGGCGTGGTTTTACAAAGTGCTGGACTTCTTCTTTAGCTGCCTCTCGCGACCCAGTGATGCAAAACATCACCACCGACCTGGCGCACATCGCGCAGTTCAAACCGGGCGGCTTCGCGCAGTTTGCCAATCCCCAAGGCACCGATATTTGGCAAGCCTTCGGCTCCGATGGTCACCCCGGCGGTAAAGCCAACGAGGTGGTCCACCAATTGCGCTTCGATCAATGACGCCGCGAGCGTGCTGCCGCCTTCACAAAAAACGCGGGTCAGACCGTGCGTGCCAAGCTGGGTCAGGATATCACGCGGATCCAACTGGCTGCCGGTGACTTTGCATTCGATCAGGGTTGCCCCCAAATCCGACCAGGTTTGCTTGAGCGTTTTGTCCGCGTCACTGCCGTGGCACAGCAGCACTGGGATCTCTTGCGCTGTGCGAGCGAGTGCGCCCATTAAAGGCAGGTCGAGACGGCGCGAGATCACCACGCGGGTCGGTTGTTGCACCGCGCCCAGATCGCGCACCGTGAGCGATGGATCGTCCACCCGTGCCGTCCCACCGCCAACCATCACAGCGTCGTGGCGCATCCGCATCGCATGAACGGCGCGGCGCGCGGTGGGCCCGGTGATCCACTGGCTTTCGCCCGTACCGGTGGCGATCCGGCCATCAAAGCTGGAGGCCAGCTTGAGCGTGACCAGTGGGCGCCCTTCAACGATGCGATTGAAAAATCCGGCGTTATCCGCGTCGGCCTCGGCCTCCATGCGGCCCAAAACCACTTCGACGCTTGCATCCTTGAGGCGGGCGATCCCCTGCCCTGCTGTGCGAGGGTCCGGGTCTGTCGTGGCGATGTGCACCCGCCCCACGCGCGCCTCAATGAGCGCATCACAGCACGGCGGGGTTTTGCCGTGATGCGCGCACGGCTCCAACGTCACAAAGACATCAGCTCCGATGGCCGCATCACCCGCCTGGCGCAGCGCCATCACCTCGGCATGCGGCCTGCCGCCCGGCTGCGTCCAGCCACGCCCAACGACGCGACCGGCTTTGACAATCACACAGCCGACAGCAGGGTTCGGCCATGTGTTGCCTTGCCCCCGGCGCCCCAGAGACAATGCCATCGCCATGAACCGATTGAGCTGATCCTCGGTCACTCGTCAGGTTGGACTTGAGGGCGCAGCTCGCTGACAAATTTGTCAAAGTCGTCTGCCGCCTGGAAATTCTTGTAGACGCTCGCAAACCGCACATAAGCAACGGTGTCGATCCGGGCCAAAGATTCCATGACGATTTCGCCGATCGTCTTGGACTGAATATCCGTTTCGCCCATCGATTCAAGCCGCCGGACAATGCCCGAAATCATCTGATCGATACGCTCCGGCTCAATCGGGCGTTTCTGCATGGAGATGCGGATCGACCGTTCAAGCTTGTCGCGGTCAAAGTCTTCGCGTTTGCCATTGGTTTTGACCACGACCAGATCGCGCAGCTGCACCCGCTCATACGTGGTGAAACGCCCACCACATGCCGGGCAGAACCTGCGCCGGCGGATGGAGACGTGATCTTCTGCCGGACGGCTGTCTTTGACTTGGGTGTCGATGTTGCCACAAAATGGACAGCGCATTCTTTGCCCCTTTTTCTGCCTGTAGTGGAGGTGGTCCCCTTTTGATCAAGGATTATAGGGGTACGGGCAGGTTTTGGGTAGGGGGAAGTTGCAAACCCCAAGTTTAGTCTCACCTAGGCGTGCTGAAGATGGGCAACAATGCGCCGTGTGTGCGGATGATCGCGATGTTCGAAGACGTAGATGCCTTGCCAGGTGCCAAGCCGGAGCCGCCCATCGGTCACGGGGATTTGCAGAGAAACGGGTAACAGAGAGGCTTTGATATGCGCAGGCATGTCATCCGGCCCTTCGGCACGGTGGCGCAGGTATTGCATATCCGGATGCGTCAAAGGTGGCACGAGTTTGGAAAGCCATGCGCGCAAATCGCTTTGAACGCTTGGATCCGCGTTTTCCTGGATCAGCAGGGAGGCTGACGTGTGTTGGATGAGCAAGGTCAAAAGGCCGTCGCCACCTTGCGTGTGAACCCAGCGCGCGATGTCTTCGGTGATTTCATAAAGGCCTTGGCCGTGGGTCTTGATCACAAAGTCGGTCTGCATAGACGCAACTGTGCCAAGCAAGGGCGGCACGCACAAGGCTGTGCCGCCCTCTTGGTCACTCAGACCACGCGGGTGTGCGGGGCCAGAGCAAAGAGGACTTGCCCTTTCAGGAGTCTGGGCCAAAGACCTCGCGGTAATCGAGGCAGAACTGCTGTGCGTGAGAGACAGACAGATTTGCACCCGGCGTTTTCAGTGCAGCCCCTGTCGAAACGACTTGCACAGGGCTCACGCCTGCAGGTGGTTTCAGGCCAAACACAACACCGCGCCGGTTTGATCCGGTCACGCTACGGCCGATTGGCGATTGTACATAAATGCGCGTGGTGCTCGACACACCGAGTTCGCGCAGAGCGTATTCCGATGCGGCACACCAAACGCCGCGGTTTCCAAAAAAGCTGTCTTCGATGGCTTCAAATTTGCCGCCAGCAACCGGATTTACGGTTTGATTGTATACGGTGCGATACGCTTGAGCTTCACCAATTGAGACAGCAAGCGTTGCAGCTGTAGCCAAAGCCGTCAGTGTCGTCTTCGTCAGTGATTTGATCATTTTGTTTCTCCGAAATTACAATATGTCTACGTGTCGAAACGGAAATTGGTTGCATCTCTGGCGTGATTTCGGCGCTTAACCAGATAACATATGCGTGTACGTCTTCCGCTCCTCTTCATGTTAGGCAGACATAGGAGGCAGCCTCTGTGGTCAAAGTCACAGAGCCGTGCTTCGTGCCGGCCTTACTCTGAAAACACGCAAAACCGGCCCATTATTCAGGGGTTTGGCAGGTGTCACCATTTGTTGAGGCGCTGAAACAAAAACCCCGCCGAGAGGGCGGGGTTTTGAATTTTACTGATCCAGGAAGCTGCGCAGCTTGCGGCTGCGGCTTGGGTGTTTGAGTTTTCGTAGCGCTTTCGCTTCGATCTGACGAATACGTTCGCGCGTCACGCTGAACTGCTGACCCACTTCTTCGAGGGTGTGGTCGGTGTTCATGCCGATGCCAAAGCGCATCCGCAAAACGCGTTCTTCGCGTGGTGTGAGCGAGGCCAGAACCCGCGTAGTGGTTTCCTTGAGGTTTTCCTGAATGGCACTGTCCAGAGGCAGCACGGCATTCTTGTCCTCGATGAAATCACCCAGCTGGCTGTCTTCTTCATCGCCAATCGGCGTTTCCAGAGAGATCGGCTCCTTGGCGATTTTCATCACCTTGCGCACCTTCTCAAGCGGCATCTGCAGCTTGTCTGCCAATTCTTCGGGCGTTGGTTCGCGGCCAATCTCGTGCAGCATCTGGCGGCCTGTGCGCACCAGCTTGTTGATCGTTTCGATCATATGCACCGGAATACGGATGGTCCGCGCCTGATCCGCGATGGAGCGCGTGATCGCCTGACGGATCCACCACGTGGCATAGGTGGAGAACTTGTAACCGCGGCGGTATTCGAATTTGTCCACCGCTTTCATCAGGCCGATGTTGCCTTCCTGAATGAGGTCGAGGAACTGGAGACCACGGTTGGTGTATTTCTTCGCGATGGAAATCACGAGACGCAGGTTCGCCTCCACCATTTCCTTTTTCGCCTGACGGGCTTCTTTTTCGCCCTTTTGCACTTGGTTCACGATGCGGCGGAATTCGCTGATATCGAGGCCGACGTATTGACCCACCTGCGCCATGTCCGCGCGCAGATCTTCGACCTTACCGGTGGAGCGTTCGATGAACATTTGCCAGCCGCGACCGGCCTTTTCACCCATCTCGGTCAGCCAGTTCGGGTCCAGCTCGCGCCCGCGATAGGCGTCAATGAATTCACGGCGGTTGATGCGGGCCTGATCCGCCAGCTTCACCATGGCGCTGTCAATCTGCATGATCCGGCGGTTGATGCCATAAAGCTGGTCAATCAACGCTTCGACACGGTTGTTGTGCAAGTGAAGCGAGTTCACCAGATCCACAATCTCCGCGCGCAGCGCCTGATAGGTGGCTTCCTGCGCATCCGAAAACGATCCGTCTTCGTTCAGCGTGGCCGAAATACGGCTGTCCTGCATGTCGGAGAGGTTGGCGTAGTCGTCGGCAATGCGATCCAGCGTTTCCAGAACCTGCGGCTTCAGCGCTGCTTCCATTGCGGCGAGCGACATGTTGGCCTGCTCGTCGTCATCATCATCGTCATCTTTGGCAATCGGATTGCCATCGGCGTCCAGCTCTTGTTCAGCCGGTTTGGCAGCTTCGGGCGCCGCAGCGCCGCCAGCGGTCGGAGCCACCACAGGCTCTTCTATCTCGCCGTCTTCGTCCATCTGGTTGCCAAAGGTGGCTTCCAGATCAATCACGTCGCGTAGCAGAATATCTTCAGAAAGAAGTTCGTCACGCCAGATGGTGATCGCTTGGAATGTCAGCGGGCTTTCGCACAAACCAAGGATCATCGTGTTGCGGCCCGCTTCGATCCGCTTGGCGATGGCAATTTCGCCCTCACGGCTCAGCAGTTCGACAGAGCCCATTTCGCGCAGATACATGCGCACCGGGTCATCGGTGCGGTCCAGCTTTTCCTGACCGGTTGCGCCCAGCGTCAGATCGCGAGTGCCTTCGGTGGTGGCAACCTCGGTTGAGCCTTTGTCTTCTTCTTCGGCTTCTTCGTCTTCGATGATATTGATGCCCATTTCGGACAACATCGACATCACATCTTCGATTTGCTCAGAGCTTACCTGATCTGGTGGCAAGACTGTGTTGAGCTGATCATAGGTGATGTAGCCCTTTTCGCGGGCTTCGCCGATCATCTTTTTGACGGCGGCCTGGCTCATATCGAGCGAAAGTTCCTGATCTTGGTCTTCGGTCTTCGCGTCTTCGTTGTCTTTAGCTGCCATGCGCGAGCTCCCTTGCCTGGGCCTGAACGGCCGATTCGTAAGTACGAATCGTTTCCGAATCATTTAACGTTCCCGGATGATTCGACCACCCGTACTGTGTTGATTTCCGAATGACTATGGCCAAATGGCTTCAGCGCCTTGGTTTGGCGAATTGAATTTGATCCATGAGGGCTGCAAAGCTGTCCCTTTCTTTGCGACTGATGGGTGCACCATTTTCGGCGACGTCATATTCGGCGGTGTCTTCCTGACCGGATCTTTGCGCATTGCTGGCCACCCGCGCCGCTTCTTTCAGGCGCCAGGTCGTTCCCTCATCTGCCGTGCCGGCCATGTCTTCCTCTGCATCCGCAATCTCTGCGGCCAACCCTTGCGCGGCGTCCAGTTTGGCCAGTTCTTCGGCCATGGTCATGCGCGCCATCTCTTTATCGCCGGGGTTGCGAACACAAGGCACGATGGACACATGGCGTTCCCGCAGCAGATTTTCAACCGTTTCCGGCCCCAGCGCGCTGATTATCTTTTCGCGCAACACCTCGGCCCCGTCCAGCGCATGGCGCAATATCAAATCACGCAAGCGGGCGTGCAACTCACTGCGGCAGGGCATGTTTTCGATCTGGTGTTCTAACCCGTCCACGCAGTCTGGCGTGGTGATCGCCACAGCAAAGATCACAGCTTCGCGCAGTGTATCTGTCACCTGCGGATCAGCGCTGCCCGCCAGCGCGGAGCTTTTGGTAGTGGACAGTGACGCCTGCCGCTGTGGCGCCCGGCGGCCAGGCGTATTCCCGCGTTTGGGCGCAAAGAGCTGCCAGCGCAGATCTTTGATCTCGGTGCCATAGTGCTGGCGGATAGACGGGTCTTTGATCAGCTTGATCTTTTCGCGCAACGCCTTGTCCAGCGCCGCCTTGCGTTCGGGGCTGTCAAAAACCTGTCCATCGGTTTCGCGCTGCCACAACAAACGCACCATCGGCAACGCCGCATCGAGAACCTTTTGCAGACCGGTGGCCCCGGCCGCTTTCAACAGGTCATCCGGGTCTTGCCCATCTGGCATCAAGGCAAAGCGCAAGGATTGGCCCGCCTCCAGCAAAGGCAGCGCATTGTCGATCACCCGCATCGCCGCGCGCAGGCCTGCCGTGTCCCCGTCCAGAGCCATGATCGGTTCAGGTGCAATGCGCCAGAGCATCTGTAGCTGGGTTTCCGTCACAGCTGTACCCAAAGGCGCCACCGCCGCCTCAAACCCGTGTTCGGCCAGGGCAATCACGTCCATATACCCTTCGGCCACGATCAAAGGTTGGCCTTTTCCCGCAGCCGTCCGCGCGGGACCGTGGTTAAAGAGCGTCCGGCTTTTGTCGAACAGCAAGGTTTCCGGCGAGTTCAGGTATTTCGCACCATCGTTGGGATCCATCGCGCGACCGCCAAACGCGATACAGCGCCCGCGTGGATCGCGAATGGGAAACATAATGCGGTCGCGAAAGGTATCGTAGGGCCTGCCACCTTTCTGGCTTGGCTTGGCAAGACCTGCATCCAGGATGAGCTGGTCTGCGATGCCTTTGCCCTTGAGGTGAGCCCACAAGGCTTGCCAGGCGTTCGGCGCAAAGCCCAACTCCCACCGATCCTGTGCCGCTTGCCCCAGACCACGACGATGTTCGAGATAATCCCGCGCCAAGCCAGCAGCACCTGTGCGCAATTGCAGGCGGAAAAACTTGACCGCCTCTTCCATCACATCTGCAAGCTCTGTGCGCTTGTCGGCCTTTTCCTGCGCCTTTGGATCGCGCGCAGGCATCGTCATCCCCGCTTCGCGCGCTAGGATTTCCACGGCTTCCATGAAATTGACGTTCTCAGTTTCGCGCACAAAGGTAATTGCATCACCTTTGGCGTGGCACCCAAAGCAATAGTAATACCCTTTGCGATCATCGACGTGAAAGCTGGCCGTTTTTTCCTGATGGAAGGGGCACGGCGACCACATATCACCTTTGGCTTGATTGGATTTGCGGGCATCCCACACAACCTTGCGCCCCGCCACCTGGCTCAGGCTCAGGCGGGACCGCAGTTCATCCAAAAATCCGGGTGGCAGACTCATGCCATATCATAGCGCAAGGCGCCCCAGAGGAACCAGCCCCCTTGCAAGGCTCAGGAACCGGACAGCTGTTTGATCTGGTCCCAATTGTCGAGGCACTGCTGCTGAACCGCAGGGCCCAGTGCGACGTTGCGCAGATCACGGCGGCGCTGTTCATAGATCCAGTTGACCAGACCGGGCATGGCTGTTTCCACTGACGCAGGCCAGCTTGGATTTGCCGCCATCAGCTTGGGAACAACCTTGGCCTTGGAGACGCGATCCAGGCGTGCCTGCTGGATCTGGGCCACCATATCCCCCTGCAACGCACAGGCGGTTTCTTTCTCTTGGTTCGCAAAGGCAGCCGTCGGCAGAAGCAGGGCCAAGGCAAGGGCAAATCGGGTCAACATGGAGCCTCCATCGGATTCGATTTCGTTGATCTTATCGCCGTGCCGCAATGCTTTCCATGGCCGTTTCCAGATCGTGCATCAGCGTATCGGCCATGGACCGGAATACCATGATCAAAAAGCGATCCGGCCCGACACGCGTGATCGACCCCGTCATGTGCTGGATCATCGTGCGCGCCGTGTGGCCGCGCTTGAACGTGGCCGCGCGCAGATCAATGGGTATCATCCGCGCAAGAACCTCTACGGTATCCGCACCAGACACCGACACAACCGTCCAGGCATCGCTTTGATCGGTCACCGCAGCATACGACGCCAGCTTTGCGTCGGGCTCTGGACCACAAAGAAGCGCCATACCGCGGCCAAACCAGATGGCCCGCGCCCCTTCTTTGCCTGTGGCCCGGTTCGGTGCGGGCAGCGCCATGCCATGCGCGGCTTTCATCAGGTCGGAACAGGCTTTGTCTTGCCCTTTGAAAGGCGCGACCGAAGTCAGTGCACCCAAATCCACCTCTTCTACCGTCACGGACCCAACAGTTTTTGCACCATGCCCGGCCAACGGGGATTTTGCGATCAATCTAGCCACGGACTTTCTCCCCATCCGGGTCAAAGAACACCGGATCACAAATCTCAACCTGCGCCTCGACGCCCCGCAAATGATCCACCATCTTCATGACTTCACCTTCTCGGCTTGCGCCACCTTCAACAAAGCCAAGCCCGACATAATGCCCGAGCGTGGGCGAATAGCCCACCGATGTGATATAGCCCTTGCTGTTCTCCGCAGTCGCAAATGCACCATCAAGAAAGATATGGGCCCCAGCGGTCAATTGCTTAACCTCGCCAACCGGCTTGATCCCGACAAAGCGCTGTCGGTCACGCTCAACCAAACCGGGTCGGGCCGCCATGGTTTTGCCGATGCAATCCTTCTTGGCTGAGATCATACGCTCCATGCCCAGATCAAAGGCGGTGACACGCCCGTCAATTTCGGAATGCGTGATAAACCCTTTCTCAATGCGCAGCACATTGAGCGCTTCCATCCCGTAAGCCCCGCCGCCCAGCGCCTCGGCGCGCGCGACCAGCAAGCGGAAAAGACTGTCGCCATAGCGCGACGGCACCGCCAGTTCATAGGCGTGTTCGCCTGAAAAGGAGATGCGGAACAGACGCGCGGGAATGCCATGCACCTGCACCGGCCCACAGGCTATGAAGGGAAATGCGCCTTCGGCCAATGGGGCATCCAGCAGGTCATTCAGCAACGCTCGTGACTGCGGCCCTGCGACGGCAAATTGCGCCCATTGTTCTGTCACTGACATGATGCGCACATCCCATTCGGGATGCAGGGCTTGCGTGACAAACTCCAGATGGCGCATGACCGGTCCGGCAGCGGCGGTCGTTGTTGTCATCACATAATGGGTCTCGCCCAGCCGTGCGGTTGTGCCATCGTCCATTATGTTGCCGTCTTCGCGCAACATGAGGCCGTAACGCACGCGCCCAACCTTCAGGGTGGAGA
Organism: Paracoccaceae bacterium; assembly: GCA_013214665.1. Classification (GTDB taxonomy): domain Bacteria; phylum Pseudomonadota; class Alphaproteobacteria; order Rhodobacterales; family Rhodobacteraceae. The sequence continues at coordinate 54,129 of JABSSA010000011.1, forward strand.
ACATGTTGGTATAGACAAAATCCAACAGCTTGCTCGCATCCGGGCCTTGAATGTCGATCTTGCCCAGCGTCGAGACATCGCAAACGCCCACCGCCTCGCGGACATAGCCAACCTCACGGTCACAGGATTGCCGCCACGTGCGTTCGCCTGATTTCGGGAAATAGCTTGGCCGGTACCACAGACCCGCTTCGATCATCGGCGCATCCATATCCTGTGTGGAGGCCGCATGGCTGGTTGTTTTGCGTTCGGGCGCAAACCCTTTGCCTTTGGCGCCTGCCCCTAGCGCCGCCAAGGCCACCGGGCTGTAAGGCGGTCGGAAGGTGGTTGTGCCGGTCTCGGGAATGCCCCGGCCCGTCGCATCCGCCAATACGGCGAGTGCGGCCACGTTAGAGGATTTGCCTTGATCTGTGGCCATGCCTTGCGTTGTGTAACGTTTCATATGTTCGACAGAGCGGAAATTTTCGCGCGCGGCCTGTTTGACATCTTTCACGGTCACATCGTTCTGGAAATCCAGCCAAGCCCGGCCCTTACCTTCAACCGCCCACAAGGCGGAGACGCGGGTGGCGCTGTCTTCTGCATCAGGCAACACCATGTCGGGCGCGGTCAGGCCCAGCTCTTTCAAAGCATCCTTTGCGGCCGCATAGCCTTCGGCAAAACAAGCGGCCGTAGAAAAGGTGCCGTTGCACGCCCCAACGGTCGCCATGCCGGGAATGGCCCCGGGTGTGGGTACAAAGCTCGCGATGGCGCTGTTCCATGTCGGCCTGCCGTTCATGTGGCACGTCAAATGAACGGACGGGTTCCAGCCACCCGAAACCGCAAGGCAATCGGTTTTGATCGCCATTTCACCTTTTGGCGTGCGCACCGTGATCGCCTCCAGCGCTTTGCGCCCTGACGCGCCGCACACCTGTGCGCCATGGATCAGGCGATAGTCCCCTTGCGCCTTTGCATCTGTGCGGCTGTCGATCACGGCAACCACGTCTGCGCCCGCATCTTGCAGATCCACGGCCGTTCTGTGGGCATCGTCATTATTGGCAAAAAGCGTGATCGCCCCGCCCGGCGCCACGCCATAGCGGTTGAGATAGGTGCGCACGGCGCTCGCCATCATGATGCCGGGTCGGTCGTTGTTCTGGAACGCAATCGGCCGTTCGATAGACCCAGCCGCCAGAACCGACCGCTTGGCCACGATCCGCCAGAATGTTTCGCGCGCACATGCGTGATCAACCGGAACGTTCTGGTGATGGGTGACCCGCTCCAACGCCCCAAAGGTGCCTTGATCATAGGCCCCAGTCACCGTGGTGCGGGGCATCAGGCGCACATTGTCCATTTTAGACAATCGCGCGATCGTATCCGCCGCCCAATCAGCGCTGGCTTGGCCCGCCACCTCATGTGTTTCAGCGTTCAATCGCCCGCCCATCACGTGATCTTCGTCGGCCAGGATAACATCTGCCCCGGCTTCTGCAGCGGTCAGCGCGGCCATCAATCCAGCGGGGCCGGAGCCGATCACAAGCAGATCGCAAAAGGCATAGGCCTTTTCATAAGGGTCTTCGTCCCTTTCGCCGCTTAGCGCCCCAAGACCCGCAGCGCGGCGGATCACAGGCTCGTAAAGCTTTTCCCAAAAGGCGCGCGGCCACATGAAGGTTTTGTAGTAAAAGCCCGCCCCCAAGAAAGGCGCCGCCAGATCGTTGATCGCCATCGCGTCAAACGACAAGGACGGCCAGGCGTTCTGACTGCGCGCGGTCAACCCGTCATAAACTTCCTGAACGGTCGCGCGAACGTTTGGATCAATTGCACCGCGCCGGCGCACGACCGAAACCAGCGCATTGGGTTCTTCGCTGCCAGCCGTCAGAATGCCCCGTGGGCGGTGATATTTGAACGAGCGGCCCACCAAATGAATGTCGTTGGCCAAAAGCGCCGAGGCCAAAGTGTCACCGGGATGCGCCCGGTAAGTGTGGCCATCAAACTGAAACGACAGGTTTTGCGAGCGATCAATGAGGCCTTTGCCAGACAGTCTCATGCGCTGGCCTCCTTCACGTCAGACGCCAGCCGCACGGCTTTGATCTCGTGGGTCGACACGTTGCGCGTCACCACCAGCCAAGCTCCACAGCCACCGTCATGGCTCCACAATTCATCGACGTCGCCAGCCGAATTTTCGCGCAGGTGCAGATAGTCATCCCAAGCCGCCTCGCCCGCGTCTGGGGCGGGACGGTCCAGCATGACAGCCGCCCCCTGGTAATAGAACTCGCGCCGATCACGGCTTCCGCAAATGGGGCATCTCAGTCGCATTGCGTGGCTCCAACTTTGGTTCCAAACTTGATCATGATCATCTCAGTGCAGATTGTGCTGCGACCCGGTCGCTTCTTCGTCCATCACGCCGCGACCTGTTCTGAAACGGTCAAGTCTGTGGCGTATCGTCGTTGGGTGGGGCTGATCGGTCGCCAACAGATGGGCAAACGTGTGTCCCGAGGCGGGCGTGGCCTTGAAGCCGCCGTAACACCAGCCACAGTTGATGTAGAGGCCGTCAATCGGGGACTTGTCCATGATGAACGACCCATCAGGCGACATGTCCATAATGCCACCCCAACTGCGTAGCATTTTGGCTTTGCCGATCACCGGCATCAGCGTCATCGCGGCTTCGCTCACATGCTCCACAATTGGGAGATTGCCGCGCGCGGCATAGCTTGCGTACATGTCAAGATCGCCACCGAACACCAGACCGCCTTTGTCGGACTGACTGATATAGAAATGGCCCATCCCATAGGTGACAACGTGGTCAATCACAGGCTTCAACCCTTCGGTCACAAACGCCTGTAAGACATGACTTTCAATCGGGACACGGAAACCGGCCATTTCAGCCACCTGAGAGGTGCGCCCAGCGACGGCCATGCCGATCTTTTTGGCGCGGATCGGTCCGCGAGACGTCTGCACACCACGCACGACACCATCGACAATATCAAAGCCGGTCACTTCGCAATTCTGGATCAGGTCTACACCCCGCTGCGACGCAGAGCGCGCAAAACCCCACGCAACCGCATCGTGCCGCGCAGAACCGCCGCGGGGATGATAAAGGCCGCCATAGATTGGAAAACGGGTTTGTTTGAAATCGAGATACGGCAGATGCTGACGCACACCATCTGTGTCGAGCAAGATCGCATCGTCGCCTTGGTTGATCATCTGATTGCCACGGCGCGCAAATGCATCCCGCTGACCATCAGAGTGGAATAGATTGATGATCCCACGTTGGGAATGCATCACGTTGTAATTCAGGTCTTCTTCCAGACCTTCCCAAAGCTTTAGCGAATGGCTGTAGAATTCCGAATTACCGGGCAACATATAGTTTGCGCGCACAATCGTGGTGTTCCGCCCGACATTACCGCCACCCAGATACCCACGCTCCAGCACGGCAACATTGGTCAGCCCATGCTCTTTGGCAAGGTAATGCGCCGTCGCCAGCCCGTGGCCTCCGCCGCCGATGATGATAATATCGTATTCCGACTTGGGCTCTGGATCCCGCCAATGCGGGCCCCACCCTTTGTTGCCGGTCAGCCCCTCTTTCAAAACCTGTAAGCCAGAAAAGCGCATATGCCTACCTCATGTCCTGCGGCGCTAGTGTGTGCATCCGGGCAGGAGTATCAATAGGTCAAAGTGCGGTAGATAAGCTTTTCGTCATTGAGAGGTCTGGGAGCGACCCTCTTGCGCAATTCGAAGGCGCGCGATCTCGTCGCGCGCCGTCTTGATATCAAAATTGGTCAGAGACCCTTGGCCCGATAACTTGCCGCCACACGGTCAATCGAGACAAGATACGCGGCCGTACGCAAATCCGTCACGTCATCGCGCGAATGCCAAACCGTTGCCATCGACTGATACGCCGCGCGCATCGTGTCATCTAGGCCCGAGCGCACCAGCTCAAGCTCGCCCGCGCCGCGCAGGTATTTGTCTTTGAACGCAGGATCGAGTGACCACTTTAGCTCTGAATCAGCGCTCAGACGCTCAAGCTCATCCACTACCAGCTGGTGGCGCGCCTCTTCCTGACGGCGCTGCATCCGGCCAAAGCGAATGTGGCTCAGGTTTTTGACCCATTCGAAATACGACACAGTCACACCGCCCGCGTTGGCATACATGTCAGGAATGATGACCGTACCCTTTGCACGCAGGATTTCATCCGCCCCCGCCGTGACCGGGCCGTTCGCAGCTTCGATGATCAGCGGCGCCTTGATGTTTTCCGCATTGGAAAGGTTGATCACCCCTTCCAAAGCCGCGGGCACAAGGATGTCACACGCCTCTTCCAGAACCTTGGCGCCGTCTTCGACAAAGGTGGCGTCGGCAAATCCTTTGATCGTGCCATTGTCGACGATCCATTGCCGCACGGCTTCGATTTCGAGCCCGCTGTGATTGATCAGCGCACCGTCGCGTTCGATAACGGCGATAACCTTGCACCCGTCTTCTTCCGACAGGAATTTCGCCGCGTGGTAGCCCACGTTGCCCAAGCCCTGCACCACAACGGTCTTGCCATCCAGCGTGCCATCCATGCCCGCTTTCTTGACGCCCTCGCGATCCCGGAAAAATTCACGCAGCGCATATTGCACGCCACGCCCGGTTGCCTCAACGCGCCCCGCGATACCACCCGCGTTCAGCGGCTTGCCCGTCACACAGGCCTTGCCGTTAATATCGATGGTATTCATCCGCATGTACTGGTCCGCCATCCAGGCCATCTCACGCTCACCCGTGCCCATGTCAGGCGCTGGCACGTTCTGTGCCGGGTTGATCAAATCGCGTTTGACGAGCTCATATGCGAAACGGCGTGTGATCGCCTCAAGCTCGTGCTCATCGTACTCCCGCGGATCAATGCACAAGCCGCCTTTGGACCCGCCAAA
>JABSSA010000110.1 GCA_013214665.1 Paracoccaceae bacterium
CCTAGATGCTCTTTCACCCAGGCGCATTTTTCAGCGCCGCCTGCGATCCCCACGACGCGGCAACCCAACGCTTTGCCAATCTGGCCGACGTATCCACCAACAGAGCCCGCGGCCGCGCTGACCACAATGGTTTCGCCGCGCTTCGGTCGCCCGACTGAAACGAGGCCGTGATAAGCGGTTTTGCCCGCGATACCGTAAACAGACAGCAAGTTTTCCAACCGGGGGACCGCGTCCAGCTTTTGGATCTGTGTGTCTTTGCGGATTACTTCTTCGGCCCAAACCACTTCGGCCGCCACGATATCACCGGGGGAAAAGCGTGGCGTGCGGGCCTCCATCACCTCGCAAATGGCATATGTTGGCATCGGATCACCTGCATTCACCGGCGCTCGATAAGTTGCCCCCTGCATCCAAGCACGGTTTGCCGCATCAATCGACATCAGGATGACGCGCAGGCGCACGTCACCTGCACCAATTGCCGCGATCTCCGCGTCTTCAAGGCGAAAATGCTTTTCTTCCAGCTGGCCTTGAGGCAGTTCAGCTACAACGATCTGTCGATGGGTCATGAGGCGCATCCTTGGTAGGTTTGGCGTGTGAAAGGAAGTTTGGAATGACAAAAGAATACAGGCAACCCGTCTATCGCCCGCCGGAAGGGGCTGCGGATCTGTGGTTGGTGCGGCACGGCGAAAGTATGCCCGCCCGTCCGGGTGTGGATTTCCCCTTGGTTGACGGGCACGGAGATCCGGCGCTGCATCCGCAAGGCAAAGCGCAGGCCGAGCGCGTGGGCGAACGGCTGAAAAACACTGCTTTTGCAGAGCTTTACGTGACAAAACTGACACGCACGCATCAAACGGCGGCCCCGTTGGCGGCCCATTTGGGGATGACGCCAAAGCAAGACCCCGACCTGCATGAAGTGAGCCTGGGCGATTGGGACGGTGGCCTTTACCGGATCAAAGCGGCCGAAGGCGATCCGGTCTATCAGCAAGTGATCGAGACACAGGATTGGTCCGCCATTCCCAACGCAGAAACGCGCGACGCGTTTTTCGGCCGGGTTGAGCGGGGGCTGCGCCGCATCGCTGCGGCCCATGCGAATGAACGGGTGGCGGTCTTTGTGCATGGCGGTGTGATTGGCGCGGCGATGGCAATCGCCACGAAATGTGCGCCGTTCGCTTTTCTTGGCGCGGCCAACGGATCGATCTCGCGTATCGTGATTGATGCGCAAGGGCGCATGTCGGTGCGAGGGTTCAACGATATCAGTCATTTAGACGGGCTATCCTGAGAAGACCAACGGCGACGCGGTTTCGAAACCGCGTGGAAGGCGCGTCCACGCGCCTTTCGCCGCGCACGTCACGCGTTGGTCAAAACCACTTTGCCAAGCACTTTCCGGTCCGCGATGTGGTTCAGCGCTTTTTCCGCCTCTTCCATCGGGAAGGACGCTGTCACGCGGGGTTTTACCTTGCCCTCGGCATAGAGGCGGAAAAGATCCGCCATGTTGGCCGCATGACCCTTGGGGTCCATCTGCGTTGAAGCCCCCCAGAACACACCCACAATCTGACAGGATTTCAGTAGTGTGAGGTTCAACGGGATTGACGGAATATCAGCCGGGAAACCGACAACCAGGAACCGACCGCCCCAGCCCATAGCCCGGATCACGGGTTCTGCGTAAGCACCGCCGACCGCATCATAAGCGACCTGCACACCTGCAGGCCCAGCCGCGGCTTTGATGTCAGCAGACAGCGCTTTTTGCGCATCACGATCCATCTCGCGGGGATAGATGATCGTTTCATCCGCCCCAAGTTCTTTAC
>JABSSA010000111.1 GCA_013214665.1 Paracoccaceae bacterium
CTTTCATCTTCTTCGCTGTTGCCACGGCTTGTTTCGTGGCTCTGGCAGGCGTCGAGGTAACCTCGGGTTCAGTTGGTATTGCAGGATATTCTGGCAACTCGGGTTCTGTTTTCCGGAAATCCATCGCCTCGATGGTATACAGTTCACGGTCTTCGTCGGCATTCAGGTCTACGCCGACAAGGCCTATGATCCGGTTCAAAGAAACGCTCAGCGAGTTGGCGGCACTGTCAGAACGAGCGGACATTGATCCTGGGAATGCACTGCTATTCATTATTGCTGTGCTTCGGGCACGAACGAATTCATCGTAGGCTAGAACGGAATGTTGATGCTCTTCCTTTTTGGGGGATGAAACCGTCGCAACCCTTGGAAGCATTTCATCGTTCACGTTCGCGACATCAAGCTCGAGAGCTTCAAGCTGGTTCAAGGTCTCAATCAGGATCAAGTCCTCGTTCGTCGCCTCGGCAAGGGTATCTGTCAGCGACTTATTTCGGCCTTGTGCCGGTGGCAATGTGCGTACCGCAAGAACGTCTAGATCGATAATCTGGACCGGCGCAGAAACAGATCCGTTCTCGAAATGGACCACGCCAGACCTGGGTCGCACTGTTTCAAGGTCCAGCGTCCAGCTAAGACTTTCTTCCCCGTTAAAGGCAATTGGCGTTCCAAACGCGGAACCATCCCTGTCTAATAGAGCTATTGAAACGGCATCACTTGCGTTGTTGCTTGCGGGCGGCACCCAAAAAATTCGTCCCGTCTGCAAAGTCAGGGCTCCACCATCGGGGTACTCACCTTCATCAGGGGAAGCCTTGGTAGCGGATGCTAGGTCGTGCAAATCCTGCATCTGCAAAGGTCTATCGCGGTAATTTTCGAGTCCGAGCGCATCAAGCGCAGTGCCGGGCGCAACACGTTTGTAGATTCCTGCCTCTGCATTGCCTCGCGACACCGTTGCCCCAAGCAAGGCTGGCAAAGTGCAATTCATGCTGCCTGAGATCACGTGATCCCAAGATTGCCCTTGGGCGATGATCAATTTTGCATGGACGAACCGCTTGTTGCCCGGGTCTTCTACACCAAACAACTCAATGTCCGAAAATCGAGGCAACTCGGCCTTGGGGAAATACGTAGAGTCTGCATCAAGCAGCAAATCCGTAGGAGGCGTTTCCAAGGCTGCTCGTAGCTGCGACAATCCCTCCAGCTTCATATCCCAATATGGTGAAACAATGACCAACCGCTCTATCGGATCACCAGCAATGCTCGCTGTGATTTGGTCAATCAAAGTCTCATCTAATCGATCGGTCAGTAGCGCGACATTCGCTTCTCTTTCTTCAGATGGCAGCGGCATTTCGATGGCGTCGCGTAGCCAAGGCGCAGAGCGCAGCGCCCTCTGCAAGGCTGTTTCAAACCAAAGGTCGTCCGGGGGAACCTTGCCGCGGATATAGGACAAAGCATCCACGAAATGCCGGGCATTGTCGGGGTTTTCTTCGTCATAGCTGAGGCTCGCGATGAGTTCCTTGTTTCCGCCAAGACCCAGAGCAGTGAGGTTTGCGGACCCGACCAAAAGCCTGCCCTTTTTCGCTCCGATGAGGAGAGTGATCTTGGGGTGGAAAGCACCCGGAGCATCTGCCTTGATAAGGTGGTAACTGCTACCTGCGAACTTCGGCGACCCGAGTTCAGCGAAGCTTTGATTGACCATCTGCCGATCGGCGAGGATCACGATGTTACGACAATTCGCCCCCCGTAGCCTGGAAAAGGGCACGTCCTCGAACGCCTGCGCGCCGAAAGCATAGGTTGTCAGGAATGCGGAGTGAAACCCGCTCTCGGCAAAAACGTCAAAGTACTTCATTCGACATCAGTTCCGCGCGGCCAAGAGCAGTCAGGCCAGTATCATCGATCAGCTTCACGTCGCGGAGAAACCTCATCGCCTGATCTAGGCGAGGGCTACTCGGTGAAACCCGAAATCTATCCCTGTATCGCAGCAGCCCCTCTTCGGGCTCAATCAAAAAGGTATAAGCTTTCTGGTTGCGGAATTTGCGTGACACTGTCGAGCATGGCGCCAGCCATCCAGTTCAGCTCGGACCCGGCGGCGTTGAGATAGTCGCCCAGTTCCGCGATTAGCCGGTCAAACTCTTCGGCGAAAGTGCCAGAGGGACCCGGGGGGCCGCCACCAACCGAGGCCACGAGCGCCCCTGCGATGCTGTCGATGCCCGCCAGGATAGCGGCAGAAAGCGCGTTGAACTGCACCCAGTTGGTCGCAAATATCCCGATCAGTCCGATCTTGACTGCC
>JABSSA010000112.1 GCA_013214665.1 Paracoccaceae bacterium
AAGGTACAGCCTCGCACGACAGAGGCATGACTGCGGTCGCCGTCTGGCACCACTGACACCACCGGGCGGCCCTCTGAGAGTGCCAAAATCGCCGCCACGATCCCAGCACTGGTGCGGTTGGTCACGGCCACGGTTTCGCCGCCGCCAAAGTGCTGGATCGCGGCGTTGGCAAGCTCGCCTGCAAACAATCCCGGGCCTACCCATTCTTCGCAGTACGTCGTCAGATCCGCTGACTTTAGCGGAAAGTAACGCGGGTTCCCGGTGAAGATCCCGATCGCTTCAATGCCCCGTTCCGTCACAATCCGCGCGGCGACAGACTGCGCATGACGCAACCTGCGAATTTCGGCAGCACTGGAAGACAGAAACCGCCCCCGCGCATAGCCCACCGATGGGTCGAGTGGATTGCCAAACCGATCCTCAGCCATGCGCTACAGCGCCACCGTCACGCATTTGCGATAGGTATAGGCTTCCAACGCGCCTTCTATCGAGTACTCGCTGCCCATACCGGATTGTTTAATCCCTCCATACGACATGCCAGGGATTTGCCCGCCTCCCTGATTGACCTGTACCCAGCCTGCATCCAAGGCGCGTGTCACGCGCACCACTGTGCTGAGGTCATGGCTGAAAACAAACGCGGCCAACCCATAATGCGTGTCATTGGCCTGTTCGATCATTTCGGCTTCACCGCCCCAAGGGATCGCGACCAACACAGGGCCAAAAACCTCTTCGCGCGCGATACGCCAGGAATTGTCGAGCCCTGTCAGGATTGTTGGGATCGGGTGGAAGCCATTGTCAGTCGCCTGTGGTGTCTCACCCGTCAAAAACGTGGCGCCTTGTTGCTCTGCTTCGGCCACGTAAGCGCAAATTTCGTTGTAGCGTTCCTCGTTCACGACAGCGCCGATATCGCTATCTTCGTCCAACGCATCACCGACGGTCATTGCAGCGGCTTTTTCCGCAACCAATGGCATAAGGGCATCCCAGATGGAGGCATGCACAAACAGCCGCGATCCAGCGGTACAGCTTTGCCCCTGTCGCGCAAACCGCATGGCGTTAACAACACCTTGCGCAGTGGCATCAAGTCGGTCTGGCGTACAAGCGTCTGGGAAGATGATGCATGGGCTCTTGCCGCCCAGTTCCAGCGTGACATTGGCAATACGGTCAGCAGCGGAATGCGCGACCAATTTGCCAACTTCTGACGAGACGGTGAACGAAATTTTCGAAATACCGGGATGTGATGCCAACGCAGCGCCTGCTTCCTCGCCCAAGCCGGTGACGATGTTGAAGACACCGGGTGGGAAAATGTCAGCGGCCAGTTCCATAAGCTTGAGCACAGCCAATGGCGCGTCTTCGGCGGGTTTCAGCACCAGACAATTGCCGGTCGCCAGCGCCATAGAGATCTTGACCGCGCCCAGTTGCAGTGGCGAGTTCCAAGGAATGATGGAGCCCACAACGCCCAAAGGTTCGCGGGTTGAATAGGACATCAGACCAGGACCGAAGGGTAGGGTCTCTCCTTTCTGCTCGCCCGCAACACCGCCGTAATATTTCAGAACACCCGCCGCCCCCATGGCTTCGCCGCGCGATTGTGTTCGGATCGCGTTACCACTTTCCGCGGCCAGAATGCGCGCAACGTCCTCTGCGTTTGCCGTCAGCCGGTTGCCCAATTCAGTGAGCATGGCGCCGCGTTCCGCGGCTGGGCGTGCGGCCCAAGCGCGGCGGGCCCGATGCGCGGCGGCCACGGCCAAATCGATTTCCGTTGCTGTGCCGCGCCCCACTTCGCAAATGGTGTCACGCCGCGACGGGTTTTCGATGGGGAGTTTTTCGCCGCTCGCTGGCCAGTGCCATGCACCATCAATGAAACATCCAGCGAGACCATCCGTCGGAAGAGTGTAATCCAAAACTGCCATGGCTTAATCCTGTGTCTGCGCGGGCAATGCCCGAAGTGTCGTGTAAAAGGCTGAAAAATCCCGGTCTCCGCTGGCTTCAGCAAAGGCTGAAAAGGCTTTGGCCGCTTCTGCGCCAAACGGTGTGGGTTGTCCGCTTGTTGCTGCGGCGGCTTGCGCCAGTCGCAAGTCTTTTGCCATCAGCCTCACTGCAAATCCGGGATCAAAATTGTTCGAGGCAGGTGCATCCGGCACAACACCCGGGATCGGACAGCGGTTTTCCAAAGTCCAGCTTTGCGCGGCGGCACCAGCGCAAAGCGCATAGAATTTTTCCAAATCCAGCCCCATGGCATCGGCCAGGGCAAAACCTTCCATCACAGCCATCGCGGTAATTCCGCAGATCATGTTGTGGCTGGCTTTTGCCGCCTGTCCGGTGCCAGGTTCGCCAAAATGCGTGATCTTACTGCCCATCGCATTCAGCACGGGCCGAGCGCGGTCAAAGGCGTCGTCAGCGCCACCCACCATAAAGCTCAGCGTTCCAGCCGCGGCACCGGCGGGCCCACCAGAAACCGGCGCGTCGATCATTGCCAACCCAAGGGCCTCAGCCTTGAATGCGAGATCACGGGCCGTGTCCACGTCAATGGTTGAACAGTCGATCAACAGTGCACCTGGCTTTGCCGATTTGTGCACCAAAGTTTCGTGCAGCTGCGTCACATGTTTGCCCTCAGGCAGCATGGTCACAATGACGTCAGCCTGTGCCAACACCGCCTCGGATGGTTCGATTGCATCTTCAAAGCTGTTGCGAATATCCGCACTCACATCCATGCCGGTCAGGCCGAAGCCAGCCTGTCGTAGGACGCGCGCCATGGGGCCGCCCATCGTGCCCAACCCAAAGAATGCAATTTTCGTCATGCGCGATCTCCTTGAGGATGATCTTTGCACGCTTGAGCGCAAACCAGAGTACTGAAAAATCATCATTTGACTGAAAAATTCTCATTCGTTGCCGCGAATTTTCGAATTGTGTTTGCAGCTTCTTCGACGATCCTTGCAGCGATGAAGCAAGGAACCGGTTCGAATGGTGAGACGATCCAGAGCAAAAGCCAGCCCCAGCGCTCCGGTCGCCGCCCCCGTTCCGTTAGGCGGGCGATTTGCGCCGCTAGACAGTGCGGGGTTGTCCCGGATTGTGACGGCCGCGATGGACATTTTGGCCCAAACCGGGATCTCAGATTGCCCGGAAAAGCTGGCCGTTCAGATGGTTGCAGCGGGTGCTACGCGTCGCGATGACGGCCGCCTTTGTTTTCCCCATTCCATGGTGGAAACGGCAATTGCTCGGGCGGCCAAACGTGTTTCTTTGCCGGGATTTGTAGAAGACAAGGGCCTGACCATCGGCGGTGGGCGCGTGCACATCGGAACCGGGGGCGCGGCAACCGAAGTGCTGGACAGCGCAATCGGTGGTTTTCGCGGTGCCCAGCTCGAAGATCTTTACCATTTGATGCGGCTGGTCGGGCTTTTGCCAAATATCCACTACGGCCTTCGCCCAGTGATCGCGCGCGATATGGATGAGCCGTTTCTTTTGGATGTGAACACTGGCTTTGCTTGCCTCAAAGCCTGCTCCAAACCGATTGGCATAAGTTTTGACAACGCCGCCAATCTGGACCCGGTGGTGTCGATGTTCGACCTGGCGCTAGGCCGGGACGGCGGTTTTCGCAAACAGCCGTTCTGCTTTGGCGTCATCGTGCACGCTGTCTCGCCGCTGCGATACGCCGCCGAAGGGCTTGAGATCATGCAGCGAGCCATGGCGCATCGCATGCCATTGCAGATTTGCACCGCGGCTCAGGCGGGCGCGACAAGCCCTGTGACACTCGCCGGGGCGCTGGCCCAAGGGCTGGCTGAAACGCTGGCGGGGCTGATGGTGGTCGATACACTCGAACCTGGCTATCCCTGCATTTTTGCGTTTATGCCGTTCATCTCTGATCTGCGCACAGGCGCCATGACTGGGGGTTCTGGTGAGGCTGCTGTTGCTGCTGCGGCCGCCTCGCAGCTGCTGTTGCATCTGGGATTGCCGTCCACCGCTTCGGCCGGGATGACAGATGCCAAAACACCGGATGCGCAAGCCGGCTATGAAAAAGGGTACACCGTTGCTTTAGCCGCGCAGGCCGGGGCCGACATGATCAACTTGTCCGTCGGCATGCTGGGTTCGATCATGGCCGCATCGCGCGAAGCCCTGGTGATAGATGACGACATGTGCGGCGCGATTTTGAGGTCGGTGCGCGGAGTAGAAGTCGGAGACACGGCCATCGATCTGGAACGGATCGAAGCGGTGGCCACTGGCGAAGGTCACTATCTTGGCGAGGCGCAGACTTTGGACCTCATGAAGACCGAATACATCTATCCAAACCTCGGTAACCGCCAGAGCATTGCCGATTGGCAAGACGCCGGATCGCGCGACATCTGGGATGTTGCGGTTGAGCGTACTTCCGAATTGCTGACCGAGCCGCCCACTCATTTGCCCAAGGATCGCGAAGCAGCCATTCGCGCTGCTTTTGATATCCGCCTGCCCGAAGGATCATGAACCTATGAAAAGCACCAGCAAAGTTGTGGTCATCGGCGGCGGTGCCGTCGGAACGTCAATCCTGTACCATCTCGCCTTGGCTGGAGTTACCGACACGCTGTTGTTGGAACGCGATGAGCTGACATCGGGCTCAACCTGGCACGCGGCGGGCAACATCCCGACTTATGCGACTTCGTGGTCGGGTATGCGCGCTGGCAATTACGGTTGGCAGGTCTACAAGGATCTTGCTGAAAAGGTCGACAGCGCAATCACTTATCGTCACACATCGGCTTTTTGGCCCGCGCACACCACGGAACGCATGGATTTGTTCCGCCATCTGTGCGGCGTGTCTGAGAGCGCCGGATTCGATCTGAGGATGTTAAGCCCGTCCGAAATGGACGAGATGCACCCGTTCTGGCACTCCGATGACACCGTATTGGGTGGCATCCTTGATCCCTACGAAGGCGACATCGACCCCTCACAGTTGACGCAGGCCCTTGCCAAAGGAGCCCGTGACCTGGGCGCACAGATTGAACGGTTCGCCCCGGTTTCTGCAATAACGCGCACATCTTCGGGCGAATGGGAGGTCACGTGTGCCAAGGGCACCGTTAAGGCCGAGATCGTGATCAACGCGGGCGGATTTTACGGTGCCAAGATCGCTGAAATGGCGGGATTGAAAGCCCCAGTGGTCACATTGGAGCACCAATATCTTGTGACCGAGCCTCTGAAAGCTCTGGAAGAGCAAACCGAGCTTTTTCCGTTGGTGCGAGACCCCGACATCCGGTTTTACCTGCGCCGCGAACGCAATGCATTTCTGGTCGGGTCCTATGCCCATGATGGCCGTCCGGCTTGGGAAAAAGATGGCCCTCCGTATGATTTCGCGCACCAACTCTTCCCCGACAGTGTCGAAGACATTCTTGAAGTGCTCGAGGCGACAATGGCCCATGTGCCTTTGCTGGGCGAAGCGGGCGCGCAGAGGTTCGTCAATGGTCCGATCGCGTATGCACCAGATGCATTGCCTTTGGTCGGGCCTGCTGCGGGGGCAAAGAACTTTTACCATGCAACAGGCGTGCAGGTCGGGATCACCCATTCAGCAGCCATCGGCAAAGCTATGGCCGAATGGATCACGGAAGGTGAAACAGAATGGGATTTGTCGGCCTGGGATCCGCGTCGCTTTGGGGACTGGGCGGATAAGGATTATGCGCATGCCCGCGCGTCACAGCATTATGACCTTCAGTACGCCATTCCCTATCCCCACCGAAACATGCAGCGGGGTCGCCCGGTGCAGCAAACACCGCTTTATGAAACCCTGGTCGCACAAGGCGCGGTCATGGGGCAGATCGCAGGGTGGGAACGCGCGTTTTGGTTCCAAACGGACACGATCACGGATGGTGGAGACAAAGATTTGTCGTTCCATCACGAACCTTGGCAGGACGCCGTTGCACAGGAATGCCGCACCGTGGCCGAGTGCGTCGGCGTCATGGACCACGGTGGATTTACAAAATACGATCTGCACGGCTCAGGGGCTGAGGCGTTCTTGTCCAAGATCGTTTGCGGCGGCCTTCCGAAACCGGGGCGGGTGCGCCTGAGTTATATGCTCACGCCCAAGGGCCACATCTGGTCTGAGGCCACTGTGGCCCGGCTCGCCGAGGATCGTTTTTTGCTATGCGGGCCGACGCTTGCCGATTTGCGAGACTTCGATTGGTTGTCAGAACACTTGCCCGCTGACGGTGTAAACCTCACTCGGGGTTACGCACATGATGCGGCACTCATGATCATGGGGCCAAAGGCGCGCGACGTTCTCGCACCTCTTACAGATGCCGATCTTTCAGCGCAAAATGCCCCGTGGCTTTCTGTGCAGGAAATTACGCTTGCAGGCGTCTCTGTCACGGCGATGCGGGTGTCTTACGTGGGCGAATTGGGCTGGGAAGTGCACCTGTCGTCTGACGACCTGGAACAGGTCTATAACGCGATTATGGAGAACGTGCGCACCATCGGCGGTTGTCAATTCGGTTCTTATGCCTTGAACGCCATGCGGATCGAAAAAGGCTATCACGGTTGGGGTGCAGATTTCGGGACGGAATATACCCCGTTCGATGCAGGGCTGGGCCGCTTTGCCAACATGAACAAAGGAAGCTTCATCGGCCGCGACGCCGTTGTCGCACAGTCCAGCCAAGAGCCCGCGTGGGAATGGGTTGGTCTTGAGATAACCGATGACAGCGCCGAACCAATGGGCTCCGATCCGATCTTCAAGGACGGTGAGTGGATCGGCTATGTGACGTCATCTAGCCACGGTTACCGGACCGGAAAGCACTGTGTGCTGGGCTATGTCAGACGTGGATCGTTGGCGATGGGAGCCTCCTGCGACATTAAGGTTTTCGGAACACTCAAGTCTGCGCGGCGACACAACCCGCATGTCTATGATCCTGAAAATCTGCGGCTGAAAGGATAATCGATCTCAAAGCAGCCCAATGTCCTGTGGCTCGTAACGGACCACCAATTGCACGCCAATCGTGGCGAGGCCATAAAGCGGTTGCCTTTGCAGAACTGGCTGTCGCAGCAGGGCGCGTGTTTTGAACGCGCGTATACTGTGCTGCCGATCTGCTCTCCATCGCGGGCGTCAATGCTGACGGGGCTTTATCCGCACAATCATGGGCTCACCGAAAATGACGGCCGGTTTGGCGGGCGCGCGAACCTGGACGAGAATGACGTTCTGTTCACAGACGCCTTTCACCGCGATGGGTACCGCTGCGGTTGGTTCGGAAAATGGCACCTAAGCCACGACCAATGTGCTCAGGATTTTGGTTATGAAGGTTGGAGTTTGCCGGGATACGGGTACCCGTACGGCACCCCGGAATATGCGAATTACCTCCGGCAAAAAGGATTGCCAGACCCGGTAGTCCAAATTGAACTGCCGGGTGAATCCAGAACATCCGCCGACACGCAGATCAATTTGCGCACGGCCACTAACTGGTTCGACTACGAGGCTGGCACAGCAATTCTTAATGCGCCTGCCGAAACGCACGAGGCTTACTTTCTTGCAGATTTGGCAGGCGCGTGGCTTCAGAGCTTGGACAAAGATGAACGCTTTTTTCTACGCGTTGATCCATGGGGGCCTCATCCGCCTTACATTGTGCCAGAGAGTTCTGCGGGCATGTTCGATGATCAACCACCACCAGTTTCGCCAAACCTAGAATACGACCTCAAAGGCCGCCCGGTGCATCACTGTGACTACCGCGACTATTGGCGGAACGCATTACCTGAGGAGGCACTGAACCATTGGCTGCTGTCCCGGCGCGCTTTGGAGCAGGCCCATTTGATTGAAACCGCGTTGCTTGGGTTGGTGAATAGTCTAGTCGATTTAGGTTTGTTCGAGGATACCGTGATTGTTTTCACAGCAGATCACGGTGATGCGGTTGGTTCTAATGGTGGCGCGCTTAATAAAGGCGGCCTGATGGTCGAAGAGACCATGCGCATTCCAATGTATATCTCCGGTGCGAATATCCCGGCAGGTACGGCGCGAAACGACCCGGTGGCGAATATTGACTTGGCCCCAACGCTCGCTGAACTTTGCGAGGTGACTTGTGACGCTTTGGATGGGGAAAGCTTGGTGCCATTGGTTCGAGGAGGTCGTCTTTCCCGCCGTGGTCTCATGGCTGAACACTACGGATTGCACAATCATTTGCCCCAGCGGGCTTGGTACGAAGGAGAGTGGAAACTGGTCTTGCAAGCGGATGGATTTGCAGAGCTGTACAACCTCGCGAAAGATCCAGCTGAAATGACCAATCTTGC
>JABSSA010000113.1 GCA_013214665.1 Paracoccaceae bacterium
ACACCTTTCTGGTCAGCGGCTGGCTGGCGCTGATGGCCGGGGCACCCGCCGTAGGCAAAGCGATCGTGCGGGAAGGATGCAGCTTTCATATGCCCGCGATGGCCCAGAGCCCAATGCGCGATTTGTCGACCCGGTTGTTGTCACAAGGGTCCGCCCGCTCACCGCATTGGGCGCAGATCACCGAGGATGCGTTTGATGCGGAAACGGCCGAGATGCTGCAGGTCGCGCAAGAGACATGCGATGATTTTGAGGCCTTTTTTGCCAGCTTTGCGCGCTGTGCGGATATTGCGGGATAAATATCAGATCGAGAAGGACGTACCGCAGCCGCAAGAGGACGTGGCATTGGGGTTTTCGATCACAAAGCGCGCGCCGATCAGCTCATCGGTGAAATCGATCACGGCGTTGGATAAAAACGGAAGGCTCACCGGATCCACCAGCACTTTTTGCCCGCTGCCTTCCAGCACCAGATCATCATCCTTGGCCGTGTCGAGCGCGATTTCATACTGAAATCCGGAGCATCCGCCGCCTTCGACAGCCACCCGCAGGGCTTGCCCCTGATCAGCTGCGCCAATCTCGGCCAGGCGTTCGAATGCACGGTTTGTGACTGTCGGGGGCAATTGCATTGGGATTCTCACTCAGGTTCGCGTCTCGTTCCGGTTTCGCCGGACGCAATCGGAATATATGCAAGGACAACGCAGGCGACAAGGACAACGGCCATGCGCGCGCCCTATGCGTCTGATCCGGCCCAAGCACGCGGTCGGCAGGTGCCAGAAGAAGAAATGAGCTTTCGGTCGTGTTTTCAACGTGATCGGGACAGGATCATTCATGCCTCAGCCTTTCGCAGGCTCAAGCACAAAACTCAGGTTTTTGTAGAGCACGAAGGGGATTATTTTCGCACACGCCTGACCCATTCCATCGAAGTGGCACAGGTGGCGCGCACGATCGCCGGGGCGCTCGGGCTGAACACAGAGCTGACCGAAGCCGTGGCGCTGGCCCATGATCTGGGCCATCCGCCTTTTGGGCACACCGGCGAAGATGCGTTGCAGGCGCTGATGGCGCCCTATGGCGGGTTTGATCACAACGCACAGGCGATCAAGATCGTCACATCGCTGGAGCGGCATTACGCGGAGTTCGATGGGCTGAACCTGACCTGGGAATGCTTGGAAGGGATCGCCAAGCACAATGGCCCGGTGGTAGGTGATTTGCCCTATGCGTTGGCCGAATTTGACGCCGTGCACGATCTTGAATTGCACACCCATGCCAGCGCCGAAGCGCAGGTCGCGGCCTTGTCGGACGACATTGCCTATAACAACCACGATTTGCACGATGGGCTGCGCGCCGGGCTCTTTACCGATGCCGACATTGCCGAACTGCCGATCATTGATACAGCCTTTGCCGAGGTGGATGCCGCCTATCCGGGGCTTGACGCCTATAGGCGGCGGCACGAGGCGTTGCGGCGTGTGTTTGGCGTGATGGTGAGTGATGTGATTGCCACGTCGCGCGGGCTGTTGGCGGAAAGTGGCGCGCAGAGCGTGCAAGAGGTGCGCGGCTTGGGCGCGCCGGTGGTGCGCTTTTCGCCGGAGTGTTGGGCTGATCTGCGCGAGATCCGCAGCTTTCTTTTCATCCGCATGTACCGTGCGCCCAGCGTGATGGTGAAGCGGGCGGAGGTGACACAGGTTGTGAACGATCTCTTCCCGCATTTCATGGCCGCGCCGCAGGATCTGCCTGCGAAATGGCAAGCGGATGCAGACAAGGCAGGTGGCAGCGAGACGGCCCTGGCGCGGGTTGTGTCGGACTATGTGTCTGGCATGACCGACCGCTTTGCCCTGCAAGAGCACGCGCGGTTGTTTGGCCGAGGTTAGGGTGTATCTTGACAAATAAGGTCAACAAATGTTACCTATATGCCGTGATCTGAAGGTTGTGTTTGCAAATTTTAAATTTACATCTTTCACAAAGCCTCTACCCTTGGCGCAGGAGCACGTGACATGACACAGGAAAAGATGAAAAAGATCGATGACTTTGCCATCAAGGTGGCGATCGCGGCTGTGTTTGTGGTGCCGGCACTGGTAACTGTGGCGGTTCTTGGCTGAGTTTGGAGCGCTGTCCAAAATCTCTGGAACTGCCTACCGGCCTTTGAGCGCGACCAGAACAGATCCGACAATAATCCCCAAATGCAAATTGCCCAGCAAAGCGAAGAATGCCGCGTAGGGGCGCGCTGGCTGTAGCGGTGAGAAGTCTCCATATCCCAGAG
The DNA here is from genome assembly GCA_013214665.1 of Paracoccaceae bacterium. Lineage (GTDB taxonomy): Bacteria > Pseudomonadota > Alphaproteobacteria > Rhodobacterales > Rhodobacteraceae. Next base: position 2,252 of record JABSSA010000113.1, read on the forward strand.
TGGAAAAGGTCACCGCCGAGAAATAGAGATAGTCGGAATTGCCGACATCGCTGGCCCAATCGGGCGCATTAAGACCCCAGAATTTATAGAGCATTGCCGCCGCTGCGATATTGAAGGCCACCGAGACAAGCGTATCGCGCGCCAGCCGGACGGCATCCGCGTTAAAGGCGTTATCGTCGATAGACAGATAAAGCACAAAGATCACAACCCGTCCGAAATAGAGCAGCGACAAGGCGGGCATTCCATAAACCAGCGCGGCAACAGATGCCCGTGCACCCAAACTGGATGACGTGTGAGGCGCGGTTTGCCCATAAGGTAAGAGCATGACCATCAAGACACAGCCTAGTGCCAACCCAAAGGCGGCGCCCGTCACCCACGTGGGTACGACGTCGCGATCCTCGTCCTCATCGGCGCTTGCTGAAGCTTCGGGGAATTCTACACGGGTCACTAATCGGTAAAAAACCAAGGACAGCGTGAAAAGCACCACCAACAATCCGACGATGCCATATTGTAGTGCGGTTGTGTCTGCGGCTATGAGCATGTCAACCTTGGCGGCCCGGTGTCTTGATGAGGCGGATGCTACGCGGTGCGCCATGCGATGCAAGGATAAGTTGATGAACATCTTCACCGATATGCGCGCCACTGTGCTGGACGCGCTGACGCAGATGACCGCGGCGGGTGAGCTGCCAGAGGGTCTTTCGTTTGACAATGTCACGGTGGAGCCACCGCGCGATCCAGCGCATGGCGATCTGGCGACCAACGCCGCCATGGTGCTGGCCAAGCCAGCCGGCCAAAAGCCGCGCGACATTGCAGAGTTGTTGGCGACTAAACTGGCTGAGGATGCGCGGATCGACAGTGCGGATGTGGCGGGCCCTGGGTTTATCAACCTGCGCTTGGCGTCGAACGTCTGGCACGGCGTCATTGCCGCTGTGCTTGAAACAGGCGCGGCCTTTGGCCGGTCTGATTTGGGTGCTGGTCAGCGGGTGAACGTGGAATATGTCTCTGCCAACCCCACGGGGCCTTTGCATGTAGGCCACACGCGGGGTGCGGTCTTTGGCGATGCGCTGGCGTCGCTTTTGGATTTTGCGGGCTATGATGTGACGCGGGAATATTACATCAACGATGGCGGGGCGCAGGTCGATGTGCTCGCGCGGTCGGTCTACCTGCGTTATCTCGAAGCGCATGGGCAGGAGGTGGCGTTTGAGGATGGCACCTATCCGGGCGACTACCTCATTCCTATTGGCGAGGCGCTAAAGGAAAAGGCGGGTGATCGTTATGTCGGGCAGGGTGAAGAGGTTTGGCTCGCTGAAATCCGGGAATATGCCACCGAGGCGATGATGGATCTGATCCGGGCGGATCTGGCGGCGCTGGGTGTCAAAATGGACGTGTTCTATTCCGAAAAGTCGCTTTATGGCACTGGCCGGATCGAAAGTGCGTTGCAGGATCTGCGCGACAAGGGCCTGATCTATGAAGGCGTGCTGGAGCCACCCAAAGGCAAAAAACCCGAAGATTGGGAGCCGCGCGAACAAACGCTGTTCAAATCCACCGAACATGGCGATGACGTGGACCGCCCGGTGATGAAATCGGACGGCGCCTGGACCTATTTTGCGCCCGATATCGCTTATCATTATGACAAGGTGCAGCGCGGGTTTGATGCGCTGATTGATGTCTTTGGCGCGGATCACGGCGGCTATGTCAAACGGATGAAAGCGGCGGTGTCGGCCTTGTCTGGTGGGGCGGTGCCGCTCGATATCAAGCTGACGCAGCTTGTGAAGCTGTTCAAGGACGGCCAGGAATTCAAAATGTCCAAGCGGGCAGGGACGTTTGTGACCCTGCGCGATGTGGTTGACGAGGTCGGGCCGGATGTGACGCGCTTCATGATGTTGACGCGCAAACAGGATGCGATGTTTGATTTCGATCTGGATGCAGCACTTGAGCAATCCAAGGAAAACCCGGTCTTTTATGTGCAATATGCCCATGCCCGTGTGGCCTCAGTGCTGCGCAACGCGGCGGAGGCGGGGATCACGACCGATGATGCCACGCTGAAGGCGGCGGATCTGACCAAGATCGCCCATCCATCAGAAATGGCGCTGGCCGCAAAGCTGTCGGAATGGCCACGCCTTGTGGAAACCGCGGCACGCGCGAACGAGCCACATCGGATCGCCTTTTATCTTTATGATCTGGCGGCGGTGTTTCACGGGCTTTGGAACAAAGGCAATGAGCTGCCTGAGTTGCGGTTTATCCAAGATGATGTTGCTACAGCGCAGGCAAAAATTGCCTTGGCACGGGCCACCGGCGTTGTAATTGCAACGGGTCTTGGTATCCTTGGCGTCGAACCGGCGGAAGAGCTGCGCTAAAACAAGCGGCCACCGTCACC
>JABSSA010000114.1 GCA_013214665.1 Paracoccaceae bacterium
CTGCGAATTGGATCCTTTGTGGCGAAGTGGCAAGGGTCCCATGAGCCAGCGCTGATGTGCTTCACGCCAACGGCTGAATATTGTTCGTCCCAAATCTCGTTCAGGCCGTACTGGTTGAACAGCACTGGCACATCAAGCGAGTACCGAGAGGCGAAGGGAAAATAACCGCCAAACACAGTCACATCCGTGGGGGACGCCATCGAGTCATCATCAGACTGAACAGCATCAATCGTGCCCTGCTGCATCGCGCGGAACAGTTCACCCGTGGGCACAAGTTGGTCCGCATAGAACAACTCAATCTGCATGCGGTCGCCCGCGATCTTGTTGAACATTTCAATCGCAGGGTCAATCACATGGGCGGCCAGCGCCGGACCCGCATAGGTTTGCATGCGCCACTTGATGGTGGATTGCGCCAAGGCTGGCGTGGCCAGTGGTGCGGCTGCCGCGCCCACGGCGGCGGTTGTTAAAAACTTACGTCTTGTCGTCATGTTCTCACTCCTTGTTGAATTGCCCCGCAACCGAGGACTTGGTTATTTTCCGTAGACATATTCCGGCAGCCACAGCGCAATTTGCGGGAATGCCATGATGATCGCGAGCGCTATGACCATCACGCCGACGAAGGGGATGATCGAGCGATAGATATCGCGCAGTGAAATCTCTGGCGGCGCCATCGCGCGCATCAGGAACAGGTTATAGCCAAAGGGCGGCGTCATATACGCGATCTGGGGGTGATCGTGTACAGCACGCCGTACCAGATCAGATCAAACCCAAGGGTTCCCACCAAAGGGACATAAAGCGGTGCCACGATGACCAACATCGCCGTGTCATCCAGAAACGTGCCCATCAGGATAAAGCTCAGCTGCATCAGGATCAGGATGACCCAAGGCGACAAGCCCAACTGTTCCGTGAACAGGTCATCAATGGCCTTTACGGCACCCAGCCCATCAAAGACGGCACCAAACCCGAGGGCGGCAAGGATGATCCACATGAACATACATGAAATAACCAGCGTCTGTTTTGTGCAGGCATGGAAGACGGCCCAGGTCATGCGCCGCTTGAGGATTGATGCGGTCAAAGCCGCCAGCGCACCAATGGCAGAACTTTCAACAAGAGACGTCCATCCGTTGACGAAAGGCACCATCATAGACGCGAAGATGATCAATGGCAGCGCACCCGCCCAAAGCAGTCTGCGTTTCTCCTGCGGAGTGACGTGATCCAGATCGGTGGCCACAGGGCCTAGCGCGGGGTTTATGCGGCACCGAATCCAGATGTAGATCACAAACATCGCCGCCATCATCAGGCCCGGCACGATACCGGCGAGCCACAACTGCCCCACCGGTTGCCGTGCAATCATCGCGTAAAGCACCAGCACAACAGACGGCGGCACGAGAATACCAAGTGAAGACCCGGCCTGAATGACGCCCGTCACCATCTGTTTGTCATAGCCACGACGCAAAAGTTCAGGCAAAGCAATCGTCGCTCCGATGGCCATCCCGGCCACTGACAGCCCGTTCATGGCGGAAATCAAAACCATCAACCCGATGGTTCCCATGGCCAATCCGCCATTCACATTACCGAACCAGACATGGAACATGCGGTAAAGATCGTCGGCCAGTTTGCTCTCGCTCAGGACGTAGCCCATGAAAATAAACATCGGCAACGTCAGCAGCGGGTACCACTTCATCAACTTCATGGCGGCCGCAAACGGAATATCCTGTCCGCCCGTGCCGTAAAGAGCCAGCGCCGCAATGGCGGCAATGGCCCCAATCGCCCCGAACACCCGTTGGCCGGTGAACAGCATCAGCATCATCGAGCCGAACATGAACAGGGCGATGTGTTCTTGGCTCATGTCCGTGCCTCCGGCTCAATGCGACCTGTGGCGCGTGCGATGTCTTTGATCAGCTCCGACAGTGCTTGCAACAGCATCAGGAAAAGGCCCAGGATCATGATCGCCTTAATCGGCCAGATATAGGGGCGCCACGCGGTAGACGACCGCTCCAGCCGCCCGACCTCTTCCGCACCTGTGATCAGTCCTGCGAAAAACTCCAAGGGTGCCTTGCCCCAGTACCCCAAAGAATAGGCCGTGGAGCCAAGTGCACCGTAAAGCAGAACGCCCAGGTAGAAGATCAAAAAGAAGACGGTTATGACGTCAATCACTGACTTCCGGCGCAACGACCATTCGCCATAAAACAGGTCCATCCGCACGTGCCCACCGGACAACAACGCATAAGGCCCACCCAACATGTAATAGGCCACCATGGCAAATTGCGCGGTTTCCAAAGTCCAAAGTGAGGGCACGAAAAAAGTCTTGGAAATGGACGACCAGAGCAAGATGCCCATCAGGACAAACACACTGTACATCACGATCAAGCCAATGACGCGGTTCATACCATCAATGGCGCGCGAGAAGCCGAGCAAAACGGTCATGCTGCATCCTCGCCGTGGTTGAACTGATCCAGCGCCTGCTTCACCCAACCGGTCAAGAATTGTGCCATCGCGCGCTGATCTGCATGGGTTGCGATCAAATCATTGCGGACCTCGATCATCACGTTGAGCAGGTTGTTCGCCAGCCCGTGTTGATCAAGCGTGTGCGCCACGCCGTCGGCGGCCGCGTAAGGTTCATTCAATCGAATGCAAAAATGCGCGTTCCGAGGTTTAGCTTGCATCATAGCCTGCGCGAACCGCGCATCTTCTCCGTGCAAAACCCCGATTTCGACCTCGCGCTCTACGTCATGAAAAACGGGCGTAAAGCTATGGATTGTCACCATCAGCCTCAAAGTTTCGCGGTGGCGCGATATCTCTTCAGTTAACGCCAAAGAAAACGGCGTATAAATCTGAGCGACCCGTGCTGCGCGCTCCACCTCCGTCAGATCTGTGTTGCCGGGAATATCGAAAACCTCACTGCGGGCAGGTATCGCACTGGGCGCCTCCGGCGGGCGATTACAATCATAAAGCAGCCGTGACATGGTGCCAAATATCAGCACCGCATCAAGGTCGTCCGCCAGTCGTCTTGCAACAGGCAACGCGCCCGGATCCCACGCGACATGACTGTTCGCCACATCGTCCGACAGGCCAAGCTGGTTAAATTCTGGGGGGATATGCGAAGACGCATGTTCGCACACAACCAAGACGCGTGGCTTCTGCTCAACACAGTTAACTGCGAATGGTGCATTGGAATATGAACAGGTTGTTTGAATACCGAAATCCCCGCTTGCTCTCCTTGGAAAATCATTGACATGCCGAAGTCGTCTGTCAATAATTTTTCGTACAAAAATTTTCAATCCAACCTGTTGCGTGGAAATTTTGACAGAAATCCGGTGAAAGGCCAAAAAATGACCGTTTCTGAAAAACTGCTGCAACATCGCGATGAAATGACACCATCGGAACGTCAACTTGTCAGCACCTTGTTGGATGACTACCCCATCATTGGCTTAGGCAGCATTACAGAGCTTGCAAAAACAGCATCAGTCTCGACAACAACCGTGACGCGGATGTTGCAGAAGACGGGTTTTGATGGGTTTCCGCAGTTTCAGGCCGCTCTACGATCGGAGCTCAAGGAAATGATCTCTGATCCCGTGGCAAAGCGCCAACACTGGCAAAGCGATTTTCCGGATGAGCATATTCTCACCCGCTATTTTCGGCAGGCGATTGAAAACCAACAGCGCAGCATGGATGACATCGACCCTGCTGATTTCGACTCTTTGTGCAAAATGCTGAGCGACACAGAGAGAACCATCTTCATAACCGGTGGCCGTATCACAGGGACATTGGCACGGTATCTCTACCTGCATCTACAAATGATACGGCCCAACGTGCGTCTGGTGGCGGATGGCGGGGCTTGGCCACATGATCTGCTCGATCTGCAAACCGGCGACGTGGTCGTGGCCTTCGACGTGCGTCGGTATGAAAACACCACACTTCAGCTAACGCAGATGTGCCAAAACAAGGGTGCGGAAATTGTTCTGCTCACAGACCAATGGCGTTCCCCCATCCATCGCATCGCGTCATTGACATTTACCGGGCGCATCGCAGTGCCGTCCGCGTGGGACAGTTGTTCGCCTTTACTCATGCTGGTTGAATGCACCATCGCCGCCTTACAAGAAACCATGTGGGACACCGTAAAGGGGCGCAACGAAGCGCTGGAAGACGCATTCGATCAGACAAAGTTGTTTCGGAAATTCACGTAGACGCACGAAGGAAACCGATACAAGGCAACGCTGCCGTTAAAAATTGGCAAAGCTCCATTGACCATTTCAGCCAAACCGGCGGCAGGCATTTTGCAAGTAGAGTTGCGAATATCATTCGCTGGATCTGTTTGGTCTGAACGATTTAAGGTGAGAGGAGGCCCTCTTTCACGCAAAACCTTCCCTCGCGAATGATCCGATTGGTCGCCATTACCGCACCGCAACGAAAAGCATGTTTTAATCGCTAGGGTCAGGATTCATAACCAGAAAATAACGACGGCGGCCAATGCGCAGGCTGAGAGGAAGACTTTCGGGCATCGGTCATAACGGGTCGCGACCCGCCGCCAGTCCTTGAGGCGGGCAAAGCTGTTCTCGATTTTGTGGCGTTTTTTGTATCTGTCAGCGTCGTGCGGGATGGGAACCTTGCGTCCCTTTCGCGAGGGAATGCATGGCGTAATGCCCTTGCCTTCAAGGGCTTCGCGATACCAATCCGCGTCATAGCCTCGGTCGGCAAGCAAATGTTTGGCGTCTGGAAGGTTGCTAAGCAGAGCCCGTGCTCCGATGTAATCGCTGCGCTGCCCGGCGGTCAGGAACATCCGCAAGGGGCGACCGACGGCATCGGTGACGGCGTGCAGTTTGGAGTTCATACCGCCTTTAGTGCGGCCAATCAGACGCCCACGCCCCCCTTTTTCAGCCGCATACTCGTGGCAGTGCGGTGCGTTTTCAGATGAGTTGCGTCGATCATGAGCGTGTCTGTTTTGGTGCCTTGATCGGCCAGCTCTAACAGCATCCGGGCAAAGATGCCTTTCCCGCTCCACCGTTTCCAACGGCTGTAGAGCGTTTTCGACGGGCCGTATTCGGCGGCGGCGTCTCGCCACCGTAAGCCGTTGCGATTGATGAAAATAATCCCGCTCAAGACCCGTCTGTCATCGACCCGAGGCTTCCCGTGGGACTTGGGGAAGAAAGGGGTAAGCTTGGCCATCTGTGCGTCGGTCAGCCAGAAAAGATCGCTCATGTCACCGCTCCGTTTTTCGAGCCATGAATCACGCAGCGCGTTGAAAATCAATGCATCCTGACCCTAAGCAATGCTGCGTCAGCAGTAGCCGCGCGAGCAAAAGGCCGCTTGGTCCGCATACTACCAGTTCCGCTATCTCGCAGCAAAGGTCGGCTCACCGGGCCCAAAAACTTGATTAAATCAAGTTCTGCTGCATGAACATCATGACATAGGAACACTGAGAAACTCTCAGGAAAGTTGTCAGCGAAACTTCCGCTGGGAAATTCGTACATTTGGACTGCTCAATCTGTGAACTCGGTAGTCCGCGTGTTCATGCCCAACTTAGCACAGGCCTAGCACAGTTTGGTTTCGACCCAGCAATATCAAAGACTTAACGTACCATGACGCGCATTGAAAATCCTCGTGTCGGTGGTTCGATTCCGCCCCCGGGCACCATCTAAATCAAACGAAAACAATAACTTGCCGTACTTCTGCGCTGCAGCGTAAATCTCTGAAAGCCGCAAAATACCCTATCACAGTGTTAGCACAGTCGGAAAAAGCTCAGTTAGCACAGTGCGTTGTGAGCGCCGCGCCGTGCACCTAGCACAATCCTAGCACAGCAGCCTAGCAACGCTCCTTGCCGTGCTTATGGTGCTTTGGGAGTGATAATGTGGGGTTAGGGTTATGATTTTATTGAAAAAATCTCTGTTGTCAGCAGTTGTGTACAAGCCGTTGGTCAGGTTGAATTTCTTTCGTCACGAAAGCTCGCGGTAGAATTTCCCTACGGAA
>JABSSA010000115.1 GCA_013214665.1 Paracoccaceae bacterium
CGTCATTTTGCAACGGCTGCGCTTTCTCAGGGCTGCGGTTCCACACCGTTAGGTGATGCCCCGCTGCCATCAGATTGCGTGCCATGGGCGCGCCCATCAAACCGGTTCCCAATAGGGCAATGTTCATTTTGGTGGTCATCTCGGCTCCTCTAAAGCGGCGGTCGACGGTTAAGCAGTGGCCAAATGTTTTGCCGTGTCATACGCTAACGGCAACCGCCTGATGGGCCAGCCCCTAGGTTGATTTTTTGCAAAATCCATATGGGGCTTGTCGCACTTGCCATTGCCTTCGCTGTGAAAGTGTGTGGGAAGAAGCGGCTGGAAAGAGGGAAGAAATTTGGAAAATCAAAGGCTTGCTGGAAAGCGCGCGCTGGTCACAGCCGCGGGGCAGGGGATCGGTAAGGCCAGCGCGATTGCGTTGGCAGAAGCGGGCGCTCATGTCTTTGCCACCGACATAGACGTGGCGGCGCTATCCACGATTCGTGACGCGAATCACGAAAATATTGAAATTTTCGAACTTGACGCCAGAAGCGATGACAGCGTCAAAAGCGGAATCCAACGTGCGGCGCCGGATGTTTTGTTTAACTGCGCGGGCTTTGTGCATCACGGTTCGGTTTTGGATGCGACGGGCGATGAATGGGACTTTGCGTTCGATTTGAATGTACGCTCGATGATGCGCACGATTCAGGCGGCTTTGCCCGGCATGGTCGAACGCGGCGGCGGATCGATCATCAACATGTCGTCGGCTTGTTCGTCTGTTATTGGGGCGCCCAATCGCTTCATCTATGGCACGACCAAAGCCGCTGTGATCGGGCTGACGAAATCGGTCGCTGTTGACTTCATTAAACAGGGCATTCGGTGCAACTGTATTTGCCCCGGCACGGTCGAAAGCCCATCCTGGCATGACCGCGTCAAAGCGCTGGGCGAAGAGATGGGCAGTTATGAAGCCGCAATGGAAGCCTTTGTGGCCCGTCAGCCTATGGGCCGTGTGGCTACAGCCGAAGAAATCGCCGCCCTAGTTGTCTACTTGGCCAGCGACGAAAGCGCGTTCACCACAGGGCACCCACACATTATTGATGGAGGATGGTCAGGCCAATGACCAAGAAAATCGGTATCGAGGATCTGCGATCACGCAAGTGGTTCATGAACCCAGACAACCCCGAAATGACGGCGCTCTATCTGGAACGTTATCTGAACTACGGCCTGACGCGGGAAGAGCTGCAGTCGGGCAAGCCTATCATTGCAATCGCCCAAACCGGCAGCGATCTGAGCCACTGCAACCGGCATCATATTGAGCTGTCCAAACGGGTGCGCGATGGGATCATCGCGGCGGGTGGCACCTGTATCGAAGTGCCGGTGCATCCGATTCAGGAAACCGGCAAGCGGCCCACCGCGATGCTGGACCGCAACCTGGCCTATTTGTCGCTGGTGGAAACGCTCTTTGGCTATCCGCTGGATGGTGTCGTGCTGAATATCGGTTGTGACAAGACCACGCCTGCGCTGCTCATGGCAGCGGCCACAGTCAACATTCCGGCTATCGCGCTCAGCGTCGGGCCGATGCTGAACGGCTGGTTCCGGGGCGAACGCACAGGCAGCGGTACAATTGTCTGGAAGGCCCGCGAAATGCTGGCTGCGGGCGAAATCGACGATGACGGTTTCATGGAGCTGGTGGCATCTTCGGCCCCGTCGGTCGGCTATTGCAACACCATGGGCACCGCGACCACGATGAATTCGCTGGCCGAAGCGTTGGGGATGCAATTGCCCGGATCGGCCGCCATTCCGGCCCCGTTCCGTGAGCGTGGCCAGATTGCCTATGAAACCGGTCGCCGGATCGTCGACATGGTCTGGGAGGATTTGCGCCCGTCCGACATCATGACGCGCGAGGCGTTTGAAAATACGATCGTGATCAACTCGGCCATTGGCGGGTCAACCAATGCGCCAATCCATTTGAACGGCATCGCACGTCATCTGGGCGTGCCGCTGGACAACAATGATTGGCAGAAGGTCGGCCATGACGTGCCGTTGATCGTGAACCTTCAGCCCGCGGGCGAATACCTGGGTGAGGATTATCAGCGCGCAGGGGGTGTACCTGCCGTGGTTGGGGAACTGTTGGAGGCGGGATTGTTGCCGCATCCGGATGCGATCACCGCAAATGGGCGCAGCATGGGTGACAATTGCGCAGGCCTCAGGTCTGAGAATACTGATGTGATCAAGCCCGTCTCGGAGCCGTTGGTTGAGGCCGCAGGCTTTATCAACCTGACAGGCAATCTATTTGATAGCGCGATCATGAAAACCAGTGTGATCAGCGCGGCTTTCAGACAAACCTATCTGTCGAATCCCGATGATCCGAATGCCTTTGAAGGCC
>JABSSA010000116.1 GCA_013214665.1 Paracoccaceae bacterium
GTAGGCCATGCCGCAGCCGCGACGCGCGAAGATATGAACGCGGCCGTAGAGGCCGCCCACGCGGCTTTCCCATCATGGGCGGCACTTGGGTATGCTGAGCGGGCTGCAAAGCTGCGCGAGATTGCCAAGGCACTGACCGCTGATGAGGAAGATGTGAAGTATCGCTCGCGGCTGTTTACGCGGGAACACGGCAAAATTGCCCGTGAGACGCTTATGGAGATGTCGCGCCTTGGGGATCGCTTCATGCAGGCGGCGGCTTATGGCGAGCGGATCGCAATCGATGAAGTTATGGGCCCCGCTGAGGTTGGCCCGCAATTCGATACGGTGGTCATGCGTCAGCCGCGCGGGGTCGCTGCGTTGATCGTGCCTTGGAATTGGCCGTTGTCCATTCTGGGGGCAAAGTTGCCGCAGGCTCTGGTGACCGGCAACACGGTGGTCGTCAAACCTTCAGAAGACAGTGCCATGGCACCGGTTCTGACACTGCAGATCATCGCCAAGATGCTGCCGCCGGGTGTCATCAACATCATCACCGGCGATGCAAAAGAAATCGGAGATACGCTGACAGGTCATCCCCTGGTGCGCATGGTGAATTTCACCGGCTCTATAGGGGTGGGCAAGCACGTCATGAAGGTGGCGGCGGAGAACCTTACACCCGTCACTTTGGAGTTGGGAGGCAATGACGCGGCGCTGATCCTGGAGGATGCCACGCTCGACGACGAAGTGTTTAACAAGATGTACTGGGGCGCTTTTGGGTCCTCGGGGCAAATTTGTATGGCGCTCAAACGCATGTATGTGCACGAAAGCCGCTATGACGACGTTGTCGATGGCTTTACGGCAGCCTGCGAACGCGCCGTGGTGGGCGATGGTCTGTTGCCTGAAACGACGATGGGCCCCGTCAACAATGCGCGCCAGTTTAAGGTGGTCACTGACATGATTGCCGAAGCTCGTGCGAAAGGTGCCGATCTCAAGGAATGTGGGCAGGTTCCTGATGAGGCGCTTTACCATGGTGGCGGCTATTTCCAAAAACCCGCCTTGGTGTACGATGCCGATCCCGATCTCAAAATGGTGCGCGAAGAGCAATTTGGCCCCTGCTTGCCGATCATGAAGTTCAAGACAGAAGACGAAGCGATTGGGGCCGCAAATGACAGCATCTTTGGCCTGTGTTCTTCGGTTTGGACAGAAGATCCCGAAAGGGCCATGCGCCTCGCTCGCAGGATTGAGGCCGGATACACCTATGTGAACGGCCACGGACCGATGGCACAGGATGGGCGTGGTCCGTTTGGTGGCTTTAAGCAAAGCGGCATTGGCAGAAACCTAGGATATGACGGTGTGTTGGCGTTTGCGGAGCCCCATTCGGTTTCCGCGCCAGCGGGCTTTTTGGTGGAGTAAAGACGATGGGAAAGCTGGGCGAAAATATCATAGGCGCGAGCGGCCTTGCGCCATTCTTCGAAGTTAAGACCGCTGAGGCGGTCTCAATAGATGCGCCGGAAAACCGCAAAGGTGATGCCCTGCGCACTTGGGTGCGGTCGCTCAGCGGGTTCCAGAAAGAGGCACTGGTGCGTTCAGCGTTGACAGGGCGGACATGGCGCCTTGTCTCCGACGAAGGTCCTTACCTGAACGGGCATGACGCCGCGCCTTGCCCTTTGGCATTTCTATCCTGTGGGATGGCGGCCAGTTTCATGAACGAAATCCTGGCGCTGGCGAAAATCCAGGGCATTGAGATCCGCAAACTGAAGCTGATCCAGGACAATTACTACACCATGAAAGGCTCGATGCCGAAACGAACCATGGTGGGCGGTGCCGAGAACATCGACCTACAGGTCGAGATTGATTGTGATCTCGAGGATGGGCCGCTGAATGAATTCCTGATCAATGCGACATACGCCTCCCCGCTTAACGGCTTGATGCGTGGCCAGTTGGAAAGCCTGTTCAAGCTTGGAAAAAACGGTGTCGAATTGCCGACAGCGAAAGTTGCGGAATTGAACGGGGCGCTGTTTCCAGATCCTGGCAACCATTTCGCAAAGGCTGAGGCCGGCGCAAGCTTTGCTGAACTGATGGCCCCAGTTGGGCCAACGCCAAAGAAAGACGTGGTTTTGGGCACGACGGCGGGGGGATCCTCATTGTCAGATGAACAGGATCGCCGCCTTAATATCGGAGCGGTTGCAGTGCTGCGTGAAGATGGCATCAAAGACATCCAACAGATGCAATATTCGCCTTACGGCACGTCCTTTCGGTTGTTGTCCTCAGAGGATGGCCGCGCGCCGGACGCGAATACCCTGATCTCGGCAGGCATCGGGTTTTGTTTCATGACGCAGTTCGGGCGCTTTGTTTCAATGCTCAAGTTGGACCTGCCGGATTACCGCATCGTGCAAGATACGCATTTCAGCCTTGGCGGCGCCTCTGGTGGCACTGGGCAAGCAGGCGGGGCGGATCCAATCGAGACACATGTTTATCTGGAAACATCAGAAAGCGATGAGACCGCCCAGGAGATGCTCGACATTTCTGAGCAGACTTGCTTCCTGCATGCTTTCTGTCGAACTGACTTGAAGACAAAACTTAAAGTGGTTCGTGTTTGAGGAGGACGCATTATGAGAGTTGCACTTACAGGCGGGTCGACCGGCATCGGCGCTGAAGTTGCGAAGAAACTGACCGCACGAGGCCATCAAGTCACGGCTTTTGATATTCTGGAACCATCAGAGGGTATCCAAACATGGATCAAGACGGATCTTAATGACCCGTCTTCTATCACAGCGGCGCTAGACGCGGCCGAAGGTCCGTTTGACGCTCTTGTCAATAACGCTGGCCTTCCTCCGCGTGAGGGCTTGGAAAGCGTTATTCTGGGTGTGAACTTTTTTGGCTTTCGCAGCTTCATGACGGGTATGTTGGACAAGCTGGCCGAGGGCGCCGCCGTGGTCAACGTCGCCTCCCGTGCGGGCGCGGCATGGCGGGACAACCTTGATGAGGTCAAAGCTCTGATGAACTGCGCGCCGGAAGACGTTGACGCGTTCATAAAGGCGCGCGGTATAGATCATGTCCGTGCCTACAACCTCTCCAAGGAGGCCGTCATCGCCTATACCATGGCCGAAACAGAGACGATGATTGCGCGCGGCTTTCGGATGAATTCGGTCAGCCCCGCGGCCGTGAGCACCGGGATCCTCGCGGATTTCACGGCTGCCTTTGGAGAAAAGGTTGCCAAGAACATCGCGCGGGCTGGTCGCCCTGGTTTGCCCGAAGAAATCGCGGATGTGATTATCTACCTTGCCTCGGAGCAAAGCGCGTGGATCAAAGGGCAAGACATCGTCATCGACGGCGGTATGGGGGCGATGGCCATGACCGATGCCATGGGCTTGAAAGGCGACGGCTGATCGCGGCGAGTATGCGGGAGCTCTTGGTCCTGAATAGGTGGCGAAAACGCGCGCAATGCGAGTTAAATCTTTGGCGCAACTACGCCTGCTTTGTCCAACGTCGCGCCGATCTTGGCCGACGTTTTTTGAATGTCCTGAAGAAAACCGAGGGATATAGCCTCGTCCAGTCTCATGTCATCGGCCATCCACAAAATGCTGATAGAGCCATGAACGCCGGAGCCAGACAGAATAGGCACCGCAATCGCCGCAAGCTCCGGCCCGGGGTCAAACGGGGCTTGCCAATACTTCGGTTCTCTAAGCCCGTACCCACGCTTTCGCGTTTGGGCGATTTCGTCAGCAAATGCGCCATTCTCGATGTTCAGAATGTCTTCTTTTGAGCCGCTTTTACGGATGACATCAATGTGGCGCTTGCATTGGTCCTCGGTTGAGAAGGCCAGAATGGCGCGCCCATGCGCTGACATGACCATGGAAGGACGAATGCCAAGCGCCGTTCGTGTCAGTGCCATAGGGCCGCGCAATCGTGTACTTTCGACGATTTCAACCCGTCCAGGCCCCACGAGTGCGCAGAGGTCCGAAGGCCACCCTGCCTGACGCCCTTTCAGATCGAGTAGTAACGGCGCTGCAAGTTCCGCCAGCGGATGCGCACGGGTGGCTTCGCCCAACAGGTTTCCCAACGAGTGGGCAAGTTCGTATCGGCCTTCGACAATGCTGCGACGGACCCAACCGCGATCTTGAAGCGTCAGCAAAATGCGCAGCAATGTTGGGTTGCTGAGCTGAGAGGCTTTTCGCAAATCGGCAAGGGTCATCTGTCCGCGTTGCGACAGGAGCTCAACAATTTGCAGGCCGCGATCAAGGGCCCTGATGGTCTTTGACGAAGAGTGCTCTGAGTGTGTCATAATCGGTCCACCTGGTGGACTGCAAACTAGTGTCAGCTGCAAAAATCAGCAATGCTATTGTGACCGATGGCGCACCAGATTGCCACGACACCAGGGGGGGCGCGATGAACATTCTGTTCATCATGTATGACCAGTTGCGGTTTGATTACCTCAGCTGTGCAGGGCATCCGCATCTGCACACGCCGAATTTCGATCGCGTGGCACAGATGGGTGTGCGGTTTTCCAATGCCTATGTGCAATCGCCGATCTGTGGCGCGAGCCGCATGAGCTTTTACTCGGGGCGCTACGTCTCTTCGCACGGGGCAGCCTGGAATGGTTTCCCGCTGCGCGTGGGAGAGCAGACACTGGGCGATCACCTGCGCAGCGCAGGTATGGATTGCTGGCTTATCGGCAAAACGCATATGAAGGCGGATGCGGCAGGTATGGCGCGGCTTGGTCTGGCGCCAGACAGCATCATCGGCGCACGCCAAGCCGAATGCGGTTTTGATGTCTGGATCCGGGACGATGGTCTTTGGGGGCAAGGGCCGGACGGGTTTTATGATGAGCGTCGCTCGCCATACAATGAATATCTTAAGTCTGAAGGGTATCCGACGGAAAACCCTTGGGCGACCCATGCAAACGCTGGCGTGGATGAGGATGGAGACATCGCATCGGGTTGGATGTTCGCAAACGCCGATAAACCCGCGAACATCCGAGAGCAGGACAGTGAGACGCCCTGGTTGACGCAACGCACCATTGATTTCATCGATCAGGCCAATGACCCTTGGTGTGCGCATGTCAGTTTTATCAA
>JABSSA010000117.1 GCA_013214665.1 Paracoccaceae bacterium
CTGCGCCAGCCCACGGTCCGGCGCTGGCCCGGCACGACCACCGGCGCGGCTGTGGGGCATTGCGCCGCTCTATGCGCAATGGCGCACGTCATGTCCGCACCGCATCGCCAAAACGCGGCGCGTTTGCGGGCGCTGTGCGCTCTTGGTGATTGAACGTTTCGGCCATATGCCTGTCTCGCTTTGGTGCAAGGCGGGGTGAACCCCGCCCTACGGTATGTGGTAGGGCGGGGTTCACCCCGCCAGACCGATCCTTAACCCTTGATCGCTTCCATCACGGCTTCGCCCAGCGTCGCGGGGCTGTCGGCCACCACGATGCCAGCGGCGCGCATGGCTTCGATCTTGTCTTCGGCACCGCCTTTGCCGCCCGCAACAATCGCACCGGCATGGCCCATGCGGCGGCCCGGAGGCGCTGTGCGGCCTGCGATGAAACCAGCCGTTGGCTTCCAGCGGCCTTTCTTCTTCTCAGAGGCCAGGAATTCTGCGGCTTCTTCTTCGGCGGAGCCACCGATTTCACCGATCATGATGATGCTTTCGGTCTCGTCGTCGGCCAGGAACATCTCAAGCACGTCGATATGTTCGGTGCCCTTGATCGGGTCGCCGCCGATACCCACAGCCGAAGATTGGCCCAGCCCCATGTCGGAAGTCTGCTTGACCGCTTCATAAGTCAGCGTGCCAGAACGGGACACAACGCCTACAGAGCCACGCTTGTGGATGTGGCCGGGCATGATGCCGATCTTGCAGGCATCCGGTGTGATCACGCCGGGGCAGTTGGGGCCAATGAGGCGGCAGGGGGAATTTTCCAGCGCCTTTTTCACGCGCATCATGTCGAGCACTGGAATGCCTTCGGTGATGCAGACGATCAGAGGCATTTCCGCGTCAATCGCTTCGAGGATCGAATCCGCCGCAAAGGGGGGTGGCACATAGATCACTGAGGCATTCGCGCCGGTTTTGTCCATCGCGTCATGAACCGAGTTGAACACAGGCAGGTCGAGGTGGGTTTGCCCGCCTTTGCCCGGTGTCACACCGCCCACCATCTTGGTGCCATAGGCAATGGCCTGTTCGGTATGGAACGTGCCCTGAGAGCCAGTCAGGCCCTGGCAGATCACTTTGGTGGTTTCGTCAATGAGTACGGCCATGTGTGCTTCCTTCGTGCGTCATGAACGTCCCGTGCGGGGGCACGGGAGAATGTTTGGTCAAAGAGGAGGTGCCGGTCGGCTCCAACCCATCCGGGTAGGCCTTTGCGGCATAAGGGACGCGCATCAACGTCGCGCGTCCGGTGATAAGTTTGAATACTGTCGAGAGCGGGTAGGCGATTTCGTTCCACCCGCGCACAATCTTTTGGCGCAAGAGCATCATGCCCTTGGGCCTTTGTCTGTCGTCAGCCAAAGCAGCACTTTGGTCGGGGTCATTGCCTTGTTGCACCAGCGCTGGGATGATTTGGAAAATGTCCAATTCGCGCGCAGCCGGAGAGGCGATGGGGTTAAAGAGCAATTGGTCCACACACATCGGAAATGGTTTGTGGGCCAAAAGACGTTCTGCGGCGCGGCGGGTCAAAAGATAGCCGGCCCCACCCGAATGCCGTGACAAAAGCCGGGCCACATTGCGCCCTGCAAAGGCGATGCCAGGCAGCTCAAGAACCACCTTCTTGCGCGGAGAGAGCCAGCGTTCCAATTTCACTATATCCGCGCCCTCGGGCCACCAGCTGAGATCGGCCAGCCAATCCGCAAGCTCAGGTGAGACAAACACGTCGTCTTCGAACACAAGCAAATACTGTGCATCGGATGCTAAAAATGCCTCCCATGTCCGCGCGTGGCTGAGGGTGCAGGCCATGTCCTTGTTCTGGAACACGCCCCACGGCCCTTCGCGTGCGCAATCGCGCAACAGATCTGCTTCGCTGATTTGGCTGAGATCAACAGCATCAGAAAACTGTACATCCAAACCGGCTTGCTCCATCTCGGCCTTCATCGCTTCCCGGCGCGCGGTGGCGCGGGGAAGGTTGATGATGGCGATATGGACGTCAGGGTTTGTCATCTGTGCAAATCACGGTTTTTGGGTGTTAGCCCTTAACCGCTTTCACGATTTTCTGAGCGCCGTCTTTCAGGTCATCCGCCGCGATTACGTCAAGGCCGGAGGAGTTGATGATCTCTTTGCCTTGCTCCACGTTGGTGCCCTCAAGGCGCACAACCAGCGGCACCTGCAGGCCAACTTCTTTGACCGCGGCCACAACGCCCTCTGCGATGACATCGCAGCGCATGATGCCGCCAAAGATGTTGACCAGAATGCCCTTCACGTTCTGATCGGATGTGATGATCTTGAATGCTTCGGTCACTTTTTCCTTGGTCGCACCGCCGCCCACGTCGAGGAAGTTGGCAGGCTCAGCGCCATAGAGCTTGATGATGTCCATCGTGGCCATCGCAAGGCCCGCGCCGTTCACCATACAACCGATCTCACCATCGAGCGCGATGTAGTTCAGATCGTATTTGGAGGCTTCGAGCTCTTTTGGATCTTCTTCGGTGGTGTCGCGCAACTCAGCGATATCAGCGTGGCGGTAGACCGCGTTGCCGTCAAAGCCCATTTTCGCGTCGAGGCATTTCAGATCACCCTCATCGGTCACGATCAGCGGGTTGATCTCGAGCATTTCCATGTCTTTGTCGACAAACATCTTATAAAGCGTGCCCATCAGAGCGACGCATTGTTTGACCTGCTTGCCTTCGAGGCCCAGGTTAAACGCGATGCGGCGGCCGTGATATGGCTGGTAGCCTGTGGCCGGATCAACTGCGAAAGACAGGATTTTTTCCGGGGTGGAGGCGGCGACCTCTTCGATGTCCATGCCGCCTTCGGTGGAGCAGACAAAGCTCACGCGGCTGGTGACGCGGTCGACGAGCAGGGCCAGGTAGAGTTCGGTAGAGATGCCGGAGCCGTCTTCGATATAGATGCGGTTCACCTGTTTGCCCGCTGGGCCGGTCTGATGCGTGACCAAGGTGCGGCCCAGCATCTTTTTCGCTTCGTCAGCCGCCTCTTCAACAGATTTGGTCAGGCGCACGCCGCCTTTGTCGCCTGCGTCGGCCTCTTTGAAAGAGCCTTTACCGCGCCCGCCTGCGTGAATTTGTGCTTTGACAACCCAAAGAGGGCCGTCAAGTTCACCGGCTGCGGTTTTGGCTTCTTCCGCGCGCAGCACAACGCGCCCGTCGGAAACAGGGGCACCGTAACTGCGAAGAAGGGATTTGGCTTGGTATTCGTGGATGTTCATGGCTTACGTCCAACTATTAAATTTGAAGCCACCCTAATCCGTAATATTTCCTTCAAGAAACCACTTATCCGTTATTTGCCGCGGTTTCCGCGGATTTTTTGAATTTTGTGATCACAGTGGAAAAAAGTGTGATCACAAATTTATCCACGGTTTCAAAAGTGAGTCTCAAAAACATCAACTGAAAATTATATGCACGTGTCAATCAAGGCTGCGTTGCGGCAATTTTATGGCTCACTCATGATGCGCGCATGATACAAAAAAATACTCCGAGCAGGGCAAGGCCGAAAAAAACTGACACATGGGCCGTTGTGTCGACCATGCAAGAACCGCCACAGCTGGTTGTGGCTTTTGTCGCCCATTATCTTCAGATGGGCGCCTCACATGTACAGATTTACCTCGATGGGCCAAACCAGGAGGCGCAACGCCTGTTGTCGGACCACCCTCGGGTGACCGTGACTCTGGCGGATGCCGCGCATTATCGCAGTCAATGCAAAGAACCGATGCCGTCCCATATGCATCGAAAGCTGCGGTTGAATGCCAATCTGGCCTATGTCGCAGCACAGGCGGATTGGCTGCTGCATGTGGATGCGGATGAATATGTGCAATGCGCTGACTTTGGTCAGTACCTGGCAACGGTGCCGCAGGATGTGGACACCGTGCGCATTCCAAACGGCGAGCGGGTGTTTTTCAAAGGGGAGCCGCTCAACACTATTTTTGATGGCGGCATGGCCAAGCCGGTGGTGAACCGGCCCCGGCGGATCAAGCTGCTGCGCGGTGAGGCCAGCCTGATCTATACGGATCGCGGCTTTTTCGGACATACGGCAGGCAAAAGCATCACGCGCACGGGCCGCAGTATGCGTTTGGGCATTCATGCGCCGATGCGACGGTCAGGTGCGCGCAAGATGTGGGCGGAAGAGGCGCTTTTGTGCCATTTCGACGGGCTGACACGTTTTCATTGGGTGATGAAGCTTTTGCGTTATGCGGATGCGTCCATGTATGACGAGCGTCAATCGCGCGGGTCTGGTCGGCCGCGGTATGAACAGCTGAAATACATTACGCAAGACGACGCTCATCTTGAGCGTGCCATTGCGCTGCATGATGAGATCCGGGTGATTGATGCAGAACGAGCGGAAAAGATGCGGCTGCGCAATGTGCTTGTGCCGATGGAGATCAATCCCGCTGAGGCAGTTTGGAGCACCTTTGGCAGAGACATCGTGGACCTGTCGCCCGAAGCCTTTGACGACCATCTGCGGCAAAGCTGGACGCAGGCCAAACCGTATCAGGAAGAAGAGCGGTTGCGCGCGTAACAAGGCGCGACCCCGCGCACAAAAAAACGCCCCGGAACAGTCCGGGGCGTTTTTTTATCCGTTTAGCGCTGTGATCACGCCAGGCTGTCGTCGATGCCTTTGCACGCCTCGACCAAACCTTTGACCGCGTTGACCGAGTTGTCGAACATTGCCTGTTCGTCTTTGGTCATCTGGATGTCGATGACACGCTCAACACCGCCCGCACCGATCACGGTCGGCACGCCAACATACATGCCTTTGAGGCCCAAAGCGCCGTCTACATAGGCCGCGCAAGGCAGCACGCGCTTTTGGTCTTTCAGATAAGCTTCGGCCATTTCGATGGCGGATGTGGCAGGTGCATAGAACGCAGAGCCAGTTTTCAGAAGGCCAACGATCTCAGCACCGCCGTCGCGGGTGCGCTGTACAATCGCGTCCAGGCTTTCTTGTGTGGTCCAGCCCATCTTGACCAGATCCGGCAAAGGAATACCGGCCACGGTGGAATAGCGTGTCAGCGGCACCATCGTGTCGCCATGACCGCCCAGCACAAAGGCTGTGACGTCGCGCATGGAGACGTCAAATTCTTCGGCGAGGAAGTGGCGGAAGCGCGCGCTGTCCAGAACGCCCGCCATGCCGCAGACCTTCGCATGTGGCAGGCCCGAGAATTCGCGGAGCGCCCAAACCATCGCATCCAGCGGGTTGGTGATGCAGATGACAAACGCATCTGGCGCGTGATCGCGGATGCCTTCGCCCACGGATTTCATGACCTTGAGGTTGATGCCCAGCAGGTCATCGCGGCTCATGCCCGGCTTGCGTGGTACACCGGCGGTGACGATGCACACATCCGCGCCTGCGATATCGGCATAGCTTTGCGTGCCTTTCATCTTGGCGTCGAACCCTTCGGATGGGCCGGATTCCGCGATGTCGAGCGCTTTGCCCTCGGGTGTGCCTTCGGCGATATCAAAGAGGACGACGTCGCCCAATTCCTTGAGTGCTGCCAGGTGAGCAAGAGTGCCACCGATTTGCCCCGCCCCTATGAGGGCAATCTTTGGTCTGGCCATGTGAAATGTCTCCGCACAGTTTCATTCGGCGGAGGCCTAGCTTTTCACGGGCCAACACGCAACCCTGCTGCGTTGCAGCACACGCAGCTTTGCACTGTTCTTGGCCCTTATGGGGCGTTAAAGCAGCTCTGATTGATCACAAATGCCGGAGATGGAGCGCGTGGAGATTACCGTTTGGTTCATCGCAATCTGCGGCGTGTCGGTCTTGTTTGCCGGCATTTCCAAAGGCGGCTTTGGCTCTGGGGCGGCTTTTGTGTCGGCGTTGATCCTGGCTTTGGCGGTGCCGCCGGGGTTGGCTTTGGGGATCATGCTGCCGATGCTGATGCTTATCGATGCGCTGACATTGCGGCCCTATTGGGGGCAATGGCGGCTGCGTGAAAGTGTTATCATGATTCTAGGGGCCATTCCCGGCGTTGCGTTGGGGGCCGTGTTTTTCGCCAGCACGGATGCGGATGTGTTGCGCATCCTGATCGGGGTGATCGCCTTGGGATTTGTGGTCTGGCAAATCGCGCGGAGCAGGGGGTGGATTGACCCGACCAAAAGTCGACCGTCCGAAGCGATGGGCCTGAGCATGGGGATCGCCGCGGGCTTTGCATCGTTTGTCAGCCATGCCGGAGGGCCGCCCGCCGCGATGTATCTGTTGGGGCGCGGGATGAACAAAACCGAATACCAGGCCTCATCGGTTCTGGTGTTCTGGGCGATCAATATCGCGAAGTTTTTTCCTTATGCCGCGTTGGGCTTGTTCACGTTAGAAACGGCTAAAATCAATGTGATGATGGTACCTTTTGCCGTTTTGGGGGCTTGGCTCGGGGTCAAGGCGCATCACCTTGTTCCCGAGCGGCTGTTCTTTGGGCTGACCTATGTGTTGCTGACCGTCACCGGCACCAAGCTGATCTGGGACGGGGTGTTTTAAGCCTTGTCGCCCGTTTGTGCGGTTTCGGCCACGGTTTCATAGGACTGGCCCGAAGCCACCAGACACGTCATGCCATCCGGCCGGGTGACCGTGATGGTCCAGCTGCCGGTATCAGCGGAGGCAAAGGTTTCCACCACCATGTTATTGGCGCCAAGCCCCACTGATTGGCGGCTTTCACCGAATTTGTTGGCGAGCCGTTCCAGCACCATCTCGCGCGGTGCACAATTATTTGCCGCCTCTGCGACACCTATGGATGCCGCAAGCAGCAGTGTTGACGTCAATCCAAATCCGACAAAGTCTTTCCAGTTTTTCATGCGATCCCTCTCCTCATGAAAGGCGCGGTGAGGGGAGCATGGCGCAAAATCCTTAAGAAGTTTGCCACCAGGGTCCGATCATCCTCTGTGACCGCGCGTTGAGTTGTGGGCCAAGGCTGGGCGCGAAGGGCAAAAACCATCTTAACGTAGCGTACGGTGCCTGTTGCGCTGCGCTGCGGCAATTTTCGCTTGAACTATTTGCAAAAAAATGCGCCTTAACGCGCAACTTTGTAACTTTGGGAATCCGTATGTCGTTTCACCGCCCCCTCCGTTCTGTGCTCTACATCCCCGGTTCCAAGCCGCGCGCGCTTGATAAAGCGCGGGGGTTGGCCTGTGATGCGATCATTTTCGACCTCGAAGATGCGGTGACAGCGGAAGAAAAAGAAAGCGCACGCGCCACACTGGCAGAAGCGCTGGCGCAAGGCGGATATGGCGCTCGCACCAAGATTGTGCGGATCAACGGGTTTGACACGGTCTGGGGCCGCGATGATGCCGCTGCGGCGGCCCAGATGGGCGCGGATGCGATCCTGTTGCCAAAGGTGGGCAGCCCCGAAAATCTGGATGCGCTGGCGGCCATCACCGGGGATATCCCGTTGTGGGCGATGATGGAGACGCCACAGGGCATGTTGAATGCCCCGGCCATCGCGGCGCATCCGAAATTGCAGGGCATGGTGATGGGCACCAACGATCTGGCCAAAGAGCTGGACACACGGTTCCGCCCCGACCGCGCGCCTTTGATGGCGGGCCTTGGTCTGTGCCTCTTGGCGGCCAAGGCGCAGGGGCTGGCGATTGTGGATGGTGTCTATAACGCTTTTAAGGATGACGAAGGGCTGAAGGTGGAATGCGAACAGGGCCGCGACATGGGCTTTGATGGCAAAACATTGATCCATCCCGCGCAATTGGATGTGGCCAATACAGCCTATTCGCCTTCAGAGGCGGATATTGATCTGGCCCGCCGCCAGATCGCCGCATTCGAGGAAACCGAAGCCTCAGGGCAGGGGGTTGCCGTTGTGGATGGGCGCATTGTGGAAAATCTGCATGTTGCCACGGCCCGACAGCTTTTGGCAAAAGCGGAGGCGATTGCAGCATTGACCGGAGACTAACCCATGGCTCTTTTGATCCTAGGCATTGTTTTGTGGGCCGCCGCCCACTTTTTCAAACGCATCGCGCCGGACGCCCGCGCACGCATGGGGGATGCCGGCCGAGGCGTGGTGACCGTGCTGTTACTGGCCTCGCTGGCCGCAATGATTTTCGGCTATCGCGCGGCCCCGTTCATCACCGTGTGGTCGCCACCTGCGTTCATGACGCATATCAACAACCTCTTGATGGTGCTGGCCCTTTATCTCTTTGCCTCGTCAACGGCGCGCCCCGGCAAAGTGTGGATTGCCTCCAAGGTCAAACACCCACAGCTTGCCGCCTTTAAAACATGGGCGGTGGCGCATTTGCTGGTGAATGGCGATCTGGCGTCTGTTCTGCTGTTTGGTGGGCTTTTCGCCTGGGCGCTGGCCTCTGTGATCATCATCAACCGTACCGATGGCCCCGGAGACCGGTCTTCGGCCCCGGTGCAAAGCGAAGGGCGGCTGATCGTGGCGACGGTCATCGCGTTTTCCGTCATCGCCGTCGTTCACACACTTTTGGGGAAATGGCCCTTCGCATGAGCAGAATTTACCGCTTTCTGTCGGAAGACGACACATCCGCCTTTTGTCACAAAGTCAGCGAGGCGCTGGCCAAAGGGTGGGAGCTGCATGGCGATCCTACCTATGCGTTTGATGCCAAGCGCGGCGTGATGCGCTGTGGGCAGGCGGTGACCAAAGATGTGCCGGGTGTCTACAGCCCGGACATGAAATTAGGAGAGCAGTGATGGCCAAGACAAATCCAGGCCGGTTTTTCGAAGACTATATGCTGGGCGAGGTGATCGACCATGCGGTGCCGCGCACCGTGGGCGCAGGTGAGCGGGCGCTTTATCATGCGCTGTATCCGGCACGCCACGCGCTTTATTCGTCTGACCTCTTTGCTCAGACTTGCGGTCTGTCTGAGAGCCCTCTGGATGACATGGCGGCCTTTCACGTGGTCTTTGGCAAAACGGTGCCTGACATCTCGCTGAATGCGGTGGCCAACCTAGGCTATGCTGAGGGGCGCTGGCTGCGCCCGGTATGGTCAGGTGATACTTTAAGATCGCGGTCTGAAGTCATTGGTTTAAAACAGAACTCCAATGGCAAAACCGGCGTGGTTTACGTGCGCACCACCGGTGAAAATCAGCGTGGGGAGACGGTGATGAGCTATGTGCGCTGGGTCATGGTGCGCAAGCGCGATCTGGACGCGCCAGCGCCCGAGACGCATGTGCCTGATCTTGCCAAGGTGGTCCCGGTGGAGGATTTGGTGATCCCCGAAGGGCTGAACTTTGAGGGCTACGATTTCACTCTGGCGGGCGAGCCGCATCGCTGGGGCGATTATGCCGTGGGCGAACAGATCGACCATGTGGATGGGGTGACCATCGAAGAGGCCGAGCACATGATGGCCACGCGCCTGTGGCAGAACACCGCCAAGGTGCATTTTGACACCTCAGCGCGGCCGGATGGCAGCCGGTTGATCTATGGCGGGCACGTGATTTCGATGGCGCGGACGTTGTCGTTTAACGGGCTGGCCAATGCGCAGATGATTGTGGGCCTGAACGCAGGTGCCCACGCGAACCCGTGTTTGGCGGGTGACACCGTGCGGGCGTGGTCTGAAGTGCTGGATAAGGCGGAAACGGCTGTGCCGGGTGTTGGTGCGTTGCGGTTGCGGTTGGTGGCCACGAAGGGTGGCGCGCCTTTCGCGCTGCGTGGGGAGGAGGGGAAATACCTGCCCGAAGTGCTGCTGGATCTGGACTACTGGGCGTTGATGCCGATGTAAGGTGCGGCCTGTCAGACGTGGTAAGGCGGGATTAATCCCGCCCTACGGCGTATGATTTGGCCCGGAACAAGGGCGTAGCCCGCCGGGCCAGCGCCGGACCGCCCCGACGGTCTGGCGCTTTGGCAGACGGCAGCGCTTCGAATGCCCGTAAGATGACCGGGCCGCCATAAAGCGCGGTCGAAGGGATGTTGTTGCGCCAGCCCACGGTCCGGCGCGGGCCCGGCTTATCCTTCGATCTTGGTCAGATCCGCAACCGAGAGACAGATGCCGCGGATACGGCTTAGCAAATTCAGGCGGTTACGGCGCACAGTTGAATTTTCGGCATTGACCTGAACGGCGGTAAAGAAGGCGTCAATCGGGCCACGCAGGGCGGCCATAGCGCCCATCGCGGCGGCGAAATCCTGTGATGCCATCGCCGGTGTGATTTTGGCCTCACCGGCGTCAAGCGCGGCGAACAGCGCCTTTTCCTCATCCGCTTCGGCGAACTTGATATCGGCGCCGTAGGAATATTCCACACCGTCTTTTTCTTCGGCCTGAGACAGGATGTTGTTGGCCCGCTTGAAGGCCTGCAACAGGTTTTCCCCGTCGTCGGTTTTCAGCACCGCATCCAAAGCCTTGGCCCGCTTGACCAGCAGCGCCAGATCATCGGAGCCGGGCATGGCAATGCAGGCGTCGATGATGTCGTGGCGGATGCCTTGGTCGCGCAGATAGACCTTCAGGCGGTCATGGAAGAAGCCCAGCAGGTTCTCTGACCACGCAGCGTCACCGAACTGTGTGGCGAGCGACAGCGTCAGATCATTCTCCAGCACCAACCGGATCACACCGAGTGCGGCGCGGCGCAGTGCGAAGGGGTCTTTGGAGCCGGTGGGTTTTTCATCAATTGCCCAGAAACCTGTCAGCTTGTCGAGCTTGTCGGCCAGCGCCACCGCCACAGAGACCGGGGCAGAGGGCACATCATCCGACGGGCCAAGCGGCGCGTAATGTTCTTCCGCCGCATAGGCTATTTCAAGGGGGTGGCCTGCGGGCCCCGCATAATAACGGCCCATAAGTCCTTGTAACTCAGGGAATTCATAGACCATCTCAGACGACAGATCAGCCTTGGCCCAACGTGCAGCGCGTTCGGCCAGATCGGGGTCCGCACCCACAAAAGGCGCCAGATCGCGTGCGAGTTCCGCGATGCGCTCTACCCGTTCGCCTTCGGTGCCCAGCTTGTTGTGGAAGGTCACGTTGGCCAGCTTGTCCAGCCAATCCTGCGGGCTGTCTTCGGCCACGCGAATATCGTTTTCCCAAAAGAACTTCGCATCCGCCAGACGCGCGCTGAGCACCTTTTGGTTGCCCGCAAGGATCGTTGCGCCATTGTCGGCGGTTTCGCGGTTGGCAACGGTGATAAAACGTTCGATCCGCCCGGTCGCGGGGTTGCGGATGGAAAAGAACTTTTGATGTTCTTTCATCGAGGTTTGCAACACTTCCGGGGGCAGGCCCAGAAAGGCCTCTCCGATCTCGCCCATCAACACAACGGGCCATTCCACCAGACCGGCCACCTCGGCCAGCAAACCCCGATCCTCGACCACCTCAAGACCGCTGGCAAATGCCATGTTGGTGGCGTCATTCCAGATCGCCTCGGCCCGCTCTTTCGGGTCAAGCACGACACGGGCTGTTTTCAGCTTGGTCACGTAGTCGTCGAAGGAGGTCACGGGGAAGCGGGCGGGGGCCATGAAGCGATGGCCTGCGGTTGTGTCGCCGAAGGAAATGCCGTCCACATCGCCGTGCACAACCTGTGCACCATCCGTATGACTGAGAATGCACAGAATGGAATGCAGCGGGCGCACCCAGCGCAGGCTGCCGGTGCCCCAGCGCATGGATTTGGGCCAGGGGAAATTGCGCACGGTCTTCTCCAGAACCTCGGCCACAATCTCAGCCGCCGGGCGGCCTGGTTTTTCGATCACGGCAAACAGCACGTTGCCCTTGGGCGTTTCGCGCTCTTCCACCTGATCGCGGGTCAGGCCCGCGCCGCGCAGGAACCCTTCGATGGCTTTTTCAGGCGCGTCCGCGCGGGGGCCTTTGCGCTCTTCGCGCAGGTTGGGAGAGGTCTCAAGTAGACCCTCAACCGACAGGACCAACCGGCGCGGCGTGGCAAAGGCGCCCGCGCTGGCATAGGTGAGGCCCGCCTCAACCATACCATCGGTCATCAGGCGTTTCAGATCATCCGCCGCCCGCGCCTGCATACGCGCCGGGATTTCTTCGGAAAACAGTTCGATCAAAAGATCAGGCATCAGTCAAACTCCGCCCTGTCGGGGCATTCTTCGCCGATGATCGAGCCGTCATAGGCTTTCTCACCGCAGTTGTTCAAATCTCTCCAGACGTATCCACGCCCGTCATCGGTGATGGCGATGACGCTGT
Organism: Paracoccaceae bacterium; assembly: GCA_013214665.1. Lineage (GTDB taxonomy): Bacteria > Pseudomonadota > Alphaproteobacteria > Rhodobacterales > Rhodobacteraceae. The sequence continues at coordinate 12,114 of JABSSA010000117.1, forward strand.
CCACGCCAAAAGCCACGTTCTTTTCGCCCAGAAAGGCCAGTGCCGTGCCCGCCTCAAGTGCGGAGGCGATGGCGGCGGCGTCAAAGCAACCAAACCAGCCGGGCGCATTGCGCGGCGTGGCCTCTTCGTAGGGGGTGTAGGTTCCGGTGAAGCTTGCGAGGCTCAGCGAGGTGTCAAAGCAGCCCCGATAACGGATGGGCGAGCTGTCGGCGTCAATGCCCTGCCAGTTGGTCACGGCGACCTCTTGCACGGTTTCGCCATCCAGCGCGGTCAGCCGGATGCTGTCCTGTTCGAACCGGTCATAGAAGGCATAGACCTGCAGGTAATACATCGCCACACCCGCAACGCAGGCCATCGCGATGATGATCATTCCCACCCATTTTCCTGACATGGCTCAGATCCAATCCAAATTGACACGGCCCGCAGGATAGCTGGCAGCTTTTTCGCGCAGGGCTTCGAAACGGTGGCGTTCGGCGGGGAATTGCTTTTCGTGGGTTTCCACCAGCATCGGCCCCACACGCGCGGGCAGATCGCGGGCAAACATCGCCTCCAACAGATCCAGCTCTGCGCCTTCGATGTCGATCTTGATCATGGCCACGTTGCGCCCTTCTGCCATCTGCGCCTCAAGCCAGGCCGGAAAGTCGATCACCTTGACCAAGGTGCCGGTGCCTGCTTGATCCACGTTTTTCTTGCCCGGTACGATGGTGGAGCTGACGGAGGCCGCTTTGGGATCATCGTCAAACCCGTCTGCACGAAAGAGCATCAATTCGCTGTCTTCGGCGCCAACGGCTGCGTTGATGGGCGTGACATTGGGCAGATCGGCGGCCACGGCCTGCAACTGGGAAAAGGCCCATGGGTCCGGTTCGAAAGACACCACATCTGCGCCGCTCGCGGCCAGCTTGCGCGTGACCTCTCCCACATTGGCCCCGCAATCGACCACCAGATCGCCGGGGCGCAGCATGGCGATGATGCCATCCAGAAACCCTTCGGAATGTTTGGTGATCCGCTCGCGCAGGATCTTACGGCGCATCCGTTTGATGCGTTTGCGCATCTTTGCGTTGTCTTCTTCGAGTTGCGCGGTCATGGCTCAACATCCCGGCCAAAGCACAGCACGTTGCCATCAGGGTCGGTGACTTCAATCTCGCGCATTCCGTAAAACGTGTCTTCGGGGCCTTTAAAGGGCAGACCCTTGGCCTGAAGATGGGCGATCATGCCATCCATATCCGGCACATAGAAATACCCGCGCCAGCCATCATAGGCGGCTTCGGCCCCATCCCAGGAATGCAGGAAGACACGCGCGCTGCCAGCTTCAAAGATGCCAAAGCCCGGCACGGGATCGCCCGCTTCGTTGATCTGCTTGAAACCCAACACGTCCATATAAAAGGCCTTGGCGCGCTGATAATCAGACACGCGCAACACCGGGGTCGCGTTGAGGTATTCGAGTGTCACGCCGCATCCTCCGACGCGGACCAGCCGCCCGCGCGGGTTTGCACGAAGGCATCGGCACAAAGTTTGGCCAGCGCGCGCACACGCCCGATATAGGCTTGCCGTTCGGTGACAGAGATCACGCCGCGCGCGTCGAGCAGGTTAAAGATGTGGCTGGCCTTGATGCATTGGTCATAAGCCGGGTGCGCCATGATGATGCGCTTGCCGGTTTTTGGATCGTCCGCCGCCTTGTCCAGAATGCGCTGGCATTCGGCCTCGGCCTCTTCGAAATGGCGCAAGAGCACATCAGTGTCGGCCACATCAAAGTTCCAGCGGGCATATTCTTCTTCGGTTTGCTTGAAGATGTCACCGTAGGAGAGCGCGATGGGTGTTTGCGGATCGTTAAAGGGCATATCCATCACGTGATCGATGCCCAGCACATACATCGCCAGACGTTCGAGGCCATAGGTCAACTCACCCGACACCGGGTGGCAATCATGGCCGCCGACCTGCTGGAAATAGGTGAACTGGCTGACTTCCATCCCGTCACACCAGACCTCCCAGCCCAGGCCCCAGGCGCCCACGGTCGGGTTTTCCCAGTCATCCTCGACAAAGCGC
>JABSSA010000118.1 GCA_013214665.1 Paracoccaceae bacterium
ATCGCCGTGACCTGTCAGAACCATTGCTTGCATCGTTTGGGGGGTGTTCATCGCGCGTTTTCGCCTTGTTGAGACTCGCCTCAAAAACGCTAATCGTACGTATGTACCATCGTCAATGCAAAACGAACATCTGTGCCAAATGTAGAAATGCCGATGCCCGCCGGCTTCCCTTATGGGAAGAGCGGGGATCGGTGATCCGGTCGGAAATGAAGCGGCGCCGCCCCGAAGGCCAACGGTGTTTCTTTGTGGGCGCGGGATGTTTTGGTTTAACATCCTGTCCGATCCGCGGATTTGATATGGAAACTGGGATTTTACCCCAATTGCCCAGAAAACCCGTTGGTGGGGCCACGCGATGACTTAGTGCGTGGCTCCGTGCATGCGGGGGGCGTTTTCGCAGCTAGATGTGAAAGAAAGGTGAGGCAGGCGCGCGCTGGGCGGGCCAAAGGCGCAACGGCTGTGCGTTATTCCGGGCCGTTGGGGCGGGTCAGGATAAAGGTGGCCGCGCCAGATAGGCACACGGCCTGAATCAACAGGATATGGGCGGCGAGGCCCATCAACACGCTCAGGATAAAAGCCGCCGCCATCATGCCAAGCGCGATGCGTTTGTATTTCGGGGCGATGGCCCCGTGGGCGCGCCAGTCGGCGATCATTGGGCCAAAGGTCTCGCTGTTGACCAGCCAGGTTTCCAACCGGGGGGAAGATTTACCAAAGGCGAAGGCGGCGAGAATGATAAATGGTGTTGTGGGCAACAAGGGCAGCACAACGCCAATCGCACCAAGCAGCAACGCCACAGCGCCCAGCAAGAACCACAGCGGTCGTACGACGCGGTGGGATCGGCGGGGAGGGGGGCGCATCTGGCGATCCGGATTGTTCATGATCCAGACTTGGCGTGGCTGCGCGCGGAGTGCAAGGGTGAAGCGGATCGTGAACCTGGCGAGTGCAAGTGTTAAGCTTTGCGCCAGTGACCATCCGGGTCGCCGGGGTAAATCCCCAAACGTCGCCCGTGCGATTGATATCCGATCAAACGCTGTAAGGTTGCGGGATAACTGTCGACAACCTCGCGAGGGATTGACAGGTATTGGTTTTCTTCCTGCCGCAGCCAGCCCAACGAATAATTGGTGACCAAAGCAGCGCTCGCTTTATCGACAGTGTTTCGACCACAGCCGTGCCACGTGCTGCCCAGCATAAACAAAATGGAGCCGCGCCGCATTGTGGCGCTGGCAATATGGGCGGGAACAATTTCGTCACTATTGCGGGTTTCCGGCGTGCGCAACATCACACGTGGCGCACCGTTTTCTTCGACGAAATCCGTCAAAGCAACGACAGAGACAACTTGGAACTCTACACCGGGAATACGAACTGGATACACTTCGTCAAACCGATACAGCCTTTGGTCGCTTCTGCCAGGAGGGCAATCGATGGCTGTTGTGGCCCCAATCTGGTAGTTTTCACAGTTTTCATTCAGCACATCGTCCGCAACAGACAGAACCAAGGCGTTTGCCAAGACGTTGGCGGCCGCCCTCGAATAGGTCAGAACTGCACCAACTCTTCGCGGTTTAACCCCGCCTGGCGTTTTGTGACATGTCGCAGATTGGCTGGCGAAAGGAATGCGGAAATCTTCGTGAATATGCGCCACGATGTCGTCAGGGATAGCGTTTTCGACAATGACCGCACCGTCACGCAGAAGCGTTTTGCTAATACAATCACTGCTCGGGTCGAGGCGATCTATCTCAGGCATTTTGAATGCTCTTCCTCAGAAATTAGTAATTTGGCTGTCCCGGGAAAGGCAGCGATATTTAACCATCTTGGGTTCAAGGGATTGGGTGAGTGTTTTGCATCGTTCAAATGTATACAAAGAACTTTGACATTGGCTAAAGCTGTTTGTCAATTGCACAACGGGATGTCTTTACATGATAAACAGATGGCTGCCCTGTCTGCAAATTGGATAAGATTTGGCGGCGTCCAGTTTTGCGATCTCACGTCACGCGAATAAATCCGGATAGCCCGGTTTTTTGATGTTCAATAACGTGGCAATGCAAGGCCCAATCGCCCGGATTGTCAGCAACCAAAGCCACGTCGACCACTTCGTTTTTCATAAGAAGATAGGTATCGGTGTAGTTTGCCAACACTGGGCGCAGACTTGAGCGCACAGGTTTGAACAGCAATCCGTGCAGATGAATCGGATGCAGGTTGGGGGATTCATTGCGCAGGCGCAGAAGATAGCTTTTGCCGCGGTCTAGCGTCGCAAGCGGCGTGGACGGGCCTTGCGCGTCACCTGGCCACGGGGCGCGGTTGATGGACCAAAATGTGTATTCATAAGTGCCGCAGAACCCGTTGTTGGCACCGTTGCCTTCGGGCGTCCAGCCAAAGACCAGCTCGTGCACCTGTTTTTCTGCCTCGGCCATGTTGGGGACGGCATAGGGGTTGCGCGGCAGCGGGCGCAGATCACGCAGATCACGGGCGAGAGACGGGCCGGTGGTGCGCAAAGTGCCGATCTGATGAGGCGTGCGCCCGATCATGTTGATCAATGGGATTTCCGCGCCTTCGGTGTCGGGCGTGCGCAGAACGATATCAACGCGTTGGCCTGGCCCCATCCACAAAGGCGCGTCTGAGGTGGGCCAGCCTATGGGCTCTTCGATTGGCTGACCATCCCAGGCGATGATGCGGCCCGACGCCTCAGATGGCAGGGCCAGTTTGAATATCCGCGTGACATCGGTGACGACAAACCGCAGCCGAACCAAGGCGCCCGCGGGCACGTCTAGCACGGGCATCACTTGCCAGTTGATCGTTGTCACGTTGCCAAGCGTGCCGCCGCGCGCGGCACCGCGCGGGGTGAAATGCGGCAGCAGGCTGTGATCCGCCGCGAGGCGGAAATCCTTTAGGTTTAGGGCGATGTCGGCATCAAAGCCCGGATCATCAGCCTCTTCGACAATCAAAGCCCCGGTCAGACCCTGCGCCATTTTCGCCATGGTGCGGCAGTGGGGGTGATACCAATAGGTGCCCGCATCAGGGGGGGTAAAGCGATAGTCAAAGTTGTCACCGGGCGCGATTGGGAATTGCGTGAGATACGGCACGCCGTCCATCGCATTTGGCAGGCGGATGCCGTGCCAATGCATCGTGGAATACTCGTCCAGCCCGTTGGTCAGGCGCAGATGGGCCGGTTGCCCTTGTTTGAGCCGAATGACCGGCGGTGGGGCCGCGTCAGCGAGACTGGCCAAACCGTGCGTTGGGCCGCCGCCAAAATCAAAGCTGGTGCGGCGGGCCCTCAGATCGAAAGTGGGCGAGGCCGCAGCCTGCAGCTGCGCGCCTGCGGCGGCAAGGGTGGCTGCGCCGGAGGCAAAAAGCAGTGCGCGTCGGGTCAAATGGGTCACGTCATGGCCTATGCTCAGTTCGGAGGCGTTGGCTGCCGAGGCACGGGGGCTATACGCGGGCTTGGGGCAAGTATTTCTCGTTGGCCGCGCAAGCGCAAGGGCAGCAAAGGCGCTTCGAAGCGCTTTGTTTTTAAGCGGCCAGAGTGGTCAGGGTGTCGTCAACGGTGGTGCAGACGCTAAAGAACTCCCGCAGCGAGGCATCTGCAAACCCTTTGGCGATCAC
>JABSSA010000119.1 GCA_013214665.1 Paracoccaceae bacterium
CGCGGCGCCGGGCCCGCCATCCGGGAATACGACCAAAGCACCATCGCCGATAAACTTGTCAACGATCCCGCCACAGGCGCTTGCCCGCGCGCTGATCACACTTCGAAACCGGCCGAGAAAGGCCGTCAGATCGCGTGCTGCCATCCCTTCGGCCATGCGGGTAAAGCCGCGAATATCAACAAAGGCCACCGCCATCTGTACTTGCTGGCCTTCACGCAGTTCATCCAGATCCTGCGCCTTTGCCTGAGCAAGTTGCTCTGGCAGGAACCGTTTCAACATTCCACGTGCCTCCGCTTCAGTGATCGAAGCCCACAAAAGCGCTCGAATGCGGGTCGAGGCGACCATCAAGACAATCGCCCCAACAAGGATCATCGCTGTCCGCATCAAGTTTGGCGGCACCCCAAACAAAAAGCCAAGCGCCTCATTCGACCTGGTAACGTCGGGTGTGATGCCCTGAACAAACAACAAGGTGACCAACCCCGCCCCCAGCACGGCCGCCATTGCCCCCTGTAGCGGCGGATTGAACCGCAACGCCCCGCAAGCCAACACGATGGGGATCAACCAAACCGTCGGGAACACGTAAACATACAGGCCCGGCAACCCGGTATTGCCGACCGCCAGCGCCGTGCTGCCCAGAATGAACACACAATCGCCAAGCGCTGAGGGCCAGACCATCCAGGCGCGAAACAACCCTGCCCAAACGATCACGAGCGCCAGCGCCCCGAGCAGAAAATACACGCCCATCGTGCCGAGTGCATAAATGACCTGCCACTTCAGCATCTGTGTCATCTCAACGGTGGCGCTGGTCATTGCCACTGTGAAAACAATTGCAAGGGTGGAAGAAATGCCAAGCCGCAGCCAACCGATCAGCCATTCGGCACGCCGTTCTGCCACCAGAAAAAGCTGACTGGTAGCATCATCAAGTTGTCTGCGTTGGTCAAACATCGGGTTCAGGCTACACCTTCTGCGATAAGAACGCACCCATAGCGCGCCATCAGCGGCAAACTGTCAGCCTTCCGCACCCCACCACGCACCTGGCTTGCGCCGTGTTCCATGATCCCGCGCCAACCGCAGCGCCACCTTCCGCCATGGTCCCAGCGCGATCTTCAGCCACAGCCGGTGATGCCATTTCGTGTAGTCGCGGTTAAACGGGCACACGCGCATACAAATCGCACAATCCGAAGAGAGCTTGGCCCAGAATGAAAAGCATTTTTCCGCGTCAGACGTCCATTTACGCACGCCTTTGATGGCCGAGACATTTGCCGTATCGGTGGAAGGTGGCCCAAACGGCAACGCTTTGACTGGGCACGCATCGGCGCATTTCGTACAGATGTCACAAAATGCGCGCACGCCCTTGGGCTTGGGCACGTCATAGGCCACAGGCAAGTTGGTGAAGATTTTGGAAAACCGCAAACGCGGACCGAATTCCGGGGTAATGACCATCTGGTTGCGGGCGTATTCACCTAAGCCCGCCTTAATCGCATAAGGAATGACCAACGCCGTGTCATTCATAGAGGGCACCGCCTCGTACCCCAGATTACGGATGTAGGCGGCCAGCTGCATCACGATTGACGCCTCGTGGCTGTATTCGCGCCCGGTGGCAGCCCCCGCCAAAGCCGATGGGTAGGTGGCAACCAAATCTTCTTCCATCTCATGGCCCAACACGATGACCGAGTTCAGTCCTTCAGGTACATCGTGCGGTGCATCTGACATGTCGCGCACATCGACGCGGGATTTATAAACCCAGCGGTCGTCCATATCTGTGATGCCGCAGAGGTCAGCCCCAAAAAACTTGGCAATACGCTTGATTTCGTCCGACATCTTTGCCGGATCGTCGACCTCAACGCGCATGGGGGCCACTGGCGTATCGGCGGCGATGGCGGCTTGAAACCCTTCGCGCTTGCCCTCAGCCGCGTTGCGGTCCGATACGATATCAGAGATCAGCCACGCCGCATTGCGCAGGGCGAAATCCTTTTGCGTGAACCCATCACCCCGACGCGGCGTGGCTTCCATCCGGTATGAAGCAAAAAACTTTTCAGTGTGTTTGGATTTTACCGTGTCATCCCAAAACGCGCGGGTGAACACGTCATTGCGTTGTGCAAAACGTTCAAAGTCATCCGTGACTTCTATACCCGCTGCGGCATCTCCATCCCGCTGCGGTGAGCTGTTCTGTGGCCAAGCCATTGAAACAGCCTAAAAGGGGCATTTCAAAATTACAAGCCAGTCGTACGGTTTTTATTGAGCGTCTGTGGAACGCTGAATTTTCAACGGCATAGTGGCTTGCTCAGGCTCAATTTCTTCAAAGTCGAAATTGTCCAACCTGTTTGCACGCTTACCCGCTTTTTCGGCGCTGATCTTAATATCTTCGATGTCTTTGGACGCTTGGGAAAAGTGTCGGTCCAGATTGCCAACCCGCGTGCCCAACCGGTCCACATCAGCCACCAGCATCGATAATTCCTTGCGGATTGCGCCCGCCTGTTCGCGCATCCGCGCGTCTTTCAGGATGGCCCGCATGGTGTTGAGGGTGGCCATGCAGGTGGTCGGCGAAACGATCCATACACGCGCATCAAACCCTTCACGCACCAGATCAGCAAAGTTGGCATGAAGCTCGGCATAAACCGCCTCGGATGGCAGGAACAGCAATGCGCCGTCGGCAGTTTCTCCTTCGATGATGTACTTTTCAGAAATGTCCCGAATGTGCTTGCGCACCGAGGTTTTCATATTCTGCACCGCCGCGCGCAATTCAGCTTCGGTCTGCGCGACGCGCAATGCTTCATACGCCTCCAATGGAAACTTGCTGTCGATCACAATCGGCCCGGGTGGATTGGGCAGGTGGATCAGACAATCGGCACGCTTCCCGTTCGAAAGCGTATGCTGCAGGGCATAGGAGTCTGTTGGCAGAGCTTTGGAGACAATGTCGCGCAGCTGGATTTCGCCAAAGGCACCGCGGGTTTGTTTGTTGGACAGAATGTCTTGTAGGCTCAGCACGTCGCCAGACAGCTTGGTGATATTGTCTTGCGCCTTGTCGATGGCCTGCAGGCGTTCTTGCAATGCGGTCAACGAGGTTGCCGTTTGCTTGGACGTGCCATGCAGGCTTTCGCGCATCCGCTCTTGCATTTCGGTGAGCGACCGTTGCGCGCGCATCGCATTGTCGGCTAACCGGTCCTGCATCTGCTGCTGCACCGTGGCCAACCGCGCTTCGACGGTTTGCACCACAGTGGTCTGTGCATTCGCCTGCGCATCCGACACCGTTTGCAACCCACCGCGCAGCGCCTCTTGCCCCATGGCCAAGTGTTGCAGGTTTTGCCCCAAGGCTGACATCTGTTGTGTCAGCGGCTCAACCGCGCGGGCCGAGCGGCCAGCGGCCCGCAAAGCCATGATCAAAAGCAGCACAACCAACACCGCCAACCCAAGCGCCACAGCCATCAGCAGCGTCAGAGGATCGCTCAAATCCAACGTCGTTTCCCCGATTTGAATCATGCCCGGCCAAATAGCCTTTCGATATCGCTGAGTTTCAGTTCCACATATGTGGGCCGCCCATGGTTACATTGACCCGAAAGCGGTGTCGCCTCCATCTGGCGCAAAAGCGCGTTCATTTCTTCGGCCCGCATACGCCGCCCGGACCGGATGGAGCCATGACAGGACACGCGGCTGAGAATGGCGTTCAAACGCGCTTCCAGCGCCAGGCTGTCACCTTGATCGCGCAATTCATCCGCAATGTCGCGGACCAATGCTTGGGCATCCACTTCCCCTAACAATGCTGGTGTTTCGCGCACCGCAATCGCATCGCCGCCAAAGGGCTCAACCGTCAGCCCCATACGCGCAAGATCGTCTGCATGAGCC
>JABSSA010000012.1 GCA_013214665.1 Paracoccaceae bacterium
AGCCCCCAGCCACCGTCAACACAAAGGATACCCCCTCATGGCAAGCTACGACGTCATCGTGATCGGCTCCGGCCCCGGCGGATATGTCTCCGCCATCCGCTGCGCCCAACTGGGCCTCAAAACCGCCTGCGTCGAAGGGCGCGACACGCTGGGCGGCACCTGCCTGAACGTGGGCTGCATTCCGTCAAAGGCGCTCTTGCACGCCTCTCACATGTTGCATGAGGCCGAGCACAATTTTGCGACCATGGGCCTCAAGGGCAAATCCCCGTCTGTCGACTGGGCGCAGATGCAGACCTATAAGGATGACACCATCGGCCAGAATACCAAGGGCATCGAATTCCTGTTCAAAAAGAACAAGATCGACTGGCTCAAAGGCTGGGGGTCAATCCCTGAGGCTGGCAAGGTCCAGGTCGGGGACGAGGTGCACGAGGCCAAAAACATCATCATTGCCACCGGCTCTGAACCCGCCTCGCTGCCGGGTGTCGAGGTGGATGAAAAGGTGGTGGTCACCTCCACAGGCGCACTTTCCCTGGGCAAGGTGCCAAAAAAGATGGTCGTAATCGGCGCGGGCGTTATCGGGCTAGAGCTGGGCAGCGTGTATAGCCGTCTGGGCGCAGAGGTGACCGTGGTCGAATTCCTCGACGTGGTCACCCCCGGCATGGATGCCGAAGTGCAAAAGACCTTCCAGCGGATGCTCAAAAAGCAGGGGCTGAACTTCATCATGGGGGCTGCGGTGCAAAAGACCGAAGCCACCAAGACCAAAGCCAAGGTTCATTACACACTCCGCAAAGATGACAGCGCCCATGTGATTGACGCTGATGTCGTGCTCGTCGCGACCGGGCGTAAACCTTACACTGACGGGCTGGGGCTGGAGGCCGTGGGTGTTGAGATGTCGCCACGTGGCCAGATCAAGGTGGGCGCGGACTGGCAAACCAACGTCAAAGGCATCTATGCCATCGGGGATTGCATCGACGGGCCAATGCTGGCGCACAAGGCCGAAGACGAAGGCATGGCAGCCGCCGAACAGGCCGCAGGCAAGCATGGCCATGTAAACTATGGCGTGATCCCCGGCGTGATCTACACCCACCCCGAAGTGGCCAATGTCGGTGCTACAGAACAGGATCTGAAAGAAGCCGGGCGCGATTACAAGGTCGGCAAGTTCAGCTTCATGGGCAATGGCCGCGCCAAGGCAAATTTCGCGGGCGATGGCTTTGTCAAAATTCTGGCCGACAAAGACACCGATCGCATTCTGGGCGCGCATATCATTGGGCCAGCGGCGGGTGATCTGATCCACGAGATCTGTGTGGCGATGGAATTTGGCGCCTCTGCCGAAGATCTGGCCATGACCTGCCACGCCCACCCGACCTATTCGGAAGCGGTGCGCGAAGCGGCCCTTGCCTGCGGCGACGGCCCGATCCACTCCTGACCTTCAGGGCCGCCCCGGCATCAGCGCCGGGGCAGCCCATTCCGCGCATCCCGTTGCGCAAACGCCCAAGCCAGCGCGCGCTGGCTTTTCCCCCGCTTAACCTCTCCGTCTTACATCACCCCCTGCATGCACGCGGCCCCAGCCAAAAGCGATGGGTCGCACAGATCGGCATTTGAGGCACCGGCTGACACCCGGTATCCAATTTATGCGCATTATCGGATCAAACCGCGACAACGGTTTGCACAATCCTCACGAAGCCGGGCCGGAGTGGCGCCACTTCACCAATCACGACCCTCCCCGCCCTTCCCCAAGGAAGGCTGCGGGCGAAGGCCGTTGTGCCACCGGCCAACGAAAAACGCCGGGCACAAAGCCCGGCGTTTCCAGTGATCGTCTTTCGACTAAACTGCAGCGTGCTGCATTAGCCTTCGGATTTCTTCGTGTCTTTCTCGTCTTCGTCCGCTGGCGTTTCTTTGACAAAGGTAATGTTGCACCCTTTTTTGATGCTGACTTGCTCCAAGGCCTGCAATTCACCTTTTAAGCGGCCCAACTCAGCTGCAGTCTCTGCATCCCCTTTTATGAAAAAGGCAGCTGGCCAGAACAGAATGAGCGATACAGCTGTGGCCGTGGCATCATTCTCAGCTTTTTTGTTCTGAATGCCAGCAACTTCCGAAGCCCGCGTGCTCACGCGCGCGGCTTCTTCTCTGATTTGGCGACAAGAGAATTTTTCAAAAGGAACAGGCGACACATAGGTCGCCGAAATTTGATCGGCCTTTTGCGCACATGCTGAAAGTGATACTGCAGCAATAAGAGCGAGTCCTAAACGAATTGAAGACATTGATTTTCCTCTGGTATTTCCGTGATCGCCTTCTTGCATGATTCTACCACTGATTGAAATTAACTTTTTCCTCGCACGACAAAAAAACACCCTCAGCCCGCAGCCAAGGGTGTCTCATTTTAATTTGTTCACTTTGCCACGTTAGGGCGCCCCAAGCTCACCCGTCCTTGCGGATGACCTCGTTTTTCGGATCATACGGGCTGTCTTCGGTGATCACCGCATCCCAAAGTTGGCGCTGGATCTTCACCTTCAGTTTGGTGCCCGGCACCGCCAGCTCTGGCGACACATAGCCCATGCCAATCGACTTACCGAAAGCCACGGAATAGCCGCCCGATGTCAAGCGGCCCACTTTCGTGTCCCCATCATAAAGCGCCTCACGGCCCCACGGATCGGCATCCTCCGGCCCGTCGATCAAAAGCGTCACACATTGGGCGCGGATGCCGGTTTCTTCCATCGCGGCCTTGCCGTGGAAGTCTTTCGACAGATCAACAAAGCGCGGCAGATCAGCCTCCAGCGGTGTTGCGTCGCGGCCCAGCTCGGTGCCAAAGGCGCGATAGGATTTTTCCTGCCGCAGCCAGTTCTGCGCCCGCGCACCCACCGGCTTGAGGTCAAACTCTGCGCCCGCTTCCATCAGCTGATCCCAAAGGTAGGTCTGCATCTCAATCGGGTGATGCAATTCCCAGCCCAGCTCGCCCGTATAGGCCACGCGGATCGCGCGGACCGGGCACATGCCCAGCTCGATGTCACGCATCGAAAGCCACGGGAAGCGCTTGTTTGACAGCACGGTCGACGGATCACCATCCTTGACCAGCTTGTTCAGCACATCGCGCGACTTTGGCCCGGCGATGGCAAAGACGCCCCATTGGTTGGTCACATCGTGGATGTCGATCCAGCCAAAGTCATCGCGTTTGTCTTCGGCCGCTTTCATCAGGAAATCGGCGTCATAGGCCGTCCAGGCGCCAGCGGAGCCGATGTAATATTCATGCTCGGCCAGACGGACGATGGTGTATTCCGTGCGCGTGGTGCCTGCGGCGGTCAGCGCATAGGTCAGGTTGATGCGGCCCACCTTCGGCAGTTTGTTGCAGGTGAACCAATCGAGGAACTCTGTCGCCCCCGGCCCGCGCACAAGGTGCTTGGTAAAGGCGGTTGCATCAATCAGGCCCACACCTTCGCGGATCGCCTTGGCTTCGTCGACGGCATATTGCCACCAGCCGCCCCGGCGGAAGCTGCGCGCGTCGTGATCAAAACTCTCTGGCGCATCAACAGGGCCATAATAGTTCGGACGCTCCCAGCCGTTGACCCAGCCAAATTGCGCGCCCAGCGCCTTTTGACGGTCATAGGCCGGCGCGGTGCGCAACGGGCGGCAGGCCTCACGCTCTTCGTCGGGGTGGTGCAGGATGTAGACGTGTTCGTAGCATTCTTCGTTCTTGCGCGCCGCAAACTCGGTTGTCATCCAGCTGCCGTAGCGTTTGGGGTCGAGCGAAGCCATGTCGATCTCGGCCTCACCTTCGACCATCATCTGCGCCATGTAATAGCCGGTGCCGCCCGCAGCCGTGATCCCGAAGGAGAAGCCTTCGGCCAGCCACATGTTGCGCAGGCCGGGTGCCGGGCCAACCAGCGGGTTGCCATCAGGCGTGTAGCAGATCGGGCCGTTGAAATCGTCTTTCAGACCGACCGTCTCGGAGGACGGAATGCGGTGGATCATCGACATGTATTCTTCTTCGATCCGCTCCAGATCCAGCGGGAAAAGGTCCGCACGGAAGCTGTCTGGCACGCCAAATTCAAAGCGGGCTGGCGCGTTGCGCTCATATGGCCCCAAGATCCAGCCGCCCCGCTCTTCGCGCACATACCATTTGGCATCCGCATCGCGCAGCACGGGGTGTTCGGGGTTGTTCTTGCGCCATTCAACCAGCATCGGGTCGGGCTCTGTCACGATGAACTGGTGCTCCACCGGGATGGCGGGCATCTTGATGCCCAGCATCTTTGCGGTGCGCTGTGCGTGGTTGCCAGAGGCGGTGACCACATGTTCGGCATGGATGACGATCTGTTCGTCAGACGGCACAAGGTTGCCACCCTTTTCCACCATCTTGGTGCAGGTCACATCCCAGTGGCTGCCGGTCCAGTGGAAGGCATCCGCCTGCCACTTGCGTTCGATCATCACACCCCGTTGGCGCGCACCTTTGGCCATCGCCATGGTGACGGCAGCCGGGTTGATATAGCCGTCCGTCGGGTGATAAATCGCGCCCTTCAGATCTTCGGTCCGCACCAGCGGGAACCGTTCTTTGATCTGGGCCGGGGTCATCCATTCGTAAGGCACACCGCATGTCTCTGCCGTGGAGGCGTAGAGCATGTATTCATCCATGCGCGCATCGGTCTGTGCCATGCGCAGGTTGCCCACAACCGCAAAGCCCGCGTTCAGGCCGGTCTCTTCCTCAAGGGTTTTGTAGAACTTGATGGAATAGTCATGAATATGCGTCGTGGCATAAGACATGTTGAAGTAAGGCAGCAGGCCCGCCGCGTGCCATGTGGAGCCGGAGGTCAGCTCGTCACGTTCGAGCAGCATGACATCCTCCCACCCGGCACGGGCCAGATGGTAGGCAATCGACGTGCCAACGGCGCCACCGCCGACAACAAGGGCTTTGACATGGGTTTTCATGGGGCGACTCCTGCGGTTGTTGGTTTGCGTTTTAGTCCGCTTGGCGTCAGTCGTCGCAAACTGTCCGACCGGTCAGGCGCAAAAAGCGACTTGCCGGGTCGCATATGGGGCAAGCGCGTGCCTGGACTTCACGGGGCTGCACGGGTGTTGCGGGCAGATTGGGGGCGTCTGCCCCCAAACCCCCGAGAGTATTTGGATCCAAAAGAAGTGCAGCCGCGTCAGGCGGTTGAATAGATCGGTTTGTTGTTGGCGCGGTGGCGGTCGACCAATTTGCGCATGAGTTTTCCCCGGTCTGGGATCAGCCGTGCGGCAGGTGGGGCGAATGTTGGATCGTAGAGATCGGGGAAGAGTGTCAGAAGCTCGTGCCGGGCCTCGACCGGGACGGCTTTGAGCGCTTCGGGGCCGGTAAAGAGGCTTTCGGTGGGGGTGCCGTTGGACCAGACGATTTGGTGCGCGTCAAAGAGCATGTGGAAATACCGCACGCCTTTGGCGTCGGTAGGATGCAGGCTGACACCGGGCAGTGGCAGAAGTTTGTTGGCCGGGATCAACACATCGCGGGTGCCGAACATGCGTTGGGCAATGGCGGAGGAGACCAGAACCCGGTGCTGCGGGGAGACGGTCAGATCCGCGTTTGGAAAGCCGGGCCCCAGCGCGTCAGCGCGGATCAGGATCGGGTGCAGCCGGGGTTCCGCGTGAAGACGCGCCGCGCTGACCCAGGTGGAGTTGATCCAGCGCAGGGTTTGGGGGCCTTCGTCAAATGTCTCCACCGCGTCTCCCGCGCGCAGATCATCGATCTGCCGGGTGCCTTTGGGCGTTTTGATCTGGGTTCCCGCGGCGAAGCACAAAACGTCAACGAATGCGCCTGCGG
This sequence comes from Paracoccaceae bacterium, assembly GCA_013214665.1. GTDB lineage: Bacteria > Pseudomonadota > Alphaproteobacteria > Rhodobacterales > Rhodobacteraceae. Next base: position 5,786 of record JABSSA010000012.1, read on the forward strand.
CGTTGGTGGGGCCGGTGCGCACCTGATCGATCACGATGGTGTTGGTGCCGTTGTCATTCCACGCCGCATCTATCGCGGCAGAGTTCAACGTCAGCCCGTTGAAGAGCTCCAGCGGCTCAAGCGGGCCATTGTTGAACTTGACCCCATAAAGCTGCGCGGTGCCATCCGGTTCGATCTCAAGCCGCACAATGGGCTCGCCGTTGGAATTGCCCAACTGCCAGACGGCCGGTGTATTCACTTCGTAAAGCGTGCCATCCGCAAAGCGCACGGTCTGGCCGGATGTGGCGGGGATCTGGAATTGCAATTCGTTGGGCGCACTGGCCGGGCCACCGACAAACAGATCCACGCCGTTGATCTGGAGGCTGAAGCTGTTGTCGAGCGTGGCAAAATCGATCACGACACCGGTGCTGCCTGACGGATCGGTGAACGTGGCGGAATTGCCATTGTTGATGCTAAAATTTGCCACTGCTCGTTACCTAACACTGACGACCCGCTGGCGCGCAGAATCGCGTTTCATACTGCGTGAAGGCTAACCACGAAGCGGCGCGAATTTCGGGACAAGAGATGGCAATTTCGTGTTCCGCGCGTGGGGCGCGGCGCGGGTGCCACGCTTTAGGGGCGGAAAACCGGGCCGATGATGTCGATGCGGTTGGTCCAGACGTATCCGTCAAAATGGGCGGGCACGGCGCGGGCCGCCGCAATGCTGTCGATCCCCGTGGTGAACCCGGAACCATCGTTTGGCCCCAGCAGGATAACGTCTGAGCCCACGGCCCCCAACCGCCGGGTCAAGCGATGGGGCCAGCCCCAAAGATACGGTGCCAGATCGCGGGGCACCGCCAAAAGCGTGTTGCGGCAGGCCTGTGGGACATACCCGCTCCACCCCATGAGTGCGTAGCGTAGGGCGCAGGCTTTGAGCGAGGGTCTGTCAAATCCCCGCAGGCCCGGCAGCAGCTCTTGTGCCTTTTGTGTGGGCGGGTGGCCGCCGTAGACGCCAAAGATCCGGGCGCGGTCCGGCGTGTCTGCGATCCGGGTGGCCAGTGCACGCCCGTCGCTGGCGCGCCGGCTTTTGAAGTTGATCAGGTATTGCCCCGGCAAATCCGCCGCCAGCACCGCATCCAGTGAAGGCAGTGCACCCAATCCGGTGCCGCGCAGCGGAAAGCTTTGGTCGCCAGTGTCATAGCGATATCCCACGTCGAGGCGCCGCAATTCCGCAAAGCTCTGTTCGTGGGTCACGCCAGTGCCGTCGGTTTTGCAGTCAAGCGTCCAGTCGTGGAACACGGCAAACACGTTGTCAGAGGTTAGGTGCACATCAAGTTCGACCACATCCGCGCCAAAGGCAAAGGCGGCGCGCATGGACGGGATGGTATTTTCGATCAGGCCATGGTCGCTGGGTGCAATCGGGCTGGCCTGACAGGAGGTGGTGCTGCGATCGGTGCCGGTGTAGATCTGATGCACACCGCGATGGGCGATCAGCCGCGTTTGGTGATCCGCCAGCCCTGTCACAAGACGCGAAGAATTGCCGAGCCAAAGGAGGCCGATGAGAACCAGCAGCACCAGCGCCACCCGTGTTGCCAAGCGGCGAAATGTCAGGCGGCTGGCCCCGGTCACACCACCTTGCCGGGGTTCAGGATGCCCTGCGGATCGAGCGCGATCTTGATGGCCTGCATGAAGTCTGTGGCCTCGCCCAACTCTTTGCGCAGGTAAGGCATTTTGCCCTGCCCGATGCCATGTTCGCCGGTGCAGGTGCCATCCATCGAAATGGCCAGCTCGCTCAGCCAGCTGACAAAGGCCGCGGCCTTGTCCATCTCTTCTTGGTCGTTTTCGTCAATCAGCAGAAGGCAGTGGAAATTGCCATCGCCCACATGACCGACGATAGGTGACATCAGCCCGTCCGCATCAAGCCGCTCGCGCGCGGCGTTTACGCAATCGGCCAGCCGTGAAATGGGCACACAGACATCTGTAGAAATTCCCTGCGCGCCGGGGCGCAATTGCAGCGAGGCCCAATAACCATCATGGCGCGCCTGCCAGAGCTTCGTGCGTTCTTCTGCGACGGTCGTAAACACATAACCGCTGCCGCCATGCTCTTCCGCGATGGCGCCAAACATCTCTGCCTGTTCGGCCACGCCGGCCTCGGACCCATGAAATTCTAACAACAACAGCGGCTCTTCTGGCAAATCCAATTTGGAGTAGGCGTTCACCGCCTTCACCTGAAGCTCATCCAGCAATTCAATGCGCGCTACCGGTATGCCGTATTGAATAACCTGCATTGTTGCCTGACACGCCGCATCAACCGAAGGAAATGAACACCGCGCAGACGAGATCGCCTCGGGGATGCCCTGCAGTCTGAGCGTGATTTCGGTGATCACACCCAGCGTGCCTTCGGACCCCACCAAAAGGCGGGTTAGGTCATAGCCAGCGGAAGTTTTCTTGGCCCGTTGCGCGGTGCGGATCACGCGGCCATCCGCCATCACCGCCTCAAGAGCGAGCACGTTGTCTTTCATCGTGCCATAGCGCACCGCGTTGGTGCCGCTGGCCCCTGTTGCGGCCATACCACCAAGCGAGGCGTTTGCGCCCGGGTCGATGGGGAAAAAGAGCCCCTGATCGCGCAGATGGGTGTTGATGTCTTCGCGGGTCACGCCGGGTTGCACCACACAGCTAAGATCGCTGGCATGAACAGCGACCACCTTGTTCATCTGCATCAGGTCCATGCAGATGCCACCCGCAGGCGCGTTGACATGCCCTTCGAGCGAGGTGCCCGTGCCAAAGGGGATCACCGGCACATCATGGGTGGCACAGATCTTGACGATGTCGCTAACCTCTTGCGCACTCTGAGGAAAGACCACCGCGTCGGGCGGTTGGTTGTCGATCCAGGTGGTGGTGTGCGCGTGCTGTTCGCGAATGGATTGCCCGGTTTGCAGCCGGTCGCCAAGCTGTTGTTTGAGCACGCTGATCACCGTTGCGATGCCTGTTTCGTTGCGTGGCAATTCCGCCGCCTGAACCATGTGGTGTTCCTCCTAGTCGCCCAGCGCGATGCCTTCGCGCCGTGGGTCCGCTCCGCCTTGCAACACATCGCCAATTTCGATGGCGTGCAAGCCCGAATTCAGGCCCCGCACGCTGACCTCAAAGCCCATCTCTGTCAACGGCGCGGCCAGAGAGGCCATTTCGCTGCCCTCTTCCAGATCAAAGACGCCAAAGCGATTGACCGCATGGCCCAGCGAAACGGCCTGTTGCACATCCATATTCCAATCGGCCCAAGCGATAACCGACTTGGCGACATAGCCGATGATCCGGCTGCCACCCGGGCTGCCGATGGCCAGAACGGGTGCACCATCCTGCATCACGATAGTCGGCGCCATGGAGGAGCGGGGGCGTTTGCCCGGCTCGATCCGGTTGGCAATGGGCGCGCCGTCGCGATGGCTGCGAAAGCTGAAGTCGGTGAGTTCGTTGTTCAACAGAAAGCCGCCCACCATCAGCCGTGATCCAAAGGCGTTTTCGATCGTGGTGGTCATGGAGGCCACATTGCCCGCGGCATCCACGATGGTGACATGCGAGGTAGAGGGCAATTCAAGGCTGTCGTCATCCGCCCAAAGCTGCGCGTGATCCCAGTCTGGCGCGCCGGGCGCCACTGTCTCAAGCGCGGTGTCCCGCACCAGCGCTTCAGCGCGCGCTTTGAGATAAGCGGGATCGACCAGGCCTTGCGTCGGCATCGGCACAAAATCACTGTCGGCCATATACCGGCCCCGGTCAGCAAAGGCCAAGCGGCTGGCATCCCCGATGAGACGCCAGGCAAAGGGGCTGTCGGGGCCAAGCGCGCGCAGATCAAAGTTGTTCAGGATGCCAAGGATTTGCCCAACAGTCAGCGCACCGGATGATGGCGGCCCCATGCCACAGACCTCATAGGCGCGGTATTCGGAGCAGACCGGCGCACGCTCTTTCACCTGATAGATGGCCAGATCCGTCTCAGAGAGCACACCAGGATTGCCCGGAGCCGTGCGCACCGTTGCCACGATATCGCGGGCGAGCGTGCCGGTGTAAAAGGCATCCGCCCCGCCTGCTGCGAGGCTGCGCAACGTATTGGCATAGTCCGGGTTGGTCAGCTGCGTGCCTTCCGCAATCGGGGTGCCGCCGGGCAGGAAATAGCTGGCCGTGCTGTCAAAGCGGGCCAGACGTTCGGCATCGCGGGCGACCAATCCTGCAAGGCGGGGTGACACGGCAAAGCCGTCATCGGCCAGCGCGATTGCATCATCAAAAAGCCGCGCCCAATTCTGTGCGCCCCAGCGCCGGTGCACGGCCTCCAGCAACGCCGGCGTGCCGGGTGTGCCAACGGAAAGGCCGCCGACCACCGCGTCAAAGAACTTCTTGGGTTCGCCATCCGCCGTTTGAAAGAGCCGTGGTGTCACAGCCAGGGGCGCGGTTTCGCGCCCATCGAGCGTGGTCAACGCCCCCGTGGCCGCATCATACCAAACCAGAAAGGCACCGCCCCCCAGCCCCGAGGATTGCGGCTCAACCAGCCCCAGCACCGCCTGCACTGCCACCAGCGCATCCGCAGCGGTCCCCCCTGCCCTCAGAACCCGCGCGCCTGCCCGAACAGCATGGGGGTTGGCGGCGGCGACCATCCAGTGATCAGACGTCACAGGCAGGCCTGCGGCCTTGGCGGCGAGGCTTTCGCGCACCTCGGGCACGGTTGAGATCACATCCCCCGCGGTCGCAGCCTCAGGCTGGACCGCGTCGGCGGTTTGTTGAGCTTGTGCAAAACTGGCGAAACACAAGGCTGCGGCGGTCATCAAAAGCTGGCGCATGGCATATCCTCCGTATGCGGTCAATCTACGTCAGGGGATGCTGATGCCAAGGCCCGCAATAAAACGCGGCAGCGTTTCGCGCGTCAGAGCATCGCAGGCACAACCTGATCCGGTGGGCGGTGGCCGTCGTTAAAGGTCTTGATGTTGATGATCACCTTTTCACCCATCTCGACCCGGCTTTCCAAGGTGGCGGATCCCATATGCGGCAAGAGCACCACATTGGGCAGATCGCGCAGGCGTGGATTGATGTCGGTGCCATGTTCATAGACGTCCAGCCCCGCGCCCGAAATCTCACCCGCGCGCAACATCCGCGTCAGCGCGTTTTCGTCAATCACCTCCCCGCGTGAGGTGTTCACGATCACAGCGCCCGGCTTCATCAGTTTGAGGCGGCGGGCGTTCATCAGGTGAAAGGTCGAGGGTGTGGACGGACAATGCACCGAGATGACATCCATCCGCGCCACCATCTGATCGAGGCTGTCCCACCATGTGGCGGCCAGATCGGCCTCGGTTTCGGTGCGCAGGCGGCGGCGGTTGTGGTAATGCACCTGCATCCCAAAGGCGCTTGCCCGGCGGGCGACGGCCTGTCCGATGCGGCCCATGCCCAGAATGCCCAAGCGCCGCCCGGTGATGCGCCCGCCCAAAAGCGATGTGGGGGCCCAGCCGGTCCATTCGTCTTTTTGCATGACGCTCAAACCTTCGGGAATGCGGCGGGTGACGGCGAGCATCAGCGCCATGGTCATATCCGCTGTATCTTCGGTCAGAACGCCCGGTGTATTCGACACCAGAATGCCGCGCTGGCGGGCGGTGGCGACGTCGATGTGGTCAAAACCAGCGCCATAGTTTGCAATCAGCTTGAGCTGATCGCCCGCCTGCCCGATCAGGCTGGCGTCGATGGTATCGGTGATCGTGGGCACCAGAACGTCGGCTGTTTTCACAGCATCCGCCAGCTCTTCGCGCGTCATTGGCACGTCTGAGTCGCGCAAGCGCACGTCAAACAATTCTCCCAACCGCCGCTCGACCGGTTCGGGCAACCGTCGCGTTACAACAACACTCAGCGGCGGTTTTGGCATTTGGCTATCCCTTCTTCTTGGCCGAGTGATCGGCGTTGTGGCATGGTGGCCCATGTAGGCACGAGGCACAAGAACCTCGGTCTGTGAGAGAGGCAAGTTATGATGAGTGCAGCGAGCAGGCTCCGCCAGCGGGCCATTGCAGTGTTTTCAGGTATTTGTGGTGCAGCGGTCATAATGACCTCGGGCGCCGATGCGCAGGCCACAAACGGCCCTGTGACCAATTTGCCTTTGCCGAGATTCGTGTCGATGAAAGCCGCCGAAGGCAATGTGCGCCGCGGCCCATCGCTGACCCACCGGATCGATTGGGTCTATAAGCGCCGCAACATGCCTCTGCGCATCACCGCCGAACATGGCCATTGGCGGCGGGTCGAAGATCTGGATGGCATGGGTGGCTGGATCCATTATTCGCTGCTGTCCGGCAGCCGCTATGTGGTGGTGCAGCAAGACCACCTGCAAATCCGCACCCGCCCCGAAACCCAGGCGCAGGTCACTGCTGAGTTGAAATCCGGGGTCATTGCCCGGTTGGGCCAGTGCAATGACGAATGGTGTCGCCTGAATGCGGGCGGCTATAAAGGCTGGGCCCCCAAGAGCCGGATGTGGGGTGTTGGGGCGGCCGAGATTCGGAAGTAACCGGATCGACGCACTGTTTGCGATGGTGTGGCAATGATCAGGGCCATTGGCGCGTAAATGACAAAAGTTGCGCGTGGGGGAACGGCGCGTCTTTGAGTATTTTTATCCAAAAGAAGCAGGGGCGTGTGCGCCCACGCCAGAGAGCATCGCGGTTTGGCGGGGTGTTTTGGCGCTTTATGGACCAGCTGCGCCGCGGGATGTGAACCAGCGCGTGACATCCGCCACCGCCTCGCGTCGCCTCGCCGCGCGCGGGGCCAGCAGATAGAAATCATGCCCCCCTGCCTGCCACGGAGGACCCAGCGGCACGAGGCGCTTTTGATCGATCTCTTGTGCCACCAGAAAGCGGCTGACCAGCGCGACCCCCTGCCCTGCAATCGCGGCGTCAACTGCCAGAGCGGCCTGGCTGAGCCGCAGGCTGCGTTCTGCGTGCTCTTTCATGTCATGATACGCCAGATAGCGCGGCCAGTGATCATGCGTGTCGTGGATCTTGGGCAAGTCGCATAAGGCCTGTATGCCTTGCGCGGCGGTGCCCCCTACCAGATCAGGGGACGCGACGGGAACAAGCTCCTGGCGAAAGAGCAATTTGGCCTCTAGCGCGGCCCCGAAGGGCGGCGCCCCTTGGCGGACGGCCAGATCAATGCCATCGCGATGAAAGCTCGACACCTGTTCTGTGGCCATGATGCGCAGATCGATGGTGGGATGCAGGCGCGTAAAATCGGGCAGGTTTGGGATCAGCCATTTCGCGGCAAAGGTCGGGGTCACACTGATCAGCACCTTGTCGGGTTGTGGCTTGAGCTGCGCAGTCGCGCTGCGGAGCCCTTCGAAAAGCTGGGAAATCTGTGCGTGATAGGCGCGCCCTGTCGCTGTGAAAGCCAGCCCCTTTGGCACCCGTTCAAACAGCGGAAGTTCGAGATAGGTTTCCAGCTGGCGCACATGTTGGGCCACCGCCCCTTGGGTCACGCCCAAATCTTCGGCCGCTGCCCGAAAGCTGAGGCGGTGCCCGGCGGCATCAAAGGCCCGCAGGCTGTTGAGGGGCGGAAGATCAGACATACTGCAATAGTATTTCTACTGCATCGAAATGTCAAATCTCATTCGCGTGCAGGCGTAAATGAACATATTTGAACGTCAATTCAACTTTGGAGACACGGATATGACTGCAGAAAAAGTAGCTTTGATTACCGCTGGCGGCAGCGGCATGGGTGCGGATGCGGCACGGCGGTTGGCGCAGGATGGCTTTAAGGTCGGCATCTTGTCCTCCTCAGGCAAAGGCGCGGCGCTGGCTGAAGAGCTGGGTGGGTTTGGGGTGACCGGGTCCAATCTGGACTTGGATGCGCTGGGCGTGCTGGTCACCGGAGCGACCGAGCGCTGGGGGCGTATCGATGTCCTCGTGAATTCCGCCGGACATGGACCAAAGGGCCCCGTGCTTGAGATCAGCGACGAGGATTGGCATCAGGGCATGGAGGTTTACCTGATGAACGTAATCCGGCCCACACGGCTGGTCGCGCCAGTGATGCAGGCGCAGGGCGGCGGGACGATCCTGAACATTTCGACCTTTGCCGCGTTTGAACCGGATCCGCTGTTCCCAACGTCCGGTGTATTTCGTGCCGGGCTCGCGGCGTTTGCCAAGCTTTTTGCCGACAAATATGCCGCAGACAACATCCGCATGAACAACATCCTGCCGGGCTTTATCGACAGCCTGCCCGAGACCGAAGACCGCAAGGCGCGTATCCCGATGGGGCGGTATGGCACGGCGCAAGAGGTGTCATCTCTGATCTCTTGGCTGGCCTCGGACGGTGGCGCGTATATGACGGGTCAGAACCTGCGGATTGATGGCGGGTTGACGCGGGCCGTATGAGGTTTGGCGTGATATGATCGGCAAACGGCGCGCCGGGGGTGAGCGGCGCGCCGGTGAGTATTTTTGTCCAAAAGAAGCGGGGTGTGGCGCGTCAGCTTGTGGCTGCGATGAAATCGAGCGTCACTTGCGCCAGTTCCGGGCCGACGTCTTCTTGCAGGAAATGGCCCGCCTCGGGCAGGATCGTGTGGTTTTGGCCCGCAGCCCCGGGCATCATCTTTTGAAAGACCTGATCGACACCAGCCATGATCTTGTCATCTGTGCCAAAGGCGGTGAGGACCGGGGTTTGCAGGCCGCGCAGCACGCCCCAGGCCTCGCGGTTGGGTTGGGCTTCTGGATCATCCGGGGAGGCAGGCACCAGCATCGGGAATTGGCGCGCGCCCTCTTTGTAGCTGTCATCGGGGTATGGGGCGTTGTAGGCCGCCACTTCGGCGTCGGACAGTTTCTTGGTAGTGCCTCCATAGACGATGCGGCCCGCGTCAAAGTTATCAACCGTTTGGGAAAAGTCGCGCCAGCTTTCAAAAGCGGCGCCCATGGGCTGATCCCCGGTGGGCAGAGCTGTGTTGGCAACGACAACGCGCGCAAAGCGGTCGGGCATGGCCGCCAGCAGGCGCAAGCCGATGAGCCCGCCCCAATCCTGGCAGACCAGCGTGATGCCTGTGAGATCAACCGCCGTGAGCCAAGCGCTCATCCAAGCCACATGGCGGGCGTAGGTATAGGCGCTGCGCGGGGTCGGCTTGTCGGATTTGCCGAAGCCCGCCAGATCGGGGGCGACAACGCGGTAGCCTGCCTCGACGAAGACGGGGATCATTTTGCGGTAGAGATAGCTCCAGGATGGCTCGCCATGCATACACAGGATCACCGGCGCGTCGCGGGGCCCTTCATCGACATAATGCAGGCGCAGCTGCCCGCCATCGGTATCATCCACGTCGACATAGTTTGGAGCATAGGGGTAGTCGGCCAGATCGGCAAAGGCCGCGTCGGGGGTGCGCAAAACGTCCATCGGGGTCTCCTTGGGGTTGGTCTGTGCGTTGACCCTATCCTGAGGAGCCCGTAGGCCTAGGTGTAACGTGGCGGCAGTGGCGGAGACGTGAAGAGATGAAAGCAATCACCTATACAGATTACGGCGCAGCAGCAGATGTGTTACAGTTGGTGGAATTGCCGACTCCCGATTGTGGCCCCGGTGAGGTTCTGGTGGAGCTGGCCTATTCTTCGGTGAACCCGTCGGATGTGAAGGCACGTCTGGGCACGCGGGCCGATGCGCCCAAGCCGCCCTTCCCCGCCGTCATCCCTCACAGTGACGGCGCGGGCCGCATTGTTGCCGTGGGCGACGGTGTGGACGCGTCGCGCATCGGACAGCGCGTATGGATTTGGAACGGCCAGTGGAAGCGCCTGCATGGCACATGTGCGACGCATATCTGTTTACCGGCCGCACAGGCGGTTGCGCTGCCAGAGCCTGTGTCGATGGAAGACGGCGCATCGCTGGGCATTCCGGGGCTCACCGCGACGCAGGCTTTGTTTTGCGGTGGCGATGTGGCGGGAAAGACGGTGCTTGTTCAGGGGGGCGCGGGCTCAGTCGGAGGGCTGGCCGTACAACTGGCGGCCTGGGGCGGCGCCCATGTGATCGCAACGGGCCGCGCGGCGGATCATGCGCGGATCACCGGGTTTGGGGCCCATGCGGTATGTGACTATGCCGCGGATGATCTGGCCACGGCCATTCTGGCAGCGAATGACGGCCGCCCTGTGGATCATATCGTTGAGGTGGAATATGGGCTGAACGCGGATGTGGATGCCGCTGTGATTGCCGAAAACGGGCGCATCGCCGCCTATGGATCCGCCCAGAACCTGCGCCCCGAGATGCCCTTTTACGGGCTGATGTTCAAAGCGGTGACGTTGCAGATGCTGTTGATCTACATCCTGCCGGAAGCTGAACGCACTGCGGCCATCACGCGGTTGCATCAGGCGTTGTCAGAGGGGGCTGTGACGGTGCCTGTGGATGGCACCTATACCCTCTCAGAGAGCGCTGCGGCGCAAGCCGCGGTTGAGGCGGGCCGCCGCGCAGGTGCCACGTTGATTGATGTGACAACGGGTTGAAGGGGCGCCGCGCGAAACTTGCGTTCGTTTTTTGCAGAAACCCTCTTGCAGACCGCGTCGCAGCCGCTTAGTTAGCGGCTCACGTTGGGGTGTAGCCAAGCGGTAAGGCAGCGGTTTTTGGT
>JABSSA010000120.1 GCA_013214665.1 Paracoccaceae bacterium
CCTCGGCCGTGCGCGAGTTTAAGGCGGCGGGTCGGCCTGTTGTTGGGTCGGCGCCTGTTGGTGTGGATGGCACCGCGGCGTGGCTTGCCGGGATTGGTGAGGCCTTTGGCCTGTCAGCGGACAAGGTTGGACAAGCGCAGAGCCGGGTGCTGCCAGCGATTCGGGGTGCGCTTGCGGGCGCGCAGATTGCGGGCACGATCACGCTGTCTGGCTATGAAGGTTCGGAGTTGTTGGTGGCGCGGCTGTTGATCGAAAGCGGTGCCTATCTGCCTTATGTCGGCACGGCCTGCCCGAAAACGCCGTGGAACAGCGCGGATGCCGAATGGCTGGAGGCGCGTGGTGTGACGGTAAAATTCCGCGCTTCCCTCGAAGATGATTGCGCGGCTGTGGAGGCGATCCAGCCGGATCTGGCGATTGGAACCACGCCGGTGGTGCAGAAGGCCAAAGAGCTGTGTGTGCCCGGGCTTTATTTCACCAACCTGATTTCGGCGCGACCCTTGATGGGGGTCGCGGGCGCCGGATCTTTGGCACAGGTCGTGACAGCGGCGATGGGCAACAAAGACCGTATGGCGCATATGAAAGCGTTCTTTGAGGGTGTGGGTTCGGGCGACACCGCGGGTGTCTGGGAAGGTGCGCCCAATGTGCGGGATGATTTCCGGGCGCAGAACCTCAAGAAGCTGGAACGTCAGGCCAAGGCCGCGAAGGCGGCGGAGATGATTTGATGGGCGCGCGGGTCACATATCAGCGCGTCTTGGGACAGCGGTGCATTGGGGGCCAGCCCCCAAGCCCCCGGAGTATTTGGGTCCAAAAGAAGCAGCGGGTATGTGCCTCATGTTGATTCAGGATCATGACAGAGCTGGTGGCTATTGGGGGGCGGTGTATGCCTTCTGTGCGGTCAAGGGGTTGCAATGCGTGATCGATGGCCCGGTGGGATGCGAAAACCTGCCTGTGACGTCAGTGCTGCATTATACCGATGCGTTGCCGCCGCATGAATTGCCGATTGTGGTGACGGGTCTGGGCGAAGAAGAGCTGGGCCGCGACGGCACGGAAGGCGCGATGAAGCGGGCCTGGGGCACGCTGGATCCAGCGTTGCCTGCGGTAGTGGTGACCGGGTCGATCGCCGAGATGATCGGCGGCGGGGTGACGCCGCAGGGCACGAATATCCAGCGCTTTTTGCCGCGCACCATTGATGAGGATCAATGGGAAGCGGCGGATCGGGCGATGACCTGGATCTTTACGGAATTTGGCATGACCAAAGGCCGGATGCCGAAAGAAAAGAAACGCGAAGAGGGTGCCAAACCTCGCGTGAATATTTTGGGCCCGATGTACGGGACATTCAATATGCCGTCTGATCTGGCCGAAGTGCGCCGGCTGGTCGAGGGCATTGGCGCTGAGGTCAACATGGTGCTGCCGCTCGGCGCCCATGTGGCCGATATGCGAAATTTGGTGAATGCGGATGTCAACATCTGCATGTACCGCGAGTTCGGTCGCGGGCTGTGCGAGCTTCTTGCCAAGCCGTATTTGCAAGCACCGATAGGGGTCGAGAGCACTGGTAAGTTCCTGCGCGCACTGGGGGACCTGCTGGGCCTCGACCCCGAACCATTCATCGCTGAAGAGAAACATAGTACGCTGAAGCCAATTTGGGACCTTTGGCGGTCCGTGACGCAGGATTTTTTTGCCACCGCGTCTTTCGGAATTGTGGCCAACGAAACCTATGCGCGTGGTATCCGGCTGTTTTTAGAGACAGATTTGGGCCTGCCATGTGATTTCGCCGTCGCACGTGTGGCGGGCAAAAAAACCAATAATAATGAGGTTCGGGCGTTGATCGCGCAGAAAAAGCCGCTGATCGTGCTCGGATCCATCAACGAAAAGATCTATATGGCCGAGACCCAGACCGGGCATGGGCCGCAGCCTGCGTTCGTTCCAGCGTCGTTCCCAGGGGCGGCCATTCGGCGGCACACGGGCACGCCAATGATGGGATATGCAGGGGCGACTTATCTGGTGCAGGAGATCTGCAACGGTCTGTTCGATGCGCTGTTCCATATCCTGCCGTTGGGCAGCGACATGGATGCAGCAGAAGCCACGCCAACCACGTTGCGACGGGATTTCCCGTGGGATGCGGATGCTCAGGCCAAGCTGGATGAATTGGTGGCAAGCCACCCCATACTGACACGGATTTCTGCGGCGAAAACGTTGCGCGACAAGGCTGAGCAAGCGGCCCTCGCGCAAGGCGCAGAGCGGGTCGTTTTAGAAACAGTGCGCGCGTTGGATCCGGCGGAGGCCGGACAAAAACCGGGAGGAGAGAAACATGAGTGATCTCACCAGCGACATCCATGTCGACGAAGAGACGCCGCGCCGGAAACGGGGCGTGCGGAGCGAGTTCATGGTGTATTTCGCGATCATATTCCTGGCCGCGCTGCCGCTGGCCACGCTGACCTGGGCGCTTGCCGCCATTCGGTCGCGGAGCCTGACGGATCGGGGGCCGGTGGCCCGCGCCTGGAGTCAGGCCCGGATCATAACTCCGATGATTTTCTCGGCGTGACGCAGGTCACCCGACATAAGGAATTTCCCGAGGCTGATGTGCGCCTGCTTTGGGATCAAGAGCTGGACGTCTGGCAACAGACGGACAGAGCCCGAAGGAGGGGTGAGCCCTCCCAAGGACCCGGCCGCGGGGTGCGCGGCGTCAGCATATTATTCCGGAGGAATTCTTATGGCTGATAATAACCTGTCTTTCACAGGTCTCACAGATGAGCAGGCGCAGGAATTGCACTCAGTCTATTTGAGCGGGCTCTGGCTGTTTTCAGCCGTGGCCGTTCTGGCGCATCTTGCGACGTTCATCATGTTTCCGTGGTTCTAAGGAAGGATTGAGACATGGCAAAGTTCTACAAGATCTGGCTCGTTTTTGATCCACGCCGCGTTTTCGTGGCGCAGGGCGTGTTCCTGTTCCTGCTGGCAGCGATGATTCACCTCGTCCTGCTGAGCACGGAAAACTTCAACTGGTTTGAAATCGCAGCGATGAAAGCTGCGGGCGGCTAAGCCTTTCGAAGTTTCACAATAGCGCTGCGGGCGGGGCTACAGTGCGTCCCCGCCTGCCCGCAGCAAACTCAGAGCCCGCTTTGTTTCGTTGGAAACATCGGTCGCAGCCCATTGGGCCTGCGCGACCGGGATCGGTGTGATGCCGGGGACAATGAAGCAAAGCGTGCGGAACCGAATTCGAAGACGGCTGTCGTGGTCGCCCGATGGGGCACGCGCGCCGCCAAACGCGGAGACTTAAAGAGATGGCGTTGCTATCCTTCGAAAGAAAGTATCGCGTCCGCGGAGGGACGCTGATCGGCGGCGACTTATTTGATTACTGGGTGGGCCCTTTCTATGTGGGCTTTTTCGGGGTCACGACGATCTTTTTTGCGCTTCTGGGGACCGCTCTCATATTCTATGGGGCGTCGCTGGGAGACACTTGGAACCCATGGCTGATATCTATTGAGCCACCAGAGCTGGAGGTGGGCCTTGGGATGGCGCCGCTGGCTGAAGGCGGCATATGGCAATTGGTCACGATGTGCGCGGTGGGCGCCTTTGTCAGCTGGGCGCTGAGAGAGGTGGAGATTGCGCGCAAGTTGGGCATGGGGCTGCATGTGCCGTTTGCCTTTGCTTTTGCCATTCTGGCCTATGTCACGTTGGTGATCATCCGCCCGGTCCTGATGGGCGCTTGGGGGCATGGCTTCCCTTACGGGATATTCAGCCACCTCGATTGGGTGAACAACGTGGGCTACGCCTATGGCAACTTCCACTACAACCCGGCGCATATGCTGGCGATCACGTTCTTCTTTACGACGTGTCTCGCGCTGGCATTGCACGGATCGCTGATCCTGTCTGCGGCCAACCCCGAAGAGGGTGAGGAAATGCGCAGCCCCGAGCATGAAGACACGTTCTTTCGGGATTTCATCGGCTATTCGATTGGGCCCCTCGGCATTCACCGCCTGGGTGTGTTCCTCGCGCTTAATGCGGGCTTTTGGTCGGCGGTTTGCATCGTGATCTCGGGCACCATCTGGTTCGAGGCCTGGGCTGACTGGTGGTACTGGTATGTCGATCTGCCGTTCTGGGCCGATATTGAGGGAGGCGTAAATGGCTGAGTATCAAAACATCTTTACGCAGGTGCAGATCCAAGGCCCGCCTGAAATGGGCATGGTCGAGGATGCGGACCTGAGCGAACGCTCCAAAGGGGCATCCTTCAACACCCTCTTTGGCTGGTTTGGCAACGCACAGCTTGGCCCGTTCTACTTGGGCGGTCTGGGGCTTGCCTCGCTGGGATCAGGACTGATCTGGTTCATGATGGTGGGTGCCAGCTTCTGGGCGCAGGCGGGCTATAACCCAGCCGTGTTCATGCGGGATCTGTTCTATTTCTCGCTTGAGCCGCCTTCGGCGGAATACGGCCTTGGCTTTGCCCCTTTGAACGAGGGTGGCATGTGGCTGATCGCCAGCTTCTTCTTGCTGATCTCGGTTCTGTGCTGGTGGGCGCGGTCATACTACCTCGCCAAGCAGCTCAAGATGGGCAAGCATGTGTTCTGGGCCTTTGGCGCGGCGATCTGGTTGTTCCTGGTGCTGGGTCTTTTCCGGCCGATCCTGATGGGATCCTGGTCTGAGGCCGTGCCTTACGGTATCTTCAGCCACCTGGATTGGACGTTGGGGCTGTCGGTGACGTATGGCAACCTATTCTACAATCCGTTCCACGCCTTTTCGATCGCGTTCCTCTATGGCTCAGCGCTGCTCTTTGCGATGCATGGCGCGACGATCCTGGCGGTGTCCCGTTTTGGCGGTGATCGCGAGCTCGACCAGATCGCAGACCGCGGCACAGCCACGGAACGCGCGGCTTTGTTCTGGCGCTGGACCATGGGCTTTAACGCCACGATGGAAGGTATTCACCGCTGGGCATGGTGGTTTGCCATCCTGACGCCACTCACAGGCGGTATCGGGATTCTGCTGACAGGCACAGTTGTCGACAACTGGTACGTCTGGGCGCAGGACCATTACTTTGCACCGCTGGATTAAGGGAGGATTGTCTCATGAGTGATCAAAACAAAGAGATCTTTGATGGCGACTTTTCCAAGCCGCGGATCATGGCAGAAATCTTTGGCCAGATGTTTGTCGGCGCGGGGGCTGCGGCCTTTGTGATCGGCGGGGCAGGGGTCTTTGTCTACCTTCTCTATCTGGTGAGCCTGTTCTTGCCGCCAGAATCCAAAGAGGCGGATGATCCGACACCAAACAGCTTTGGTGCCTATTACCAGTCGATCGACACCAAGATCGGCTGACCAAGAATGACTGGGGCTGCGCGCCATGCGCGGGCCGCCCCGATCAGCCAGGCGCGGACCTACGGCTTCCACGGTCCACGCACGGGGCTCCCTGGCCCCGGTTCCCTTCCTGTTGGCTACAGGAGACTGGCGCCGCATTTAACCCCCGTTATATGCGGCGCCATTTTGCACACAAGGCGCGCGGCAAGGTGCGCAGGTGCAAAAGGCGAAAGGAGTGCGCTGCCATGTCAAGTCTAACCCCCCATTTGGATCGTGTTGCGGGCCCTGCCGATCTTCGACAAATGCCCGATGCGTCATTGGCGAAATTGTCGGATGAATTGCGCGCCGAGGTGATCCGCGCGGTCAGTCAGACGGGTGGGCATCTGGGCTCGTCTCTGGGCGTGGTGGAGCTGACGGTCGCGATCCATGCGGTGTTCGACACGCCACGCGACAAGCTGATCTGGGACGTGGGCCACCAATGCTATCCGCACAAGATCCTGACCGGTCGCCGTCACAAGATGCCGGGTCTGCGCCAAAAGGATGGTATCAGCGGCTTTACCAAACGCTCCGAAAGCGATTTTGATCCCTTTGGTGCCGCGCATTCCTCAACGTCGATTTCGGCAGCTCTGGGATTTGCTGTAGGCCGCGATATGGGGATGCCCACGGGTGATGCTGTGGCGGTGATTGGTGATGGCTCGATCAGTGCCGGCATGGCGTATGAAGCGCTTAACAACGCCGGTGCCGAAGGTCGGCGGCTATTTGTCATTCTGAACGACAACGAAATGTCGATTGCCCCTCCGGTGGGCGCGATGAGCACCTATTTGTCAGGTCTTTCCGAAATGACCCCCTTTGCCAGCCTGCGCGCTGTGGCCGAAGGGATGGAGGCCGCCATGCCGCGCCCTGTGCGCGAAGGCGCGCGCCGTGCGCGTGAAATGGTGACGGGGCTCGAAACCAAAGGCACCTTCTTTGAAGAGCTGGGCTTTGACTACATCGGGCCTATCGACGGTCACGACATTCATCAGGTTTTGAACGTGCTGCGCGCCGCGCGTGCACGGGCCAGCGGGCCGGTCCTGATCCACGCATGTACGGTCAAAGGCAAAGGCTATGCGCCCGCCGAAGGCTCAGCTGACAAATACCACGGCGTGTCAAAATTCGACGTGGAAACCGGTGAACAGTCGAAATCCAAATCCAACGCGCCGTCCTACACATCCGTCTTCGGGGCCACGCTCGCTGACACGGCGGCGCGCGATCCCGATGTGGTCGCGGTCACCGCCGCGATGCCTTCTGGTACAGGCGTGGACAAGATGGCGGACCGTTTCCCGGCGCGCGTCTTTGACGTAGGCATCGCAGAACAGCACGCCGTCACCTTTGCCGCCGGTATGGCAGCCAGCGGTCTGAAACCCTTCTGTGCGATCTATTCCACGTTCCTACAGCGCGGCTATGATCAGGTGGTGCACGATGTGTGCCTGCAAAACCTGCCGGTGCGCTTCGCGCTCGATCGGGCTGGGCTGGTCGGGGCTGACGGGGCGACCCACGCTGGCGCCTTCGACATCGGCTACCTCGCAGCGCTGCCCAATATGGTTGTGATGGCCGCCGCTGACGAAGCCGAGCTTGTCCATATGGTCGAAACAGCCACCCAGCACGACAGCGGCCCCATCGCCTTCCGCTATCCGCGCGGCAATGGGCGCGGTGTTGAGATGCCCGAACAAGGCTCTGTATTGGAGATCGGCAAAGGCCGGGTGATCCAGCGCGGTAGCGACATTGCGTTACTGTCCTTGGGCACGATCCTCGAAGATTGCGAGCGCGCCGCCGCACGCCTCGAAGCCGAAGGGTTTTCTGTCACCGTGGCCGACGCCCGCTTTGCCAAACCGCTCGACATGGATCTGATCCGCGATCTGGCGCACTCCCACGCGGCGCTGATCACAGTGGAGCAGGGCGCAATGGGCGGCTTTGGGGCGCTGGTCTTGCAGCAGATGGCCGACGAAGGCCTGCTGGATCACGGCCTCAAACTGCGTTCCATGCGTTTGCCTGACCGGCTGATCGAACAAGCGGGGCCGGATGAAATGTACGCAGATGCAGGCCTGACCACGGATGACATCGTCACCACAGCCCGCAAAATGCTGGTCCACAATGAAGGCGTCATCGATCTCGACGCCCGCCGCTAGCGCTGCCCAGCCCTTCTTTTGGATCCAAATACTCCGGGGGGCGCCAAAGGCGCGGGGGCAGAGCCCCCGCCACCCTTACCTCTTGGCAAATCGCGTGATCAACGCGGCCACCTCTTGCGGCGCGTCCCAATGCACCGAATGCCCCGCATCGGCAATCGTGTGAATGTCGGCCCCTGCCAAAGCTGATTGCGCCTGATCCAGCGGGATCATCTGATCTTTTTCTGCCAGAAGCGCCTGAACCGGTACGGGGTAGGGGCCACAGAGCGGATCAATGTCGATCCGGCTCAGTGCGGACAATTGATGGACCATAGCGTCCGTGGATTGCGCAAAGGGATAGGCAAGCGACGCGGCCACCGCCTCATCCACGGCGCCGGGGGTGTCATAAAATGCGGTGGAAAAGAGCCAAGGGAAAAGCGCCCGCAGCCAGGTATCTTCCGGGGCAGAGCTGCGGCGGATTGCGATGAAGTTTTCAAACAGAGAAATGTTGCGGCGCAGGCGCATCGGCGCCGTGGCCAGCAAGCTCAGGTCGATCACCCGCTCCGGCGCTTTGTGCAAGATTTGCAGCCCAATCAGACCGCCAAGCGAATGCCCCGCGATGTGAAAGCGCGCGTGCCCAAGGTGTCGCATCAGCGCCAGCGCGTCCTGCGCATAGATTTCGAGCGAGGCCGGCGCGTCCCAAGGGGTTGTGCGGCCCGTTGTGCGGTTGTCGGGGTAAATCAGCGTGAAATTCTGGGAAAGCAGCGGCAGCAAAGGAGCCCAGCTTGTCCCGTCTGACATCATACCGGCCAAGAGTAACAGGGGCGGGCCGGAGCCTGTGGCTTCGTAATGCAGGGAGACGTCCGGCAGCGCGAGATCAGGCATTGAGTGTGCTCCAGGTTGGCAAAAGATCATTTGGGGCCGGAGTGGCGTGATAGACGGCGCGCGCAATGGCCCGGCTAAGGCACAGCGCCGCGGCGTGGCCGATGAGCGCAAGATCGCGGTCAGGCGCGGTCAAAGGCTGCGCCCCGGTCGCGGCGGCAAAGATCAGATCGCCATCACCCGGCGCGTGTGCGGGCACCACAGCGCGCCCGATCCCGTCATGCGCGGCCCAGGCCACGCGCTGGCATTGCGCTTTGCTCAGCGCCGCATCGGTGGCCACGATGGCGATCGTGGTGTTAGCGCGTTCCATCATCGCGGTGATCTTGCGGCTTTCCGCAGCCCGGCCAAGCCCGCTGGCGGGGTCGGGGCCGATGCCGCCAAATTCACCGTCTATTTCAAAGGGTGCGGCCCAGAAATGCCTGTCGCCGGTGGTGCAGGGGCTGCCCATCGGATTGGCCGCAACCAGCGCGCCGACAGTCACGCCTGAGGGCAAGACCAGCGAGGCGGAGCCTAGACCGCCTTTCATCATCGCTGTCATGGCCCCGGTGCCTGCGCCGTGCGAGCCTAAGGCGAAATCTTCGGAAGCCGCGTCAAGGGCGGCACGACCAAGTGCGCGGTAGGGGTTTTCGACCCATCCCTGATCGCCGCCAGAGAGCAGATCAAAGATGATCGCACCGGGCACCAGCGGGATGATGGCAGGCCCCACGCGATACCCGCGCCCCATGGTGCGCAGCCCGTCAGACACGCCGGAGGCGGCATCTAGCCCATAGGCCGACCCACCCGACAGCACCAGGGCATCAACCTGGGCCACCGATTTGTCAGGCTGCAACAGGTCGGTTTCGCGAGTGCCGGGCGCGCCGCCCATCACCGCAACTGAAGCTGTGAACGGCGCATCGGCGGTCAGCACCGTGCTGCCGGATTTCAGCGCATCATCCTGCGCGTTGCCCACGCGCAGGCCGGGCACATCTGTGATCAGGTTTTTGGGGCCGGGCTGCATCGGGGGAACTCCTTCCTGCGAATTTGCAGAAGCTTAGCGCCCGTTTCTGGTGAAGGAAACGCATCACGGCGGAGAGAATTCGGACAAAGCGGGTTGACCTGCGTGCCTGCAAGCCCCATGTGCCGCCCATCGCTGTGCGACCGCGTGAGTATACGCGCCCGAAACGGTGCCCGCCGCGATAACTTTCTGGTTCCCATCACGCTGGGGTCTTAACGCTGACGTTGATAGCTGCGGGATGCGCCCGTGGGCTATGCGACGGGCGAACCCCCTTCGGCCACGCGGATGTGGCCTTATCTGCCCGTGCGCGCCGCGTTGCGGGCCAAAGGATATAACGTGTTTGATTTCGACATGCTCGGCCTCGCGCCGACATTGCAAAAGGCCCTTGTGGCCAATGGTTTTGACCAACCCACCCCAATTCAAGCGCAGGCCATTCCCCATGCGCTGAACGGCCATGATGTGCTGGGCCTGGCCCAGACCGGCACCGGTAAGACGCTGGCCTTTGGCCTGCCGCTGGTCAACGCGCTGATGGATCAGCCGGGGCGGCCCGCGCCAAAGACAGCCAAGGCGCTTATTCTGGCCCCCACGCGCGAGTTGGTGAAGCAAATCGCAGAAAGCCTGCGCCCGCTCATTGCGGGCACCAAGATGCGCATCGCCACAGTTGTGGGGGGCCAGTCCATCGGCAACCAGATCAAGATCATGGCCCGTGGCACCGATATTCTGGTGGCCACACCGGGCCGCTTGATTGACCTGACAGATCGCGGCGCCGTTGATCTGGGTCAGACCCGGTTTCTGGTGCTGGATGAAGCGGATCA
>JABSSA010000121.1 GCA_013214665.1 Paracoccaceae bacterium
AACAATCGGGCCGTGATGTTCTGCGAAACCTCGATCTCTCGTTGGCTCAACCGCTCTTGGGCGGCGGGCACAAGGATATTCATCAACACCGCCATTAACACACCCGTCACCGCGCCATAAGCGATTACCGGGCGCGCAATCCGCCACGGGCCTGACCCGATCGACAGCATCGCGGTCAGCTCGCTTTCGTTGTTTAGGCGGTTGGTGACATAAACCGCGCCGGCAAAGGTCGCGATGGGCACCACTGTCGTCATCAAGCGCGGCAGGCTTAGCAAGGTGAATTCCAGAAAAACCAGCGCGGTTTGGCCATCCCCGATCAGGCGATCAAACAGCAAAACCGCCCGATTGATCCAAAACACAATCACCAACACCAGCGCGAAAAACGCGAAGTGCATGAAAAATTGCGCCAAAAGGTAACGGTCGATCCGCGACACTGCCCACCACCACAGTCCTTGATACCCCCCTGATACCCCCAGATGCGCGGTTCGTAAAACTCGTTTCTGGTCTTAGCTGCGCGAACGGTCTAGGTGTTTGTCAAACATTACAGCGCGGAGTCACATATGCCCCTTACAGATATCTCGGTTCACGCCATCGATCTTGATGCTTTTGCAACCCACGAAGGCCGCCTTGCAGTGCTCGTCACCAAGGATGCAAAGCTGGATCCTGCGGGGCGGCGTGTGAACCGTTTGACCAAAGGAGCAGTGCAGCGCGTTGTTGATAGCGATAGCTTTGGTAAAAAGCGCGCCGGTGACGTGATCAGCCTTCGCTTTCCGGCCGGTGTTGTCGCGGAGGCGCTTGATATCGTGGTGCTGGATCGCCGCCCCACGGTGGCCGAAGCGCGCCGGGCCGGGGCGAACCTTGCCAAACTGCGCGGGTCTGCGGATGTGCTCTTGGCGACAGGCAGCACACGGCACGCAGCGGAAATCGGATTTGGCCTCGCTATGCGTGATTATGCCTTCCTTCCCCACAAGACCGAAGCGGAACCAGCAACCGGCGCGGTCAAGGTCATGGCAGGTGCACCCGAAGAGGTGAAGACTGAGCTGGAGCCGCTGCTTGCGATCGCAGATGGCGCCCACATGACCCGCGATCTGGTCAATGAGCCGGCCAACCACCTCACAACCACCGAATTCGCCGACCGGCTTGTGGAAATGGGCTCCCTGGGCCTCAAGGTTCAGGTGCTCGAAGAGCCCGAGTTGGAAGAGCTTGGCATGCGCACATTGCTTTCCGTGGGGCAGGGGTCTGCGTCCCCGTCCAAGGTGGTGGTGATGGAATGGAACGGCGCAGGCGATGACAGCGCGCCGCTCGCTCTGATCGGCAAAGGCGTTGTCTTTGATACCGGCGGGATCAGCCTGAAACCCGCAGGCGGTATGGAAGACATGACGATGGACATGGGCGGCGCGGGCACTGTGGCGGGCGCGATGCGCACACTGGCGCTGCGCAAGGCCAAAGCCAATGTGGTGGGGCTTGTCGGTCTCGTGGAAAACATGCCCTCCAGCACGGCCACGCGCCCCGGTGATGTGGTCACCTCGATGAAAGGCGACACCGTCGAGATCATCAATACGGACGCCGAAGGGCGGCTCGTGCTGTGTGACGTGATGTGGTACGCGCAAGAGCGCTTTAACCCGGCGGGCATGATCGATTTGGCGACCCTCACAGGCGCAATCATCATCGGTCTGGGCCACGAAAACGCAGGCGTGTTTTCCAACGATGATGCGTTGTGCAACGCCTTCCTCAAGGCAGCACAGACCGAAGGTGAAGGTGCGTGGCGGATGCCTTTGGGCAAGGCCTATGACGACATGCTCAAATCCCGCATCGCCGATATGAAGAATGTCGGCGGTCGCGCGGCTGGATCGGTCACCGCAGCGCAATTCCTGCAACGCTTTGTCAAGGATGGCTGCCCGTGGATTCACCTCGACATCGCTGGGGTCGCTTCCGTCAAATCTGAGACCGCGCTGGCACCCAAAGGGGCCACGGGCTGGGGTGTGGCTAGCCTGAACCGGTTGGTGGCCGATATGTTCGAAAGCGATGGCTGAGGCCTATTTCTATCACCTGACCCGGCGCAGTCTCGAAGACACGCTGGCCATGCTTGCAGGCAAATCACTGCAAGCGGGCTGGCGTGTGGCGGTGCGCGGCGCGGATGCCGCGCGGCTTGACTGGCTGGATGAAAAGCTGTGGCTGATGGGGGAGGAAAGCTTTTTGCCCCACGGCCGCGCCGGTGGGCCGCATGACGCGCTGCAACCCATCCTGCTGACCGACGGTGCGGCGGCCAACAAGGCCGAATACCTGATGTCCATCGACGGGGCGGAGGTTGCGCCAGAGGAGGTCGCAGGCCACGCCCGTGTTTGCGTGATTTTTGATGGCAATGACGACGTAGCACTCAACCGCGCGCGCCAGCAATGGAAGGCGCTGACCGACAGCGGCGTGCGCGCGCAATACTGGTCAGAAGAGAGCGGCCGCTGGGAGAAAAAGGCAGAACGATAAGAAATTGCATTTACCTGCAAAACCCCGCTTGACGCCCCCCGCGCTGCCGCATAATACCCACGAACGCAGTGAGCGGTTGTAGCTCAGTTGGTTAGAGTACCGGCCTGTCACGCCGGGGGTCGCGGGTTCGAGCCCCGTCAACCGCGCCACTGCTTTTTCTTCCTCTTGAGTGATGTTTGGCTGGCCTTTTAGGGCTATCCTTTCGTCAGCAATTTCGACACCGCCGCAGAGATTGCCGGATCAAGCCCACCTTCTTCGCGGATCGTGCCATCAGAGCTGGGCCTGAACAGAGCCATATACACTGCCGCCCGCTGATCCTGTGCTTCTTTGGACGTATCGCCTTCTTTCAGGAACCCCAGATAGGTTTGAGCAAATGCCTGACGCTCCCGCGCATCCAGCACCATGTGCCGTTCAGCGAGATAGAGCTTCATTTGCAGGCGTGTGAACCACAGCATGACGGTCAGCAACGTTAATGTCGCGCCTGAGACAATGAAACCACGCAGCCCGAACCCGTTGCAGGTATCGGGCTTGGCGCGGTCACAGCCTATGGGGCTGAGCGCGGCATCGGCCAAACTGGGTGAAAGGATGAGCGAACCTACGATCAGGACGACGACAGCAATGATCGCGCCTAAGCCTCTCTGGAAGAGCTTGTAAGCTTGGTCGCGGCTTGACTCATGTTCTGTCTGCTTGGCCTTCCAAAGTTCCACGGGCTCAGAGAATGTCAGCTCTTCGGTGAACGCAGCCGCCGCGGCTTCGATGCTGGACTTGTACTCATCGTTAGCCGTTTTGATCCGTGTGTCGGCATCTGCGGTGAAGTCGCTTAACTTTTTTGACTGGGTGTCGATGGCAGCGGAGAGAGCTTCAATTTTCGACTTAAATTGTTCTTCTTGTTCGCTGCGGAGTTGCTTGAGGCTATCTTCGATGCTCTTTTTTGTGTCGTCCAAGGCGGTAGAAGCGCTTTTTTGAAGAGTAGATAGCTCCTTGTTTATTGTCTCCATCTCAGCGGAGCGTTCGCGCGCAAAATTCTGGCTAGACTGGAGTTCTTCTGAGATCTGGTGCATCCGTTTCCCAAGTTCTGAAACTTGGCTTTCAGCGGAGATTGGGGCTTGATCGAGGTCTAGAGGTAACGGGTCGGGCCAAGGTGGTAGCGTTTGAAGGTAGTCGCGGGTTTTTTGAGCGCGTTCGCGGCTGTCTTTGATTTCCGAAATACGTTTGAGCTCTTGGCTGTTGGTGGTTGCAGGCGTATTTCTGAGGAGCAGTGTAAACTCACCGCTCTGAAAATTGGGCAAATCGAGCAAGGGCCGTAGGTCGCTGACCTCTGTATTGTCGATGTCCAGATGCTGCAATTTGTGAAGTTGCGACACAGCCGACAAGTCCCGAAGAGATGCGCTATCGAGCAAGAGATCCTTCAAGTTTGAAAGTGGCTTAAAGATCTCCAGGTCGTCAATGTTTGCACCAAAAAGCTGTAGGTATTTTAGACTGAATATCGAGGACAGCGGTGCAAAATCGTCGGTCGATATTCCGTCCAATGATAAGGATTCCAAGCTCTTTAGTTCGGTCAAAGGTGCAATATTTTGGACTTTTGTTCGTATTAGATCGAGCGAAACCAAGTTCACTAGCCGCGAGAGCGGTGTGATTTCACTGACTTTGGTGTAGCTTAAATCGAGGTAGTTCAAGCTCTGCAACACCGCCAAAGGCTCAACGTCTTCAATCGCGGTACACGTCATGTTCAATGACCAAAGCCCCTCAACCTCCCCAATCCGCTCCGGCACGCGCTCCAGCGCATTGAACTCCTCGCCGGAAAAGCCCAACGTCGTCTTCCCCTCCTCAATCGCCTTCTCAACCAGCTTCTCCGCCGCCGCATAGGCCTTCTCTGCGTCCGTCATGACCACTCCCAATCCTCAACCACAGATTGGGCCAAACCCTTCGTGTTCACAATCCCTTCATTCTCCCATTGACGCCCCCCGCCACAGCGCCTAAACCGCCCCTCACGCGCGGTTGTAGCTCAGTTGGTTAGAGTACCGGCCTGTCACGCCGGGGGTCGCGGGTTCGAGCCCCGTCAACCGCGCCACTTTCCCCCTCAAACCCCACCCACTTTCGGTTGCCGTGCCACCGGCCTCTCGGCTATCGTGGCTCGCAAAAGCGCTTTGAGCAGGGCAATCACATGCAGACAGTGGCCGCAGTTACCATGGTGCGCGACGATGCGTTCTTTTTGAACGCGTGGCTCAAGCATTATGGCGAAATGTTCGGGCGCGAGAATTGCTATGTCATCAATCATGGCCGTGGCGACGTGGTGAATGATCTGGCAAAAGGCTGCAATATCATTGGTATACCGGGCGACCCTCACAAAGCGTTTGACATGAAACGCTGGGCTTTGCTCAACGGGATCGTCAGCGGGCTGCGGCGCTATTATCGGCATGTGATCGTCGGTGACGTCGACGAGTTGGTGATTTGCGATCCCGCGCATGGCACCTTGATGGGCTACCTCGAAGAGGCCCCTGAGGGCCGGGTGGTGACACCCGTGGGGATGGAGATCATCCACCGCATCGACAAAGAGCCCGACCCGATCACCGATCACATCATCGGCCCGCGCCGCCACGTGCGCCCGGCGCTGCATTATGCCAAGCCCTGTATCGTCTCGGCGCCGGTCAAGCTGTCACGGGGGGGGCATTTCGCGAAGTACAAGAAACTGCACGTGCCCGAGACGCTTTATGTGGTGCATCTGAAGTTCTGTGATTTCGCGGAATATTCGGGCGTGATGGATGCGCGCAATGCGATGACGGCTGACACCGGCGTGGGGGTGAAAGAGGCGGCGATCGGAGGCCATTGGTTTTCTGAGGCGCGGGGTGAAGACAAAGCGGTGTTTGAGGCCTTTGCGGATCTCAAGCTGATCGAAGAGTTCAACTTTGCCCGCTTCCGCCGCAAGATGCAGCGTACGTTCCGCCCGCGGGGCGAGACGGGCTATTACCAGTTCGACCGGCCGGATTTCTCTTTGCAATACATCTTGCCTGAGCGGTTTATCGGCGTGATTTAGAGACCGTTCAGGAATTTCAGCAAGGCGGCTGTGGTCTCTGCCGGGTGTGTGTCGGGTAAGAAATGCCCGCCGGGGAGCGCCCGATGTGTCATATCGGTGAGCTTTGGGGCCCATGTCGCGGCCACGTCATAGGCCTCCGCCATGATCCCATCCGCGCCATAGAGGACGAGGGCAGGGCAGGTGACGCGCTGCGTCAGATCCTCTGCATCCAGGTGGAAATCCACGTCGATCCCGGCGCGGTAGTCGTTGCACATGGCCGCGATCCGCTCCGGTTGCCGCCATGCCGCGCGATAGGCTGCGAGCGCGTCTGCATCAAACGCATCGAGCCCCGCCTTGCCCCAGCCGGACAGGCAGCTTTCGAAATAGCGGTCTGGGTCAAACCCGATAAAGGTTTCGGGAAAAGGGCTGGGCTGGGCCAGGAAGAACCAGTGATAATAGGATTTGGCCACAAACGGATCGAGGTCTGACAGCAGCGTATGTGTCGGCACGATGTCCGCCACCGTCAGCGACAAGAGCGCCTCGGGCGCATCTAACGCCATCCGATGCGCCGTGCGCGCGCCCCGGTCGTGGCCGACGACGTGGAATTGCTCAAACCCAAGGCTGCGCATCAGCGCCACCTGATCGGCCGCCATGGCGCGAAAGCTCATCGCTTCTGCGGTGTTCTCGGGCACAAAGCTGGCGCCATAGCCGCGCAGATCGGCGGCGATAACCTCAAAATGTTGGGCAAGCGCCGGGGCGATGCCGTGCCACATGGCGCGGTTTTGTGGAAAACCATGCAACAGCAGCAAAGGCGCGCCTTGCCCCGCGCGGGAATAGGCGATGTGGCCGCCTTCAAGCGCGGCCACATGATCGGTGAACCCCGGCAGCATCGTCAGATCAGCTGCAAAAGGCGTCGAGAACGCGCGCCCAGGACCGAATGCCTTTGTGGAAGCTTTCCAGATCATACTTTTCATTCGGTGAGTGGATCTGGTCATCATCGCGGCCAAAACCGATCAGCATGGGTGTCATGTCCAGGATTTCCTGGAAATGCCCGGCAATCGGGATCGACCCGCCGCACCCCACATAGGCCGCCGAAATTCCCCATTCGTCGCTCAGAGCCTTTCGCGCAGCTTCAAACTTGGGGTCGGTGGTTTCTGTGACGCTGGCCTGACCGGTACCGTGCCCGGTAAAGGTCGCCTCTACATCTGGTGGCAGTTGCTCTGTTACGTAAGCGCGGAAGCTTTCGCGAATGGCGTGCGGATCCTGATCGCCCACGAGGCGAAACGACACTTTGGCATGCGCCTCGGATGGCAGCACGGTTTTGAAGCCGTTACCCGTGTAGCCGCCCCAGATCCCGTTGACGTCGCAGGTTGGGCGCGACCAGATCATTTCAAGCGGCGTGCGATCTTGCTCGCCTGCGGGATGCGACAGGTCGACGTCTCCGAGAAAGGCGGCGTGATCAAAGGCCAAGCCTTGCCACTGCGCGCGAATGTCGTCGGGCAGCTCCGTTACACCGTCGTAAAACCCGGGGACGGTGATGCGACCAGTGTCGTCATGCAGGCCCGCAAGGATCTTGCTGAGCACGCGGATCGGGTTCATTGAGATGCCGCCATACATGCCCGAATGCAGATCTTTGTCAGCCGCCTTGATGTGTATTTCTTCGCCCAGCAAGCCTCTCAACATTGTGACAATGCTCGGTACGCGCGATTCAAACATGCCGGTGTCACAGATCAAAGCCACATCTGCACGCAGCTCGTCGGCGTTTTCCTTCATGAATGGGATCAGCGATGGCGAACCGGATTCCTCCTCACCTTCAAAGAAGAATGTGATCTTGCAAGGCAACGATCCATGCACCTCTTTCCATGCGCGGCACGCCTCGACAAAGGTCATGAGCTGGCCTTTGTCATCGGATGAGCCACGCCCACGAATGACTGTGCCGGCCGGGGTTTCCTGTAGTTCGGGGTCAAACGGGTCGCGATCCCAAAGTTCAAGTGGATCAACGGGTTGCACGTCATAGTGCCCATAAAACAGCAGATGTGGACCGTCTCCGTCCACATGCCCAATCACCATCGGATGACCGGGTGTGGGGCGTTTGCTGGCGTCGACGCCCATGCTTTGCAAATCAGCGACCAGCCAATCAGCAGCAGTTTGGCAATGCTCTGCAAAGTCGGGGTCTGTGGAAATTGACTGAATGCGCATCAACTCCATCAAACGGTCGGTAGCACCGGTGAGATCAGTGTCGATTCGTGATAGAACGGCATCAAGCGTCATAGCGGCTCCTATAGTGATCGTGTGAACCCTATCGGCTCATGTAGGGATGATCCAGATCACACCTGCGACATGACGCGCACTCCGATGACGTTGAAGTGAACCCCGGTCATCTATATTCGTTCTAAAGAAGATCCGGCGGTGAACGTATGCCGCTGAATACAAGATTTGGAGCCACGTGTGTCGAAGCCCATCAATTACGCTGCGCAGCTAGATACCGCCATCGCGCAACTTTACGAAGAAGGCCGCTATCGGACCTTTATCGATATTGAGCGTCAAAAAGGCCACTTCCCGCATGCTGTCTGGACAAAGCCGGACGGGTCCAAAACCCCGATCACGGTCTGGTGCGGCAACGACTATCTTGGCATGGGGCAAAACGCGGTTGTGCTCGACGCAATGCACGAAGCCATTGATGCCACCGGCGCAGGGTCAGGTGGGACACGTAATATCTCGGGCACCACGGTCTATCACAAGCGGCTGGAAGCGGAGCTTGCTGACCTGCACCAAAAAGAATCAGCGCTGCTGTTTACCTCCGCCTACATTGCAAATGATGCGACACTGTCCACGTTGCGGCGTCTTTTCGACGGGCTCATCATTTATTCCGATGAATTGAACCACGCCTCCATGATCGAAGGCGTGCGGCGCGGGAATGGTGCGAAACGAATCTTCCGCCACAATGATGTCGCGCATCTGCGGGAATTGCTCGAGGCAGACGATCCAGCCGCCCCGAAATTGATCGCATTTGAATCAGTTTACTCGATGGATGGTGATTTCGGGCCAATTGAAGAGATCTGTGATCTGGCCGACGAATTTGGTGCGCTGACCTACATTGACGAGGTGCACGCGGTTGGCATGTATGGCCCGCGCGGCGGCGGTGTGGCCGAGCGCGATGGCCTGTTGGATCGGATCGACATCATCAACGGCACACTGGCCAAGGCCTTTGGCGTGATGGGCGGTTATATCGCCGCTTCTGAAAAAATGTGTGATGCTATAAGATCTTACGCGCCAGGGTTCATCTTTACGACGTCCTTGCCACCTGCTGTCGCTGCGGGTGCGGCGGCGTCGGTCGCGTTTCTGAAAACGGCTGAAGATGTGCGGGTTAAGCACCAGACGCAAGCGAGCATTCTCAAGCTGCGCCTCAAGGGATTGGGCCTGCCGATCATCGATCACGGCAGCCATATCGTGCCCGTGATCGTCGGAAATCCGGTTCACACAAAACTCTTGTCTGACAAGCTGTTGGAAGAGCACGGGATTTACGTCCAACCCATTAATTTCCCTACGGTTCCGCGCGGAACGGAGCGTTTGCGGTTCACTCCATCGCCCGTGCACGGTCCAAAGGAAATTGATGCGCTCGTCCGCGCAATGGACGAGCTGTGGTCACATTGTGCGCTGAATCGTGCCGAAATGGCTGGCTAGTTGCTGCTAAGGTGCAATCATTGTTGAGATATGTTACGGTTCCAGTAACAAGGTGCCGTTATCGAATCGTGGGGATTTTCGATAGCATCGGGGCCACGGGGCAGCAGTATGATTGGGCGCAGAGCCAACAAAGCGACAGAAGACCAAGAGCCGGAAGGCCCGAAGGGGTTTGACGACTTTGAGCTGAAGCTCGGCGATGTGCTGCGCGGTGAGCGCGCGACTCACGGAAAATCACTGCTCGATGTACAGCGTGAATTGCGCATCAAAGCCAGCTATATCGCCGCCATCGAAAACTGCGATCCCCATGCTTTTGACACACCTGGGTTTATCGCTGGCTACGTACGGTCGTACGCGCGTTACCTGAACCTCGACCCGGATGACACGTTCCGCGCCTTTTGCGAGGAAAGCGGCTTTGCCGTTGCTCACGGCATGTCAGCCGAGGCCTCCAGCCTCAAGAAATCTTCGGATGACGATCGTATCGCCATAGGCGCTGCTACGGATATTTTCGCGGACCCCAAAACACCGTTTGTTCCTGCCGGATCATCTGTCTGGAGCGGGATTGAACCGGGCGCGATCGGATCTTCGCTGGTGTTGGTTGCGTTGATCGGCGCGATTGGCTTCGGTGGCTGGACCGTGCTGCAGGAAATTCAGCGCGTGCAGGTGGCGCCGGTGGATCAAACGCCGGTCGTTTTGTCCAACCTTGATCCGCTTGATAATGTGCCGGTCGCGGATGGCGGCGTGGATG
>JABSSA010000122.1 GCA_013214665.1 Paracoccaceae bacterium
AGCCCGCGCCAAGATCGGCGGTAAACTCGGCCAGCGGCAACCTTTCCCCGTCGCTGAGCGGCGTGGTCAGGTAAAGCGAATTGCCGAAGGCGGCCTCTCCATCGGTCAGACCACGGGTTGAGATCCCGGCCCCGATCCGAAACGCGGCTTCAAACCCGCCCTCGATCACAGCCGCGAAAGGTCCGACTGGGATGGTCACTTCGAAACTTGCTTGTTCTCGAGACAAGCCAAATTCCGGCAGGATGAATTCGACCAAGGGAACTGGCGTATCCAGAAAATCAGAAAATAGGATTTGCGCGGCCAAAAGCGGCGCACTTTCCCCCAACAACGGGAAAGACAATCCGCCCGTGTCAAAGGTGGACAGATCAGCCAACAGATCACCGGCCACAGCATCGAAGATCGAGGTATCGAGCGCAGGAAACTCAAAGACATCAGACAGCCCGCCACCGCCCTCTCCATCCGCCAATGCCGTCAGCGCCCCGGATGACAGGTTGATGCTGCCCAGTGACACGCCGCCACTGCTGCTGAGGTCATCAATCGTGTCCAGAACGCTGGCGATTTGCCCGATCACCGACACGAAGGTTGGGTCATAATTGCCGCCCGAAAAATAAGCCAGCAGGTCATTCAGTGTAACCCGCCCGTCCGGCTCCTGATCCAGCCCTTTGGCCAGCGTGTTCACAATGGGCAAAGGTGCGGTAAGCAGGTTGATCACGGGCCCGAGGGGAAAAGCACTGACGATATTGTCGAGCGGCCCCAGGATGCGGTTGAGCAGGTGATCCAGCGCATCAACGCTCAAACTCAGATCTTCGACGGACACCCCGGACAGCAATCCCAAAGGATCGTCTTCGGCACCTGTGGTGAAATCCAGAACCAGCGTGCCGCCAAGGCTGGGAAGGAAATCGCTGACAAATCCCACATCAAGATCCACCGCCAACCTAGCTTCGGCGCTTGTGGTGGCGTCAGGGTCCAACGCGCCGAGCGCATCGCCATCCAGATCTAGCGCAACGGCCAGTTGGGTGCCGTTCAACCCCTCACCCAGCGCTGCGCTGCCTTGGACCAATCCAAGCGACAGCGTGTCTGACAGGCTGTCTTCGTTCAGCGTGGCCCCCAGGCTCAGCTGTACGTCTTCCATCGCGCTGTCATCTTCGACGCTCAGCACGCCGTTGGGCGCGGCTGTGGAAAAGCGCAGGGCCAAATCCATCTGCGCTGTTGCCGATAAGTCCAGCACCCCGCTGAGATCCAGCCCCAGCCCTGTTGTCTGCGACAGGTCCAAGTCTGCGGTGCCGGGAATATCAGTTGTGCGGGTGCCGTTGATGGTGAGTATCACCGCATCACCATCCAAAGCCGCCGTGATACCATCGGGCATCGCGGCCATGATCGCGCCCACGATTTCTGTGGCAAGATCGCTGTCATCCGGCACGGTCAGGCCTGCCACGGCGGATGTGATTGCGTCGCGGAACGCTTCCAGCGGGCCGCTTGCATCTGAGAGGAACGGATCAAGCGCCCCAATCAGCGCTGCGCTCTGCCCGCTCCATTCCGCGATTGCCACTTGATCAAGCTCATCAAAGAAACCTTCGATCGCGGCGGTAAAGTCTTGAACTGTCGTCATAATGCGGCCTTTTGGTTGGAACACCCAACGCCAGACACTCAAAAATCGGTTGGCGTGGGCAGCAGCGGGTCGGCTGAAAATCTCTGTTTCAAAATAGCGATATGACCTTGCGTAAACCGATCAACGGTCAAAATCCTAACAGGTTCCAAAAATTTTTCTAAAACCTGAGCGGGAGATTTCGGCGGTTCCTTGCCTGCAGGCGCTTGCTAAGATCGCCAAAAGGTCAAAAGATCAGGGCGTATCGCCAAAGGAGAGTGCCCGTCGTGTTGTTTCGGTTTGGGCCATTTCAGCTGAATGTGGCCGCACGGGAGTTGCACGGCCCTAAAGGGTTGATCCATCTCACGCCAAAGGCGTTCGATGTTTTGGTTTACCTATTGGAACGGCCCGACATCGTTGTGGCCAAAACCGAACTGTTGGACGCGTTTTGGCCCCTGCACGCTTCAGAGGCGACGCTTCAAACCACGCTCAGCATGATCCGCAAAGCGCTTGGCCCAGACAGCAAGGACATCCTGAAAACGGTACATGGCCAAGGCGTGCGCTTGATCTCGACCGTTACGGTTCAAGACAGCGTTGACGCATCTAACGTGCAAGCGACTTCCAGCTCGATCCCCGAGCAGCGCACGGTTGCGATACTGTATGTGAAACTGTCTGCCCAAAGCTCAGCACAGGCGGACAACGTCACATCACACCACGCCGCACAAACAGTGGCCGCCCACCATGGCGCGCTTTTGCATATGTTGCTGGATGGGTTTACGGCCATTTTTGAGCTTGGTGACATGCAAGAAGATGCCGTGCGCCGCGCGACGCAATGTGCCTTTGCTCTTTTGTCCGCCGATAGCGCACGGGGCATGGCCATCGGCCTTTCATCCGGCACTATGCCGAAAGAGGTCGGCGCACCTATGCCAAACTGGCGCGCACCAAGCCCGATTGAACACGAGGCTGCGGCCATGGCGCATGTAGCAAAAACAGGCGAAATCATCGCCACACCCAACGCCATGGCGCACCTGAGGGATGAGGTTGCTTCTGAGCCGTGCGGTGGGGGTGTCCGGGTGCTCACCCCACCTTTGCAGCGCGCAGGTGTCGCGGGCAGCGATACGCTGCATGGTGGCCAATTCGTGGGCCGCGCCGCGGAATTGGCATTTCTGGAACAAGCGGCACAATCGCTGGAACAGCGCATCGGTCAGGCGATCAGCTTAATCGGCCCAGCAGGCATCGGAAAATCACGTCTGATCAAAGAGTTTTTGGCCAAATCGCAAGATGGTCCTGCGCAAGCGCACTTGCTGCATTGTCTGCCACGTGGCGCCAATACGCCGCTTGCCCCAATCCGCGCGCTTTTGATGCAATTGAACATCGAACAATGCGAAAATGCCGAAGACAACGCCTTGCTTGGGCGAATTTTGCAAGACGTGGCCGACCCCATTCTGGCGAGCCTTTCAGAGCGGATCTTGCTGGAGCGCAGTTGTGCGCTGGTTGCGCAATTTCTGCGTGCGGCTTGCCAAGTGCGACCGCTCGTTTTGGTGTTCGAAGACATTCATTGGAGTGATGCCTCATCTGCCCGGCACCTCGAAGCCTTGGTGCGCGCCTGCGAAGATTGCCCTCTGTTGATCGTGCTGTCTTCGCGTCCTGTCGAAAGCGCCTTGCTGACAGAGGCCGCTTTGCATTTGTCGCCACTCGGATTGCAAGACAGCACCCGCTTGCTGCAATCGCAGCCTAAACTGGCTGATCAGAGCCAGGAGGCGTTGCAAAGCCTTGCAAAACGCGGCGGCGGCAACCCGTTTTTCCTTGAAGAGCTGGCGCTTGCTTATGGGAACGTCTCAGGCACTCTGCCCGAGACGGTACGCGCCGTGATCGAAGGCCGCGTGTCTCAGCTGTCTTCCCGTTTGCGCCAGGTGCTTTACGCCACGGTGATTATTGGTCCACCAGCCGCGCCGCCGGTCGTGGCCCATCTGATTAACCAATCCGAAGACGACACCTTTGCCGACCTGCTTGCGCTCACGCGTGACGGCTTTCTGAGCCAGGCAGAGGGCGGGTTTGCCTGCCGTCACATGCTGCTCAATGATGCGGCCTATGAGATGATCGTGGAAGATGAACGCAAACGACTGCACTTGCAGGTTGCTGCCTATCTGCAAACGATTTCGGGAGA
Source organism: Paracoccaceae bacterium (assembly GCA_013214665.1). GTDB lineage: Bacteria > Pseudomonadota > Alphaproteobacteria > Rhodobacterales > Rhodobacteraceae. Next base: position 3,753 of record JABSSA010000122.1, read on the forward strand.
CGACAAGGTGCCTGCTGAGGTGATTGCCATGCATCTGCAGGAAGGCGGCAAACATGATGCTGCGGCAGAACAATGGACCCGCGCCAGCAATGCCGCCTTGTCCCGAGCCGCCGCCAACGAAGCCGTTGAATTTGCGCACAATGGACTTGGGCTGCTTCAAAACGGCGAAAACCCCGCGCTGGAAATGCGCCTGCATCTTTCTCTTGCCCCGGCCCTCATGGCGGCGCGCGGGTATGGCGCGCCAGAGGCTGGTGACGCATTTCAAGCGGCACACAAGCTGAACCAATCCATTCGATCCGATAAGATCGCGCCGCGCATTTTGCTGGGCCTCTGGCTTCATGCCTGGGTGGCTGGGGATTTGCGCGATGCCGTTGGCCATGCCCGCGCCTTGCACCAGATCGCCGTCGAGACAGACATGCCCGCCTTGCGTCTTCAAGCGCACGCCGGGATCGGATCCGTGCTGACGCATTTGGGCGAATTCGAAGCGGCCCGCTCCGAGTTGGACAAAGGGATCGAGGTTTTGCGCCAAAATGGGCCGGGATCCATCACGATGCAAAACTCTGCGGTGACATGTGTCTCATATGCCGCTTGGAATGCCGCGATTGCTGGTCGGGTGAAAGATGTGCACGCCCATGTCGCCATGTCCGAAAAGCTCAGCACATCCTTTCCCAATCCCTTTGCCCAGGCCATTCATGCCAGCCTAAATAGCGAAGCATATTTGATGGTTGGAGATCTTGACACCTCCAAAGCTCTTTCGGCGCAGGCGATCGATATAAGCACCGAATATGATTACCCTTTTTGGCTGGGCACAAGCCTTGTCCTGCGTGGATGGACTTTGGTTGCCGAGCAACATAGCGAGGAAGGTCTGGCCGAAATTGATCGCGGCATCGACATTTTTGCCGCGACCGGCGCCGGGGTGCAATTGGCAAACTGGTATGGGATGAAAGCCGAAGCCCTCTTGGCAGCCGGGACGCCGCAAGACGCGCTGAACGCGGCTCAAACAGCCGCGCGCCATGCGGCGAAAACTGAGGATGTGTGGTTTTCTGCGCGGATACACAACACCATCGCAAACGCTGCCGCGCAATTAGGGCGGGACGATCTTGCCCATGCGCATCAGACAAAAGGCGCATCCATCGCGGAAACCCAAAGACTCGGATCCGTGTTCGTAGATGCGACCCCATCCAACATAAGCGCCCGATCCAAATCGTCCCGTCCGCATGATGGGCGGTCCCCTTAACAAACAGAAACGACGCCTGCCCAAAAAAGGCAGACGTCTGATCATTCTGTGCCGCCGAAAACACCGAATGATGTGGGGAAGGATCAGCCAGCCTTTCCCGGCTGATCCTCAGTTTGCTATTTGGCCGGATCAAACAAATCCGAAGCCGTCGTCGAAGCTTTCGCTGCGCGCGACCGTGAAGACCACGTCTTGGAAATCGCTGTCACCGAGACCAGTCAGATCTTCGACGCCAACCCGAAGCACCCCGGTGTCGTCTGAGCCGGACAAGAAGTGCTCCAGACCGTCAGAGTTCCGCGCCGCGTCAATCGACTGGAAAATTTCCACATCACTCAGGCCCGAGATGCTTGCGCCACCGTCGTTGAAGTCAAAGACGATGTCATCCCCAAGGGCGGACACTTGGCCGTTCCCATCCTGTACGATGAAGAAGCCCAGTTGCTCACCTTCTGCCACATCGTTGACTGTGACACTGCCACCGTTTTGCGCGTTAGCTGCAACGATCTGGGCATCGGAAATCTCTCCGGTGGTTTCGTTGTAAACAAATACACCAAAAGAGTTCTCAAAGCCGGATGTTGAGTTTTCCAGCGCGATGGTGAAATCGGTGCCATCCGTTTGGGTGCCGTTGCCGGTGACGAACTCTTCGAAAGCGATCCCGTCGATCTCATCGGCTGCGACCGCCTGACCTTCGATCAAATCCTGACCATCCCCCAACAGCGTATCCAGGAACTGAACCGCCGTTGTTTGACCATCGTTTGTCGCGGCCAACAGGCGACCCGCGTCAAAGTCAGCGTCCACGCCAAACGTCGCGCCCGGAACGGTCACGTTCTGACCATCGACAGAAATCGCTGCGGATGAGAACGGGGTGCCGCCTTCGAACACGAACTGATCGCCGTCATCGACACCAACAAAGCTGGCACCATCGAAAAAGGCTGCATTCCCGGTCACGGCACCTTCAACCAAGATGTCACCACCTGCCAGAATGACGTTTTCGATGCTGATCAAAGTGTCAGTTTCGAAGGTTTCGATAAACACGTTGCCGTCTGCGGTGATACCGTTGATGTCGCCACCTGCGGCCTGCACGATGTCGGTGATAACCGGCCCGTTCACGCCCGCTTCTGCGTTGTGAAGATGGATGGCGCTGACGCCAGCCACTGGCATCAGATCATCGACGGTCAATCCTTCAACGGCCAGATCACTGCTGTAGGTGATGGTATCGCCATCAACGGTAACGACCACGGTCCCTTGACCCACCGCCGCGGAGGTTGAGCTGTTGTTGGGCTCTTGGCCTGCATCCAGCGTTGCCGCCAATGTGATGGTCCGAACGCCGGACGTATCGGTGACATCTGACTGCAACAACAGCTGACCACGAATTGCACCAGACGGGAAATCGGTGGTGTGGATGTTATAATAAAGGCGACCAGCAACAGCTTCTTCGAGCAGTACCGCAGGCGATTGATCCGTGGTCAACGAGCTGAGCGGCTGACCAGAGGACGCAAGCGTAAACCCACTTTCCCGTGTGGCCGTGCCATTCCCGTTTTCATCCAGGGTGACAGTGACTTGCGTGTCGAGGTCAGAGAAGTCAGCGGTGTCAAACCCATCGCCGCCATCGAGCACATCGTTGCCGGATCCACCGATCAGAATGTCGTTGCCAACGCCACCTTCGATCACGTCATCTCCGGCACCACCGTCGATCACGTCGTTGCCGCCAGCTGCGCGGTCCACAACGATCTCAAGAAGCTGATTGGCGCCGTTGTCGCGTGTGAAATCCGCCTCTTCGGTGAACACGGTGCCCGCTGCGGAGGTTCCGCCCAGAATGATGCTGTCGCCCGCCGGGCCGCCTTCGGAGCCGATGAAACCTTCGTGCAGACGCACAACGCCGTTTTCGACTTCACCTGCATCTGGTGCGGTCTGGTTGATGAACGCGGCATCCAGTTCCGTATTCACCTCGGTGCCCGCATCCAGAACGTCACGGCCGAACCGGCTGATTGTGACAGGGCCGATAAAGTTGCCGTTTTCATCAAAGATCGCATCCGTCAGCGGATTGCCCGGCGATGCAAGGAAGGCGTCATTCGAGGCAATGACCATCGTGGCCCACGTGAAATAGCCAAGCCCCACGTCTTCTGGGTTTACATCAATGGTAAAGCTCGCCGTCTCACCTGGATCAATCGGGCCTGGTGCACCGACGCCCACGCCAAAGACTGTGCTGTCAACACCGCCGTCACCAGCTTGCTGGTTAAACTCGGCAGACAGCGCCGTGATCACGCCGTCTTCTGCCAACCGTTCCAGACCAAGGCTTGACGCGGCACCGCGATCGTAGAGGTCAAAGTTTTCACCGTCGTGGAACCCAAACCAAAGCGGCGTAAGGAATGTGCCGCCGTCGCCCAGCGTGTTGGTCACACTGACGGTGATTGCTTCGCCAGCCCCGATGGCATCGCCACGCAGCACATCGTTGCCTGCGCCGCCATTGATCACATCGTTGCCTTGACCGCCTGCGATCAGGTTTGCGCCTTCGTCGCCAGACAATGTGTCGTCATTGTCTGAGCCGGTCAGGTTTTCGATACCGGTGAAGGTTTCGTTCACCATACCGTAGCTGGCTGTGCCATCTGCGATAGACGCGGTCACCGCTCCGCCAATGCCTTGAAAGCTGTTGGTGTCGATGCCAGCGCCGCCAGAGATGACATCCGTACCACCACCACCGGTCAGCACATCGTCGCCATCCCCGCCAATCAGCGCGTCGTTTCCGGCCCCACCTGACAGCGCATCGTTGCCATCATTCCCGGTGAGGACATTGTTGCCGCCATCGCCAATCAGAATGTCATTGCTGGACGACCCGTCAAGGTTTTCAAAGTTTGAAAACGCCTCAAAAACTGTGCCATTTGGCGTTTGGTAAGACGCGGTTCCGTTGCCGAGGTTCGCGACAACATCCGGGCCAATGCCTTGGAAACTGTTGGTGTCGATGCCCTCGCCACCATCCAGAACATCAACGCCACCGCCGCCTGCGATAAAGTCGTTACCCGCACCGCCGGAAATCGAATTCGCTGCGGCCCCGGTCGCGATCAGAGTGTCGTCGTTGTCAGACCCTACCAGGTTTTCGATGCCGGTGAAGGTCTCGTTAACCGCGCCATACTCCGCAGTGCCGGTTCCGTCAGCATTCAGATTAGCCGTTACGCCCAAGCCGATGCCCTGAAAGCTGTTGGTGTCGATACCTTCGCCACCATCGATCACGTCAACACCACCGCCGCCTGCGATAAAGTCGTTGCCTGCACCGCCAGAAATCGAATTCGCTGCGGCCCCGGTCGCGATCAGGATGTCGTCGTTGTCAGACCCAACCAGGTTTTCGATGCCTGTGAAAGTCTCGTTAACCGCGCCATACTCCGCAGTGCCGGTTCCGTCAGCATTCAGATTGGCCGTTACGCCCAGGCCGATGCCCTGAAAGCTGTTGGTGTCGATACCTTCGCCGCCATCAATCACGTCGACGCCGCCGCGACCCGCCAACAGGTCATTGCCTGCGCCGCCGTTGAGGATATTTGCACCGCCATCGCCCAACAACACGTCATCGTCATCGGAGCCGTCCACGTTCAGAACGTCAGCAACCGAGAGGGTCTCAACCACATCTACAAAAACGCTGCCATCCGCTGTGGCACCTGTTGCATCGCCACCCGCGTCTTGCACGATGTCGACGATGACCGGTCCGTTCACACCCGCTTCGGCGTTGTGCAAATGGATCGCGCTGATGCCGGCGACGGGCATCAGGTCGGAGGCGGCCAAACCCGTGATGCTCAAATCGCTGGCATATGTCGCGGTGTCGCCATCCACGGTGATCGTCACGGTGCCCTGCCCGGTTGCCGCGGAATCTGAAGTGTCATTCGGCTCCTGCGCGCTGTCCAGGCTGGCCTGCAAAACGATGATGCGCTGACCATCTACGGTCGTGTCGCTCTGCAACAAAAGCTGACCGCGAATTTCGCCGCTGGCCACGTTCACGGTGTGCACATTGTAATACAAGCGATCTGCCACCGCTTCGGCCACAAGCTGCTCGATCGTTTGGTCCGTCGTCAAAGACTGAAACGGTTGCGCGGTATGGCTTACGGAAAACCCGGTTTGCTGTGTGGCAACATCGGTGACGAGATCGACTTGAACAGGGCCGACGCTATCGCCAAAATCTGCATTGGGAGGGGTAATGGTCATATGGTGGTTCGCTTTTCAAATTATTCCTGTCGACACCCACTTCGCCTTGCCAAACCTGACTTTGACACGAGGTAACGAGCGCGGGTTGACCAAAACGTAAAAGCGTTAAATGCCGGTGAAAAACCAACTACCTGTGATAGGAAATATCTTACCTGAATTTAATAATTTCAGATACTTACGCAAAGCGCGCATCCTGAAAACACGCTTATTTCAAAGCTTCAAATTATTCGATAAAGGGGCCTAAAGCTTTTGTGATCGATGTTGATCGCTTTTGTTCAAAACCGATTACCTCACCATACCACAAAAGCCATCTAGAGCTCGATCACGATTTCCCCATCCGGGTCAGCTGCGCGAGATTGGCACAGGATCATGGCGTTTTCCTGTTGGGCCTTGGACAGGACAAAATCCCGGTGCTCCACCTTGCCCGACAGGACCGTACATTTGCAAACACCGCACAAACCGTCGCTGCATTTCAGATCCACATCCACGCCATTCTCAATCAAGACTTCTGCAGGAGACTTGTCTGCCGGCACGGCAAGTTCTGCGCCCGTGCTTGCCAAGCGCAGCACAAATGGGTGGTTTTCGTAGTCGGGTTGATCCGGCACGGAGAAGTATTCGAGGTGTCGGGCGTCTTCTGGAAAACCGGCCTGTTCTGCCGCCTCAAGAACGCTGGTCATGTACCGGTCCGCCCCGCATGTATAAACATGCGCGCCCGGCTGATACGCCGCGAATATCGCATCGAGATCCGCGCGCGTCCCCTCGTCCGTGACATGCAAAGTGACGGACGGAGCCCAATCAAACCCGGCAATGTCATCTAACAATCCCATCGTTGCGCGAGAGCGACCGGAGTAATGCATTTCGAACGGCGTACCTTGCGCATGAAGCGTATGCGCCATGGCGATCATCGGCGTGATGCCGATCCCCCCGCCCATCAAAAAGACCTTTGTCGCCTCCGTTGCCAGCGGGAAATGATTGATCGGCGGTGACAGGAACACACGCCGCCCTTCGGTAAAGATGCGGTGCATCAGTTTTGATCCACCTCGCCCTTCGTCTTCTCTGAGCACGGCAATCTGATACTTGGTCCGGTCCGCAGGATCGCCAGACATGGAATATTGGCGCAGGAATTCGGGCGCAACGACGATATCAAGATGCGCGCCGGCCTCCCAAACTGGCAAATCCTCGCCCGACACGGCGCGAAACTCGTACTTCATCACCCCTGTGGCAGTTTCCTCTGCCAGCGAAACTACGGCCGGAATGACCGGGCTTTCACCCGTCTCAGCGGTGCGATGCAAAACGGACGTGTCCCCTTGTTTCACACGCTCTTGATATTCTTTCGCAGACACCATCGCGCCATAGGCTTCGATCCCTTTTTCGCGGTCCATCGGGAATGGGTAGGGATGCGGCGGCGGCGCAAGTGGGGCGGGATAAACCGCCATCGTCTGATCTTCGAACTTGAGGTCGAGATCCGTTTGCAAGGCGCGTGCGTTTACGGGTGTTTTGGTTGGACGAAAGCCTCCATCCTCATCAATCTCCAAATCCCACCACCACTTCTTGGCAGGATTGAGTGACCCGTTACCCACAACGTCGTCAAGCTTGGCCAGTGCCGGTGCGAGCTTGGGCACGTTCATCGCAGCCCATCGGAATGGGCGTTCCTTGAAAATACCCTCCAAATTCCACGGGCAGGTTTTCATGCACCGCCCACACATGGCCCCGCCCATGTTTGTCAATCGATAGCTTGTGCATTTCTGGCTGTCTGACTTCCAGATTTCATACCCGTTGAACATGGTTTTCGGGCCCGCCGTAATGGCGCCCGACGGGCATTCCCGCGCACACTTGTTGCAGCTTTCGCAAAACGTCTGCAGCCCGAAGTCAATCGGCTTGTCATGCGCAAGCGGCAAATCGGTTGTCACCGTCCCTGACTTCAGACGCGGCCCAAGATATGGGTTGAGGATCACCTCTCCGATCCGGCTGACCTCTCCAAGCCCTGACAACAGCAAAAGCGGCGGCTGCAACACATCGCCGTCAATCACCGTATGGGCTTTGGCGCTATATCCCAAATTGCGCACCTGCTTGGCGATCACACCGCCCAGCAAGGAAAAGCGCAAATAGGCGCGCATAGATTGCGCGACGGCAATCCAATCATCGCCCGACGACCCCTCCATCGTTTCATAGCCCTGATCGATCACCATGTTGATCGCCTGATCATGCGGCGGGGTCAGCTCATCACCCCGCGCGTCATGGCTGTACCAAGCCCAGTCAGGGCAGCGCGAAATGCCAACAGCATCGACCCCCAACCAATAGCATGTGGCCTTGATCAGATCCGCGGCCGCTTCTGGGGTGAGTTTGGCCTGTTCCGGGTCTGCATCCCCGTCTTGCAGCAAAACAAACGCCCCCAGCGCGCGCCGTTGGGCCATTGATGGAGCCGCCTTGATCACGTGCCGCCCCCCTTTGGAGGCGTCTTGAACCTTTTTGCCCATGTCTCCGAATTGCGCGCGCGCAAACATGTCGGTGCGTTTGGGAACACGCGGAATATTGGGTTCGTCAATATAGGTGGTCGGAACATCGACCCGCTTGAGCCGTTCAAAGGGTTGCGCGCCATCCACAAACTTGCGTTTTGCATAAGGCACCGCATTCATCGCGTTTTTGGAACTGTTGGTGCCGTATTTCCACCCTGCCCCATAGATCGACTTTGGCTGCTCTGCCATCGGTCGCAACGGCAAATCAGGCGCAACCTCAAACGTCGTGGTCACAGCCGACAGGCCAAACCGCGTGCCAACATATGGGTGGCTAAGCTCCCCATGTTCGACGGTGGCCAACCCGGCAGCGACGGCCAGTTTGTTCAGATCTACATCACTGCTGGACACCGTATGGCCGCGCGCATCATAGCCCAGCACACGCAGGTAGTTCGAAAGGACGATTGCCGTTTCTGCCGCGATCAAACCAGCCCGATGCGCCTGGGCATCATGAACCCAATCACAGCCCCTTTCACCCGGTTCGGGCATACGCGGGTTCTCGTAAAGGAACACAAGGCAATGGGTATGCCCGTCAATGTTGGAAGGCGGCCGCTCCATCGCCTCTTTCAGCCCGGCCATGATTTCATCGATCCCGGCTGACAGTGTCTTGGTTTGGCGCGTCTTCAGATCATGCGCCAACCGCCCTACGTCTGGATTGGCAAATGGCTGTTGCAGCCGGGCCGCGTCCGGCAACAGGCAGGTGCCGACAACCGATGCGTCGGCGAAATACCCAAAAGACTTGAGGTGATTGGCCCGCTCCTGCGGGCAGTTTGGCGCCTGCGCGACGACCTTGTTCACCAGCCCATCCCGGATCGCGTCCAGCATTGCTTGATGTTCGCGCATGGCATTGATGATCGAATAGGCGTCAGAGTCGCGTCGAAAGCTCAGTTGAGACATCGCAGGAACATCTGAGAGATTGGGCAAGGCTGTGTGCCGTGCCAGTCGTTCGGTGGGATATGGGCCTTGGTGAAATGGCCGATCCTTCGAAGAAAAGATGCGTGCGTTCATAAGGACACCTCAGATGTTTTGACGACTTGATGGATCGAAGCCAGTGCAGGTGGACAGACACTGATACGTGACCTCAATACCAAAGTATGTGCAAGTTGCACGCAAAATTCCTTTGCACTGCAAATTTTTGCGAAATATTCCCTTTTTTGGTGAAAGATTGGCGGCGTTTTGACAGTCTATTTGCGTGAACAGTCCACGCAATTATGGAGACGGCTGTGGGCTCGGAAATGACCAAACACGATTTCAAAGCCTCCCTGGGCTTTCAGCTCACGCGGGC